>NZ_AMXC01000006.1:0-190669 GCF_000310165.2 Thauera sp. 63
GCTACCACCCTTGCCTATGTCAGGCGTTGAGGGGACGTACAACGGAACCTTGCATAATCGCGGGCCGCGCATAATTGCGCTTATGCCAACCTTTGCATAAGCGCAAGAACTGGCTCTTCGCGGGGAGCCTGCGGGCGGGCCAGCGCGCGGCTGCCGTCATGAGCCTGATCCAGTCCGCGCGACTGAATGGCCACGAGCCCTTCGCGTACCTGAAGGATGTGCTCGAAAGACTGCCGAGCCAGCCCTACAGCAGGATTGGCGAACTGCTGCCGCATCGCTGGCAGCCAGCCGTCAGCGTCTGAGCGAAACGGCAAGACGGGTTCGCCGGGCGCTTACTTTAAACAGAAGCCGCTGATCGGATGAAAAGGAGCCCCCGCTGCACGAGAGATAGGATTGATCTGAGACTTGGCCTACGACCAACGCGAACCATTCGGCCTCAGCTGTCACTGGTCTGAGTGGTGAAGTCAGGCAGGAATGTGTTCGTTCACCTACCGTTCACGCGTCAGGCGACGGTGAACGGCAGCTTCCCAGGCCTGCAAGCTGGAACTGCCGACCCGTTGCTGTTCAAGTTTTCTGCAGCTCAATGAGAGGTTTTTCGGGGAACCTGCCTCCCAACTCATCACAAGCGCCTATGCGCTTGAGGCCCAAATTGCCCGAGCGCAAGTAACGTGGGCGCTCGGACCCGGGAACCTTCGGCAAGTGCTTACCCGGCGGCAAGTTTCTCGGCGATCGCCGCCACGTGCCGGCCCTGGAAGCGGGCGATTGCAAGCTCGTTCTCGCTCGGCTTGCGCGAACCGTCGCCCGCCGCGATCGTGGTTGCACCGTACGGGCTTCCACCGGTGATCTCGCTCATGATCGTCTGCCGTGTTTCCGAGTATGGAACGCCGACGATGACCATGCCGTGATGCAGCAGCGTGGTATGGAAGCTGGTGATGGTGGTCTCCTGCCCACCATGCTGGGTCGCGGTGCTGGCAAACACGCTGCCGACCTTGCCGATCAGTGCGCCCTTCGCCCAAAGACCACCGGTCTGATCGAGGAAGTTGCGCATCTGCGAGGCCATGTTGCCGAATCGGGTCGGGGTGCCGAAGATGATCGCATCGTATTCGGGGAGTTCGGCAACCGTGGCAATCGGCGCGGCCTGGTCTAGCTTGATACCGGACGACCGTGCGATCTCCTCCGGCACCAACTCAGGAACACGCTTGATCGTGGCCTGCGCGCCTGCTTCCCTGACGCCTTCGGCGACAGCAGAGGCCATCGCTTCGATGTGCCCATACGACGAATAGTAAAGAACAAGAACCTTGGTCATGACACGCCCTCCGTGGGGTGGATGGGGGATCGAGAACGGCTTATCACTGCGAGGTCCGCCGCATGGGCGGGCCTGGCATCGGTCAGTATAGGTTGGCCGCGTGGCGCGCGATGCCCAGGCGTGTCTCCTAGGCGCCCTGTGCGTCACGCGATGCTTTCGACGATACCGCCCTCGACCCGCAGAGCAGCGCCGGTGGTTGCGCTGGCTTGGGAGGAGGCCGCGTAGACGCAGAGGTTGGCGACCTCCTCGGGACTGGCGAAGCGCCGAATCAGGCTCGACGGACGGTTTTCGGCGAGGAACAAGGCCTCCATCTCCGTCGCGGAGACCCCGCGTTCCTGCGCCATGCCCGCAATGAAGGCGATTGCGCCCTCGGTGCGGGTCGGCCCCGGCAGGATGGTGTTGACGGTCACGCCGCTGCCGGCCAGGACCTTGGCCAGACCGCGGGACAGGCCCTGCAGTGCCGCCTTGCTGACGCCGTAATGCACCATCTCGGCCGGAATGTTCAGCGCCGACTCGCTCGAGATGAACTGGATCCGCCCCCAGCCGCGTGCCTTCATGCCCTGTGCATAGTGGCGCGCCAGACGCACCCCGCTCATCACATTGACCTGGAAGAAGGCCTCCCAGTCCGCGTCATCGATGTCGAAGAAGGCCTTGACGCCGTAGATGCCCAGGTTGTTCACCAGGATGTCGGCATCCGGCTCGGCATTGATCAGCGCCTGGCAACCGGCGGCCGTGCCCAGGTCGGCGACCACGCCACGGGCCTGCGAGCCCGCCCGGGTGGTTCGCAGTTGCGCCAGTGCCGCGTCGACACGTTCCTGCTCACGACCGCAGATGACGACGGTCGCACCAGCGTCTGCCAGCCCCCTGGCGATGGCGAGGCCGATGCCGCCAGTGGAGCCGGTGACGATGGCGGTCTTGCCGGAAAGCTCGATGATCATGTGTAAGTCCTCTTTGAAAGTCAGTCGAAGCGAAACGCCGACAGGGTGGTTTCCATCACCCTGTCGCTGAAGATGCATTGGCCGGCGCCCTCGCTGGCCGCGCCGGCCACCACCATCAGCGGCAGCAGGTGCTCTTCGGCGCGCGGCGGATGGCACAGCCGGGCCGATGGCGCCTGTTCCCAGGTCGCCAGAGCCTGCTCGCGCTGTGGCGCCGGGGACCCGACCGTCTGCACCAGCCAGTGGTCGAACGCGTCGGAGACCGGCCCGAAACGCGGGTCACCATAGGCGCGCATGTTGTGAAAGCTCATGCCGCTGCCGACGATCAGTACGCCTTCGTCGCGCAGCGCGGCCAGCGCGCGGCCGGCGTCCAGGTGCGCCTGTGGGTCCAGGTCATGGCGCAGCGAGAGTTGCACCACGGGGATGTCGGCGTCTGGGAGCATCAGCTTCAGCCGAATGAACATGCCGTGATCGAAGCCACGCGAGGCGTCCTGTCGGGTCGGCAGTTGCGCCTGGTCGAGCAAGCCGGCAATGCGCGCGGCGAGTTGCGGCTCTCCGGGTGCCGGATAGCGCAGTTCGTACGTATGCGGGGGAAAGCCGTAGTAGTCGTAGAACAGATCCGGTTGCCGTCCGCTGGTGACGCTGAACGCCGGCTCCAGCCAGTGGGCCGAGACCACCACGATGGCCGAGAGGCGTGCGGGCAGGGTGCTCGCCACGTTCTTCAGGAAATCCCCCATGGCGTTCCACGCGTCGGGCGGATTCCAGTCTATGAGGAAGCAGGGTCCGGCGCCATGGGGCACGAACAAGGTTTTCTTGGCTGACCCCTTCAAGCCTGGGAACGGCCGTTCATGGCAAGTGTATGGCTGACATTCGATCCTGCCCCCGAGCAGCTGCGGCTGAGTTTGTGTTCACAGTGGGCATCCCGACCATATGGGGTGCGACGGCCTACTCCCTGGGGGCATCCCTGGCTCACCTCTTACCGATATGCCGTGGATCAGCCAGCGGGTGGCTGAACGCCTGGGTGCAGAACGTGAATGCATCGCCAAGAATCGATTGTACTTCCAAGGCAGGCCGCTTGACGCAGTTGTATTCTCAATAACTCCGCAGGCTCTGACGGACGTGCTATGACGAGCGTGTGGACGTCGAGTTCAAGCTGCAGTAACTGGAGAAAGGTGCTGCAGGCTATGTCCGCGATACCATGACAGCTGCGGTTCGCCCTAACGCCGCAACCGACCTCAATGGGTCGGGCCCGGCCCGTCAGAGGCGGAGAGACCAGCCGTTCGAGCGAAGTTGTGAACGCGTCCCACGTCTCAACGAGGCGAAGTTCCGGCCAAATGCAGCCGTTGGCACGGAGCTCCGGTAAGCAGGCTGTCACAACTCGCACATGGTGTGCCAGGCGGCTGCGTCAGACGAAGCCCTCCTGGTCCTGCATCCAGGAGGGAATGTCGCGCTGGCCATGCAGTACGCGCCAGACATCGATGTGATCCGGGCGTTCAACGTAGAAAACGAGGTAGGGGTAGCCAGAAAGCACCCAGGAGCGAAGACCCGGAAGGTCCAATTCATGCCCAAAGCGAGGCGAACCCGTGCCAGGATGGCGGGCGATGTGGGTATAGGCCTGTTCTAGTGCGTCGATGAAGCCGAGCGCAACCGATGAGGAAGCCTCTTCGAGGTAGTAGGCTATCGCGTCGTCGACGTCCTGGCTGGCCTGCTCACGCGGAACGACGGACTTGACCTTCACCCGCGAGAAACCGGTTTGCCCGCCCGGCGTACCCGGTCACGCAGACCTTCGAAGTAAGTGGCATTTGCCGGTGACGCCGACGCATTGGCAGCCCCCGCCAGCAGCACTCCACGCAAGCGCTGACGATCCTGGTCCTTGCGAATCAATTCGCGCACGTACTCGCTACTGGTGCCGTAACCCCGTTCGCTCACCTGCTCGTCCACGAAGGATTTCAGGCTGTTGGGCAAGGAAATGTTCATCGTGCTCATGGACGCAGGTTAGTCCGCTTGGCAAAAATTGGCAAGAACGCACGTCGACCAGACTGCACGTCCGTCTTCGTCCCGTCACTCACGCCAGACGACCCCTCCATGCCGTGCCGATGACTGAAACGGCTCGGGTGGAGACAGCCACAGTCGACTCGCAGCGCCCCCACGCAGATCGGGGGATGGAAGTCTCAGTCCGGCCAACTGCCGTCACTCGGCGATTGCGGAACGCAGTCATCCGACCGTCTGCTGCACCCAGAGACTTGCCATTCAGCAGTCTTCCCGTGCTCGACCGGCAGGTCTGGGCCGGTTCAGCGACCGCTCGACCAATACCGGGCCACTCTCCTGGAGAAGCGCTACGTTTCACACTGGAATTCCCTTCAACCGAGAAGAGGAGTTCATCATGAACACGACGACGAACACACCGGCTACGACAGGTGGGCCATGGAACCGGGGCAAGCTCGTTGGCCAGAAGGCGCCTTTGAAGCTCAAGGAGATTTGGGCGATCCGCGTCCGCCTGCAACTGTCAACGAACCTGCGCGACCTCGCGCTCTTCGACCTTGCAATCGACAGCAAGCTGCGGGGCTGCGATCTGGTCAAACTGCGGGTACGTGATGTCGCTCATGGCGATCAGGTTGCCTCGCGCGCGATGGTGATGCAGCAGAAGACCCAGCGTCCTTTGAAGTTCGAGATCACCGCTGCTTCGCGTTCGAAGTCGCCCGGGACCGCCGAGGCATTGAGATGCAGTGCTGATGTCCGAATGCCGCAGGCCGGGCGATAATCGCTGCAAGACTTCAACGAATGTTGTATAAACGCTTTTATGGACAAGAAAGACGCACTCACCGTATTCGAATCCCTGTCGTCGGGCATCCGACTCGACGTGTATCGCCTGCTGGTGAAGAAGGGGCCGGGAGGCTTGGTCGCAGGCGAGATCGGCGCCGCGCTCGACGTGCCGCCGACCAATCTCTCCTTCCACCTGAAGGCGCTCGCACATGCCGGGCTGGCATCGGTCGAGCAGGAAGGCCGCTTCCAGCGCTACCGCGCCAACATGGCGCTGATGGTGGACCTGATCGCCTACCTCACCGCTGAATGCTGCGCCGGGCATCCGGAGCAATGCGCCGGCGTGGGCGAGGCGGTGATCTGTCTCGAAGGCAGTTGCGCACCGCAGGGTGCGGTGCAGTGAGCATGTCCGCGTTTCCAGGCCGCGCGAAAACGTGGAGGACACCATGAAAACCCTGACCATCGTCTGGCAACGGCTGGTCGACGCGGATGGCAGCACCTGCCCGCGCTGCGGCACTACGCAGCAGGCGGTCGAGCGCACCGTCGAACGGCTGAAGGCCGCACTGGAGCCGCTCGGCGTCACCCCGGTGCTCGAGGCGCGCGAGATCGCGCCGACTGCCTTCCAGGCGCAGCCGCTGGAATCGAACCGCATCTGGATCGCCGGCCGGCCGCTGGAGGACTGGCTGCAGGGCACGAGCGGCGCGAGCCGCTGCTGCGATGCCTGCGGCGATGCCGATTGCCGCACCGTCGAAGTCGATGGTGCGACCTACGAAGCGATTCCCGAGAGCCTGCTGGTGCGCGCCGCGCTGATCGCCGCGTCGCAACTTCTGGATCCGACGCTGCAGAACACGACCGAGAGCGGTGCATGAAGCAGCCGGCCGCCGGGAATACGATCGATCCTCACCACCCATCCGACCGATGAACGTCCTCTTCCTCTGCACGGGCAACTCGTGCCGCTCCATCCTCGCCGAAGCCACGTTCAACCACCTCGCGCCCGCCGGCTGGAAGGCGATCAGCGCGGGCAGCAAGCCCGCCGGCTACGTGCATCCGCACGCACTCGCGCTGCTGGCACGTGAGGGCATCGCCACCGCGGGCTATCACAGCAAGTCGTGGGACGATCTACCGCTGACGCCCGACATCGCCGTCACCGTTTGCGCCGACGCCGCGGGGGAAACCTGCCCGGTCTTCCTCGGGCCGGTGGTGCGCACGCACTGGGGCGTGGAGGATCCGGCGCATGCCGTCGGCACCGACGTAGAGATCGGTGCCGCCTTCATCACGGCCTACCGCATCCTGCGCGTCCGCATCGAGGCCTTCCTCGCGCTGCCGCTGGCCGAACTGGCGCAAGATCGCGCACGCTTGAAGGCGGAGCTGGACCGCATCGGCACGCTGCTGCCGTAATTTTTTTATCAATGATTCAACCTTCGATGGAGTTTCGAAATGGCCAGCATCCAGATGTTTGATCCCGCCCTGTGCTGCAGCTCGGGCGTGTGTGGTGTCGACGTCGATGAGGCCCTGATCCGCGTCGCTGCCGACGGCGAATGGGCGAAGCGTAACGGGGCACAGATCGAGCGCTTCAATCTTGCCCAGCAGCCGCTGGCCTTCGCCGACAACGCGGTGGTGAAGGGCTTCCTCGAACGCTCCGGCGCCGAGGCCTTGCCGCTGGTGCTGGTCGATGGCCAGCTCGCGCTCGCCGGCCGTTACCCTACCCGCAGTGACCTGGCGCGCTGGGCCGGGATCGCCGAGCCGGCGAAGCTGAAGCCGATTGCCGATTCGAACTGCTGCTCCGGCGGCCGCTGCTGCTGATCACCGAGGGCCGACCATGAAATTCCTGACCGATCCGCCGCGCTTCCTGTTCTTCACCGGCAAGGGCGGCGTGGGCAAGACCTCGATCGCCTGCGCGGCCGCCGTCCATCTGGCGACCTCGGGGCGGCGCGTGCTGCTGGTCAGCACCGACCCGGCGTCCAATGTTGGCCAGGTGTTCGGCATGGCGATCGGCAACTACATCACGCCGATCGCAGCGGTGCCGGGCCTGGCCGCGCTGGAGATCGACCCGCAGGCGGCGGCGCAGGCCTACCGCGACCGCTTGGTCGGGCCGGTACGCGGTGTGCTGCCCGACGCCGTGGTGAAGGGTATCGAGGAGCAGTTGTCCGGCGCCTGCACCACCGAAATCGCCGCCTTCGACGAATTCACCGCGCTGCTCACCGACGTCGAGCTGGTGGCCGACTACGAGCACATCCTGTTCGACACCGCGCCCACTGGCCACACGATCCGCCTGCTGCAGTTGCCGGGTGCGTGGAGCGGCTTTCTGGAGGCGGGCAAGGGCGATGCGTCCTGCCTCGGCCCGCTGGCGGGGCTGGAGAAGCAGCGCACGCAGTACCGCGCCGCGGTGGACGCGCTTGCCGACCCGGCACGCACCCGGCTGGTGCTGGTCGCGCGCGCGCAGGCGGCGACGCTGCGCGAAGTGGCACGCACCCACGAGGAACTCGCCGCGATCGGGCTCACACAGCAATATCTGGTCATCAACGGCGTGCTGCCGGCTGAAGAGGCCGCAGGCGATGCGCTCGCCGCGGCGATCGATGCCCGCGAGGCGCAGGCGCTCGCGGCCGTGCCGCAAACGCTTGCGGCGCTGCCCGGTGATCGCATTTCACTGAAGCCCTTCAATCTGGTCGGTCTCGATGCGCTGCGCGGCCTGTTTGACGACGCGCAGACCGGTGAGTCCGCGCGGGATCCGTTGGGGTCGTTGCCCGATCGGATCGAGATGCCCGAACTGGCGAAGCTGGTCGACGCCATCGCCGCCGACGGCCACGGTCTCGTCATGCTGATGGGCAAGGGCGGCACCGGCAAGACCACGCTGGCGGCAGCGATCGCGGTGGCGCTGGCGCAGCGCGGCCTGCCGGTCCATCTGACGACGTCCGACCCCGCCGCCCACCTGGCCGAGACGCTGGACGGGTCGCTGCACGATCTCACCGTCAGCCGCATCGATCCGCAGGCCGAGACCGAGCGCTACCGCCAGCAGGTGCTGGCGACCAAGGGCGCCGGTCTCGACGAAGCCGGCCGTGCGCTGCTCGAAGAGGATCTGCGCTCGCCCTGCACCGAGGAGATCGCGGTGTTCCAGGCCTTCTCGCGCGTGATTCGCGAGGCGGGGCGCAAGTTCGTCGTGATGGACACGGCGCCCACCGGGCACACCCTGCTGCTGCTCGATGCCACCGGCGCCTACCACCGCGAGGTGGCGCGCCAGATGGGCGGCACGGGCATGAACTTCACCACGCCGATGATGCAGCTGCAGGATCCGAAACGGACCAAGGTGCTGATCGCCACGCTGGCCGAGACCACGCCGGTGCTGGAGGCGGCAAGCCTGCAGGCCGACCTGCGCCGTGCCGGAATCGAACCCTGGGCCTGGGTCGTTAACGCCAGCGTCGCGGCGGCCGACACCCGCTCGCCGCTGCTGCGCCGTCGCGCCATCGCCGAGTTGCGCGAGATCGACACGGTGGCCACCCGCCACGCGGCCCGCCTTGCGGTGGTGCCGCTGCTGCAAACCGAGCCGGTCGGCGTAGAGCGCCTGCTCGAGCTGGCCGGTGAATCCAATTCCAGAATCACAAGCGGAGCCTGAAATGTCCGAAAGGATCTACAACGTGCTGTTCCTGTGCACCGGGAACTCCGCACGCAGCATCATTGCCGAGGTGGCGCTCAAAGAACTCGGCAAGGGCCGCTTCAAGGCTTTCAGCGCCGGCAGCCACCCGCTCGGCATCGTGCATCCGATGACGCTCGAGGTGTTGCAGGCGCAGGGCTACGACACGGACGGCCTGCGCAGCAAGAGCTGGGACGAATTCGCCCGGCCGGATGCGCCGGTAATGGACTTCGTGTTCACCGTGTGCGACCAGGCTGCCGGCGAGGTGTGCCCGGTATGGCCCGGCCAGCCGATCACCGCGCACTGGGGCTTTGCCGATCCGGGCCGCGTAGAAGGCAGTCGCGAGCGCAGGCTCAATGCCTTCAGGCAGACCCAACAGGAAATCGTCAATCGCCTCCGCCTGTTCCTGAGCTTGCCGATCGCCAAGCTCGACCGCCTGGCCCTGAAGCGCGAGGTCGACCAGATCGGCCGCCGTAACCCGCCCCAGGAGAGCTGACATGGGACTGTTCGAACGCTATCTGACCGTCTGGGTCGCGCTCGGTATCGTCGCCGGCGTCGCGCTGGGCCTCGCCACACCCGATGTCTTCCAGGTCATCGCCGGGCTCGAGATCTATCACGTGAACCTGGTGGTGGCGGTGTTCATCTGGGTGATGATCTACCCGATGATGATCCAGATCGACTGGCATGCGGTGAAGGACGTGGGTAGGCGGCCGCGCGGCCTGATCCTGACGCTGGTGGTGAACTGGCTGATCAAGCCGTTCACGATGGCCGCGCTCGGCGTGCTGTTCTTCCAGTACCTCTTTGCGCCCTGGGTCGATCCGCAATCGGCCAGCGAATACATCGCCGGCATGATCCTGCTCGGGGTGGCGCCGTGCACCGCGATGGTGTTCGTGTGGAGCCAACTGGTGAAGGGCGACGCCAACTACACGCTGGTACAGGTGTCGGTGAACGACCTCATCATGGTCGTGGCCTTCGCGCCGATCGCCGCCTTCCTGCTCGGCGTCACCAACATCACGGTGCCGTGGGAAACGCTGGTGCTGTCGACCGTGCTGTACGTGGTGCTGCCACTGACCGCCGGCATGGCCACACGGCACGCGCTCGAGCGCCGTTCGACGCACGCGGTGGCCGACTTTGTCGCCCGGCTCAAGCCCTGGTCCATCGTCGGTCTAATCGCCACCGTGGTGCTGCTGTTCGGCTTCCAGGCCGGCACCATCGTCGCCCAGCCGCTGGTGATCGCGATGATCGCGGTGCCGCTGATCGTGCAGAGCTACGGCATCTTCGCCGTCAGCCTGATCGGCGCGCGCATGTTGAAGCTGCCGCACAACATCGCCGGCCCCGCCTGCCTGATCGGCACCTCCAATTTCTTCGAGCTGGCGGTGGCGGTGGCGATCTCGTTGTTCGGCCTGAACTCCGGTGCCGCCCTGGCCACCGTGGTCGGCGTGCTGGTCGAGGTGCCGGTGATGCTTTCGCTGGTGGCCATCGTCAATCGCACCCAGCACTGGTTTGCCTACGCCCCCCAACCCAAGTGTGTGCTGAAAGAGGAAATACGCTGATGAGCGACATCACGATCTACCACAACCCGCGCTGCGGCACCTCGCGCAACACGCTGGCGATGATCCGCAACAGCGGCGAGGAACCGACTGTAATCGAATATCTGAAGACGCCGCCGACGCGCGCGAAGCTCGTCGAGCTGATCGCTGCCGCCGGGCTTGGCGTGCGCGGCATCATGCGCGCCAAGGAGGCGATCTTCACCGAGCTCGGCCTCGGCGATCCGCCTAGGACCGACGACGAGCTGATCGACGCGATGATGGCGCATCCGATTCTGATCAACCGCCCGATCGTCGTCAGCCCGCTCGGCACCCGGCTGTGCCGGCCCTCGGAAGTGGTGCTCGAGATCTTGCCGCAGGCCCAGCGCGGCGCCTTCGCCAAGGAGGACGGCGAGCAGGTCGTCGACGCGGAGGGGCGCCGTGTCTGAGCCCCTGCCCAACATCGACCCGGCCCTGTTCCGCGTGCCCGACTCGGCACAGCTGCACAGCGCGCAGCGCTCGACCCATCCGCCGCGCATCCTGCTGCTCTACGGCTCGCTGCGCGCGCGCTCGTTCAGCCGGCTGGCGACGGAGGAGGCCGCCCGCCTGCTGCGCGCGATGGGCGCGGAGACGCGCATCTTCAACCCGAGCGGCCTGCCGCTGCCCGACGATGCACCCGACACCCACCCCAAGGTGGTCGAGCTGCGCGAACTCGCTCAGTGGGCCGAAGGCATGGTGTGGTGCTCGCCCGAGCGCCACGGCGCGATGACCGGCATCATGAAGACGCAGATCGACTGGATTCCGCTGTCCGTCGGCGCGGTGCGCCCGACCCAGGGCAAGACCCTGGCGGTGATGCAGGTGTGCGGCGGATCGCAGTCGTTCAACGCGGTCAACCAGATGCGCGTGCTGGGGCGCTGGATGCGCATGCTGACCATCCCCAACCAGTCGTCGGTGGCAAAGGCTTTCCTCGAGTTCGACGACAACGATCGCATGAAGCCTTCGGCCTATTACGACCGCGTCGTCGACGTCATGGAGGAACTGGTCAAGTTCACCCTGCTGACGCGCGACATCGCGCCCTATCTCGTCGATCGCTACAGCGAGCGCAAGGAAAGCTCGGAGGCGCTGTCGAAGCGGGTGCAGCAGCAGTCCATATGACCTCGACTGACCTAAGTCCGTTGGATCTGCCGGGTGGTAAAACTGGACGGGACTCCCTTGGATGACGTTTCCTTGTCTGTTGGATGCCTGGTCGGCACATGAGGCCGAACTGCTGCGTTACCTTCGTCATCACATCCGCCCACCGTCGGAAGCGGAAGATGTGCTGCACGATCTCTTCCTCAAGGCTTTGCGCCAGGGCGAACACTTCTGCGAAGTGAATAATCCGCGTGCCTGGCTGTTCGAGGTGGCGCGCAACGTGGTGGTCGATCATGCCCGACGGACCCGCAATGGCGAGCCCCTGCCCGAGGATCTCGCCGCACCTGAATTCGAGGTCGCGATGGTCGAGCAGCTTTCGGCCTGCCTGCCGCGCGTGCTGGCGGAGTTGTCGGAGGAAGATCGCGAGGCCATCAGTCTGTGCGACATCGGCGGCATGACGCAGATGCGCTTTGCCGAGCTGAAGGGGCTGTCGCTGCCGGGCGCGAAATCCCGCGTCCAACGGGCGCGGCAGCGCCTGCGCGAACAGTTGCTGTGCGCCTGCCAGGTCCGGTTCGATAAAAGCGGAAAGGTGTGCTGTTTCGTGCCGAGGCCGCCCCTGGGCTGAACCCTCGCGTGTGAGTGCATCCTTCCTGACCGATCCGCGTCTTCATCGTCAGGACCGCGCAGAATCGCCAGGGAAGTATTTCGCAAGCGACACCCGTTACGTGGTGGATCATGCTCATGCCGGATGCCCAACTCGATCATGGCCAGGGAATGCACATGCAGTGATGCCAGCCGGCTCGGGATCGTCGAGATCGCCGAGGCCTTGCGCACGGACGTCGAGCGTGGTCTGGACGCGGCGGAGGCCCGCGTCCGCCTTGCCCGCGGTGGGCGCAATGAACTGCGCGCGGCACCTGCCGTTCCGGCCTGGAAACGGCTGCTTGCGCAATTCCACGATCCGCTGATCTATCTGCTGCTCGCGGCGATCGTCGTCACCCTCGTGGTGTGGGAGATCGAGGGGCAGGCGGGCTGGCCGTTCGATGCGATCGTGATCGCAGTGATCGTCGTGCTCAACGCGATCCTGGGCTTCGTGCAGGAGGCGAGGGCAGAGAATGCCGCCGCCGCACTGGCGAAGATGACCCAGGTGAGCTCGGGTGTCATCCGCGACGGAACCTTGCTGCGCATCCCGAGCGCAGAACTGGTGTGCGGCGACCTGCTGGTGCTGGCGGAAGGCGATGCCGTGGGCGCCGATGCCCGTCTGGTGCGCGCGGCCACGCTGTTCGTGCAGGAGGCGTCGCTGACCGGCGAGAGCGAGCCGGTGCTCAAGGACGTGGCCACCCGGGCCGATGCGGCGTCGATCGCCGACCAGCGCAACATGGTGTTCAAGGGTACGGCGGTCGTGCGGGGCACCGGGCTCGCGCTGGTGACGGCGACCGGCATGGAAACGCAGATGGGTGGGATTGCCGCCCTGCTGGAAGGCACGCAGGAGGATCCGACCCCGCTGCAGCGGGAGGTGGCGCGCATCGGCCGAATGCTCGGCCTGGCCGTGCTGATCATCGCGGCCATCGTGGTCGCGGCGATTGTGCTGACATCGGAGATCCGCAGCGCCACCGATCTGCTCGGCGTGCTGCTGCTGGGCGTGTCGCTCGCCGTCGCCGCCGTCCCCGAAGGCTTGCCCGCGATCCTGTCCGTCGTGCTCGCGCTCGGCGTGCAGCGCATGGCGTCACGCAACGCGATCGTCAAGCGCCTGTCCTCGGTCGAGACGCTCGGGTCCGCGTCGGTGATCTGCTCGGACAAGACCGGCACGCTGACACGTTCCGAGATGACCATCGTGCGCGTGGCGACCCTGTCGGGCAGCACCGAGGTCAGCGGCGTCGGCTATGCGCCCGAAGGCGAAGTGCAGCAGGCGGGCAAGGCGCTGGTCCACGGGGCGCTGCACGCCGAGCACGTCGTGCTGCTGTCCGGCGGCAGCCTGGCTGGCAACGCTGACCTTCGCCAGGCTGCCGACGGCGCCTGGGAGATCCAGGGCGACCCGACCGAAGCGGCCTTCCTCGTGGCCGAGCGCAAGCTGGGTGTGCACGAGCGCCGGCACCGCCGCTTCGAGCGCGTCGCCGAGGTGCCGTTCACGTCGGAGCGCAAGATGATGTCGGTGATCGCCATAGACCACGAGCACGACGATGCGCGGGTGGTGATTGCGAAGGGCGCGCCGGACGTGCTGCTCGAGCGCTGCACGCACGCCCGTGTCGGGCTCGATGCGGTCGAACTCGACGACGCCTTGCGCGCCCGCTTGCTGGGCGAGGTGGACGCGATGTCGGATGCCGCGCTGCGCCCGCTGGCGGTGGCCTACCGGCCGCTGAGCGGGGGCGAGGATGCGGGGACGGGCGAGGCGCTGGAAACAGGCCTGATCTTCGTCGGCACCGTCGGCATCATCGATCCGCCGCGCGAAGAGGTGGCGCAGGCAATCGCCGATGCGCATCGGGCGGGCATCCGCGTGATCATGATCACCGGGGACCATCCGCGCACCGCGGCTCGCATCGCCGCCGACCTGGGCGTCGTCAAGCCCGGGGCGAAGGCGATCACCGGCATCGAGCTCGACGCAATGGACGATGCACGTTTTGCGGAGGCGGTGCGCACGACCTCGGTCTTCGCCCGCGTTGCGCCGGCGCACAAGCTGCGCATCGTCGATGCGCTGCAGACCGACGGCCAGGTCGTCGCCATGACCGGCGACGGCGTCAATGACGCGCCGGCGCTGAAGTCGGCGGACATCGGCGTGGCGATGGGGCGCACCGGCACCGAAGTGACGAAGGAGGCAGCCAAGATGATCCTGGCCGACGACAACTTCGCCACCATCGTCGAGGCGGTGCGCGAAGGACGGGGCATCTTCGACAACATCACCAAGTTCCTGCGCTACCTGCTGTCGTCCAACATGGGCGAGGTGCTGACGATCTTCCTCGGCGTGATCGGCGCCGGCGTGATCGGCCTGCAGGCTGGCGGCGAGGCGCTGGTGCTGCCGCTGCTGGCGACGCAGGTCCTGTGGATCAACCTGCTCACCGATTCCTGGCCGGCGATGGCGATGGGCGTCGATCCCCACACCGACGACGCGATGGCGCGCAGTCCGCGACGCCCGAACGAGCGCGTCATCGACGCCCGCATGTGGATGGGCGTCGTGCAGATCGGCCTTGTAATGTCGTTGGCCACGCTGCTGACCATCGACCTGTTCCTGCCCGGCGGGCTCATCGAAGGCACGCACGACATCGGCACCGCACGCACCGCCGGCTTTACGGTGCTGGTGTTCGCTCAGTTGTTCAACTGCTTCAATGCGCGCTCTGCCGTCACCAGCGCGTTCCATCGACCGTTCGTGAATGGGTGGCTGTGGGGGGCGGTGGCGCTATCGGCGCTGTTGCAGGTGGCGGTCGTTCATGTCGGATTCCTTAACCAGGCGTTCGGCACCGTGCCGCTGAGCGGCGAGCAATGGCTGATCTGCCTGGCGATGGGCAGTACGGTCCTTTGGTTCGGAGAGTCGCGCAAGTTCATGCTGCGGCTTGCGCGAGGTTCGGCGACTGCATCCTTTTCGCCGGGCGTGCGTCACCATTTATAAGGCTGCTTGTCCTCGACCATCCACTCGGTTAGCGTGAGGTCTCGGACCTAACGTTCTCGGACGAAAGGTCGGTCGCAGGCCGGGTAGGAAGATTTTCTCGCCGGAGTTCGTGTCATGGACACCATGCTTTCCTGGGTTCTCCCCGTCTTCTACGGCGGGCTGGGCAATCTGGCCGCCTATCTGGCGGCGCATGTGCTGCTGTGCCTGCTCCCGGCCTTCTTCATCGCCGGCGCGATGGCGGCGCTGATCCCGAAGGAGACCGTCACCCGATTCCTCGGGCGCACCTCCAGCAAGGCCGTGTCGTATCCGGCAGCCGCGGCGGCAGGCTCGCTGCTGGCGGTGTGTTCGTGCACCATCGTTCCGCTGTTCGCCGGCATCTACAAGAAGGGCGCAGGACTCGGGCCGGCGATCACCTTCCTGTTCTTCGCCCCGGCGGCCAATATCCTGGCGCTGGTCTACACCGGCGGCATCATCGGCCCCGACTTGGCGATCGCGCGCTTCGTGCTGTCGCTGATCTTCGGCATCGGAATCGGGCTGATCATGGCGCTGATCTTCCGCGCCGACGATGCCGCGCACGATCTGGCCACGGACAGTCCATTCGCCTTGCAGGGCGAGGGCATGGGGCGTACGTCGCTGGTGTTCCTGTTCGTCTGGGTTGCGCTGCTGCTGGCGGGCACGTTGAAGCTCGGCGTGCTGACCGGCACCTACGTCCATATCGAGCTGCCGCTGGGGGATGCGCAGGCCTGGCAGGGCGTGCTCGATCGACTCGTCCCCTACGACGCGGCGAAGGGCGAGGAGGGCGTATCGGTGCAGGGCGTGGTGCTGATCGCGCTGTTGGCCGCGATTGGGCTGAGCGCGTGGCGCGGCTTCGAGAACATCCAGAACGGTGCCAATGCGTGGACGTGGACCAGTCTCGGCCTGATCGCCGTGACGCTGCTGGTGGCCGCGCTGTCGGTGCAGGCCGTGCCCGAAGGCCTGCGCGTGGGCATGACCGGCAAGTTCTTTGCGGTCGCCATCAGCCTGGCCGCGCTGTATGCGATCGCCCGCCACCGGCTGTCCGAACAGGAACTGGGCGACTGGTTGTGGGAGTCGTGGCGCTTCGTGAAACAGATTTTCCCGCTGCTGGTGATCGGCGTGTTCATCGTCGGCATGATCCGCGTGCTGATTCGCCCGGAATGGATCGAGATGGTGGCCGGCACCAACTCGGTGGCCGGCAACCTCGCCGGCGTCGCGTTCGGTGTGTTCATGTACTTTCCCACCCTGGTGGAAGTGCCGATCGCGAAGATGTTCCTTGACCTCGGCATGCACCGCGGGCCGCTGCTGGCCTATCTGATGTCCGACCCCGAACTGTCGCTGCAGAGCATGCTGATCATCTCGGCCATCATCGGGCGCAAGAAGACGGCCACCTATGTCGGACTGGTCGCGCTCTTCAGTGCGACGGCCGGATTCACGTACGGCGCCTGGATCGACGGCACGTCGCTGCTTTCGCTCGCCCTGTATCTGGCGGGCTTCATCGCCGCGCTGGCGGTGCTGCTGTCGCTGGCCAGCCGTCGCTCGACCGCACCCTCACTGAAAGGAGTCTGATCATGCTCAGCATCAAGGTTCTCGGTCCCGGCTGCGCCAACTGCCGCAAGCTCGAGGAAGTCGCGCGCGAGGCGGTCGCCGCCACCGGCGTGGAGGCGGAGATCTTCAAGGTGACCGACATGCAGCAGATCATCGCCTACGACGTGCTGAAGACGCCGGGGCTGGTGATCAACGAAAAGCTTGTGTCGTCGGGCCGCATCCCGACTCCGGTGAGCGTTGCCGAGTGGATTCGGGCGGCCGGGTAAGTTCGAAGGAGAACGGATCATGGAAATGCCTGCTGCCCCTGCCCCTTTGCCAGAACCCCGCCAGTGCTGTCCGACGACTACCCGCAAGCGGATCGCTCAGGAGAACGTCCTGCTTGTCGATGTGCGCGAGCAAGCCGATTTCGACCAACTGACGCTCGACGTGCCCGAAATCGTGAACATTCCATTCAGTGTGTTCGAAGAGCGCTTTCCTGAATTGCCGCGCGACCGCGAACTCGTGTTGGTCAGCGCCGACGGGCAGAACAGCCTGAAGGCGACGTATTACCTCATGCGGCACGGTTACACCAAGGTCGCGAACATGAGCAACGGCGTCGCCAAGTGGCTTTACCGTGGCTTTCCGGTCAAGGGGGATCCTGCCGCCTTTGTCACCGCGTCCCCCGAGGGCGCGTCGGGTTGTTGTGGCGCGTAGGTTCAGAGACAGGCGTTCGAAAATGGCCACGCAGACATCAAGGTCGGCCAATCGGGAGAGTCCGCTGTGATGCCGTACTCGCTCGTTATCGAACGGATCGTATCTACCCGTGCCACTCGTGATTCGACATCACTGCCGCATTGTGTTGAAGGTGCGAGGGCGTGAAATATGTGCGAACTCTTGGGGATGTCCAGTCGGAACCCCGTCCAACTCACCTTTTCGCTGGAAGCCCTCGCTTCTCATAGTGCGCCTCCGGGCAGCCATCGTGAGGGCTGGGGGGCTGCCTTCTATCAGGACAAGGACGTTGCGCTCTTTCGCGAACCCGTTGCGGCCAGCGAGAGCGCACTTGTTCGCTTTCTCGAACAACAGGGGTCGCCCACATCGCTTGCGATTTCGCATATCCGGCACGCAACGCGGGGGCCGGTCAGTCTCGCGAACACCCAGCCCTTCGTCCGCGAGTGCATGGGGCGGATGCATGTCTTTGCGCACAACGGCGACCTGCCCGGCATCGAGCGCTCTTCCAGCCTGTGCTACGACCGTTATCGCCCGATCGGCGAGACGGATTCCGAGCATGCCTTCTGTGCGCTGCTGGAGCGGTTTGCGGGCTTGACGGTCATCCCCCCTCTTGACGAGCGCTTGTCATTGCTCGCGGGGTTTGCCGCAGATCTGCGCAAGTTAGGGCCCGCCAATTTCCTTTACGCCGATGGCGACGCGCTTTTTGCGTTCGGTGATCGCCGCACACAACCCGGAAGCGCTGCGAGAGCGGCGCCCGGTCTCGTCATGCAATCCTGCGTGTGCGTCGACGGCAAGCGGGAGATCTGTGTCCGTGGGCTCTCGATTTCCCCAGGCTTTCAGGAAGTAACGCTGATCGCCAGTGTTCCGCTTATTCCTGCTGATACGATCTGGCGTTCGTTTCAAGAGGGCGAACTGATTGCTGTCGCCAACGGGCGCGTGCAGGGTGCGACGGGAGTCTGATCGGCGGCGCAATCGCCTCGCCACCGAGTTGTGTTCCCGGGTCGGTCGTTTCGGCGCATTCTTTGCCCGCCGTTCGATAACGAGAGGAGACGAAGATGGAACTATTCAAGCAGATCCTGGCGTCCTTTGAAGGAAGCATTCCCAACGACAGCAAGACCTTTGCTGCGATTGCGCGCGGGGCGGGCCCGGAGGAGGTGTCCGCCTGCGCGGCATCGGAAGGGCTGCATGCGCTGGCAGGCGCGCTATTCGAGGCCTGCGAGGAAGGTCTTGCCCAGGATGATGCGCCGCGCCCGCTCAGCGACGTGGTCGATTCACGGCTGCGGGAGTTTCGGGAGCAAATACCGCCTGATTGCAGGACCGCCCAACTGATCGATGCGAAAGCATCACTCGAGGAAATCTCCGAGGCGGCAGAGTCCGAAGGCCTGCATTCGCTCGCCGCCTTGCTGGCGGAGGTGGAGCAGGGAAGGGGCGCTGACTGATTTCAGACATCTTCGCGCGCCTGCAGCCCAAGGCGGCGCAGCTTTTCCCACAGCGTCTTGCGCGTGATGCCAAGCGCCTCGGCGCTGTGGGTCATGTGGCCGCCATGCTGCTCCAGGACCATGCGCAGGTAATCCCGCTCGCAATCCATCAGGTAGTCGGCCAGCAGACGTGAGGGCGGGGGCTGGTCCGCGCCGGCGTCCAGCCCCTCGCCGAAGAACGCATCGGCGCCGAGGAGCGGGCCGGGAGACAGGATGCAGGCGCGCTCGACCGCGTGCTTCAGTTCGCGAACGTTTCCCGGCCAGGCGTAGTGGGCAAGTGCCTCTTCGGTGCGCGGGTCGATGCGCCGCTTTTGCTCGGGATGGGCGCGATTGAACGCGTCGACGAAGTGATGCACGAACCAGGGAATGTCCTCCCGGCGCTCGCGCAGCGGTGGAATGCGCAGGTGAATCACGTGGATGCGGTAGTAGAGATCGTCGCGAAAGCGGCCTTCGTCGACCATCGCCTTGAGGTCGCAATGGGTCGCACAGACCAGGTGGAAATCCACTGCAATCGGTGATTCTCCGCCAAGACGCTGCAGCCGGTGTTCCTGCAGCACGCGCAACAACTTGGCCTGCATCGACAGGGGCATGTCGCCGATCTCGTCGAGGAACACGGTGCCGCCGCCCGCCTGTTCGAAATAGCCCCGCCTCGCCTTGGTCGCGCCGGTGAATGCCCCCTTCTCGTGGCCGAACAGTTCGGCCTCGAGGAGGGAGTCCGGTATCGCGGCGCAGTTCACTGCGACGAATGGCGCCTGCGGACCGGCCGCGTAGCGGTGGAACAGGCGTGCCACGTGTTCCTTGCCGACGCCCGACTCCCCGGTGATCAGCAGGCTGTCGGCATGGCGGGCGAGGCGGGGCAGCGATTCGGCGATCCGCCGCATCGCTGGCGACACGCCCAGGATTTCTGCTCCCGCCGAGGCCTGTCGCGCGCCATAGCCCTCGGCCAGTGCTCGCGCCTTGGCGATCAGCGCATCCGGGTCGAATGGCTTGGTGATGTAGTCTGCGGCGCCCGCCTTGATCAGTTCGACTGCTCGATCGATGCTGCCGAAGGCGGTCATGAACAGGAAGGGCGGCAGCATTTGCGCCGAGGCGAGCAGATCGAGAAATAGGTCGCCTCCGTTGCAGTCGGGCAGCCGGATATCGCTGACGACCACCGCATGACGGTGCGCTGCCAGCGCGGACCGGGCCTCGGCGCCGGTACGGCACCAATCGACATCGAAGCCTTCGAGGCGAAAGCGGTCGGTGAGGGATTCGCCGATGATCTCGTCGTCCTCGATCAGGCACAGCCTCGGCCGCGTTTCAGTCGGATTTGCCATAGGGAATCTCGATGGTGAAGGTCGTCGCGTCGGGCTCGCTCTCGACCGCGATCTCGCCGTCGAGCTGTCGGGTGATCTGGTACACAATCCACAGGCCCAGGCCGTGTCCGGTCTCCCGCCCGGTTGCGAAGGGCTCGAACAGGTAGGGCATGTCCTGCTGCTCGATGTGTGCGCCGTCGTTGAAGACGGCGAGCGTCACACCCTGTGGCGAGGTATGTGCGTCGAGGCGCACCGTGCCGCCTTCGCCGGCCGCCGCTACTGCGTTCAGCAGCAAGTTGAGCACGATCTGTCGGAGCAGGGTCGCCGGCAACGGAACGGGTTCGGCAATGCGGCCATCGACGACGACGCGCACGGCTTGTGCATGGGCTTCGGCTTCGACCAGGATCAGCAGGTCGTCGATGTCCTCGGGGGCGAAGGAGCGGTCTTCGACCTTCGCTTCCACCAGCAGCGCGCTGACCGTGTTGCGGATCTGGGTCAGCCCGCGCTGCAGCAACGACAGCGTGCGCTCGGCGCGCTGCGGGTCCCCGCCATGGCGCTGGAACGTGTTGATCGCCGTGAGCATGCCGGTGAGGGGGTTGTTGATCTCGTGCGCGATCCCGGCGGTGAGCCTGCCAATGGCGGCAAGCCGCTCGGAGCTGAGCATCTGCCGCTCCATCTCCTGCTTGATCCGCATTTCCGCCACCATGCGCCGGAAGGCTTCGCCAAGCTGGCCGATTTCGTCGCCGCTGCGCGGAAGGTCCGCAAGCCGGGCCGCTTCGAGCTCGAGCGGGATCTGCTTCATCGCCCCGGCCAAGCGCAACAGGGGTTGCGCGGTACGCCGCGCCCAGACCCAGGATACGGGTAGCAGAATGATGAGGACCACGAGCGTGACCCATGCTGCCCGTCCGACCTGGCCCAGGAAACGGGGGAGGAGCGCAGGCTTGGCGTAGGCGAGGATGACGTGGCCCAGCGCGACGCCGTCGGCGATCAGCGGCGTCATGATGAAGAACAGTGGGCTGTCTGCCGGCTCGAGGATGCGCTGATCGGCGGGTCCGCCCCGTGAGAGTTCGGCGCGCAACAGGCCGTAGGCGCCCCCGGGGGCTGCGGCGCTGGTGCCGATGGGGAACGCGCGTGGCCGGGTCGACACGAACACACGATAGTCCGCGTCCGTCACCAGCACGACCTGCGCCTGAAGTTCGGGCGCGGCGGGGTTGGGTTCATGGGCCGACTGCAGGATTTCGTAGGCACGCCAGATGTCGTCGTGCAGCACCGGCATGACCAGCGTGTGGGCCAGCACGCGCCCCATGCTGCGGGCGTGGCCTTCGAGATTCTGGCGCACGAGGTCATAGTCCCGCGCGACCAGTGCGACGGTGACTGCGAGCGCCGTGCCCAGTACCGCCGCCACCACGCGCAGCGGAATCTTCCAGCGCAACGACAGGTCGGCGAGCGTCCTCATGGATTTCTCACGCGCGCGGCCATACGTGCAATCTCGTCAAACAGTTCCGGCTGTCCCGGCGTGAAGCCGTCGAGGCGCAGGCGATGGAGCAAGTCCATGCCTTGCGGATCGGCCACCATCTCGAGCAGCACGGTGCGAAAGCGCGCCAGCTCGGCCGTCTGAATATCCGCCCGGGCGACGAAAGGCGGGTAACCGAGCGGCGGCGAGCGCTCGATCACGCGCGTGGCCCGGGTCAGGTCCGGGTGCGATTCGGCGAGGGTCTCCCAGACATAGCCGTCGACCGCCCCGCCGTCGGCCAGTGCAATGCCGACCGCCTCGACTACCTTGCGGTGCGCCCAGGTGAAGAAACTGCGCGAGAAGAAGTTGGCCGGATTCTCGCCTTGCGTGGTGAGCAGGTAGCGCGGGTAGAGATAGCCGGAGTTGGAGTCGGGGTCGGAGTAGGCGAAGACCTTGCCCCGCAAATCGACGAGCGTCGTGGTTCGGGTGTCGTCGGCCGGCACGATGAGGTAGGACTGGTAGTAGGGCCCGCCGCGCCACAGTGGCACTGCAACCAGCTTCAGTTCCTGGCGGTGGAGCACATACGGGTAGCCGCACACCCAGGCAAAGTCGAGCTTGCCGGCGCGAAGCAGGTCCATGACTTCGCGATAGCTGCCGCGCTGGACGAACACGACGGTGCGCCCGAGCTTCACCTCCAGCCAGCGTCGCCACTGGCTAAGGAAACTCATCTGGTCATCGAGAAAGACCGGTGTCAGGCCGATACGGACGGGTGCTTCTTCGGCACGCACCGGCAGCACCGTCAGGGCCACCACAGCGCCTGCCGTGCGCAGGAATGTGCGCCGGTCCGTGGTTTCGCAAGCGGCGTTGTCCCTGTTCATGGCGCTGATGATAGGCGCCGATCCTGCGCGCTGTCAGCACGCTGGCGCCCGTCGTTACGCGGCGGTAACAGCTTGCGGCGCAGCAATCGTAGCTGATGTTACGGCGATGTAACGCCAGGCGCCGGGACAACGGGATCGGCTGGCCAGCCGATCCCTTGCACGGCAAGGCCTTTCGCCTATTTCCCTGTTCTTGGCCTGGTTATTGCGAATGTTGGAGCGTGGAGGGAGGCGTGATGCGTTCGCGGCGAGGCGCCAATTGCGAGCCGCGAATCGCCATTTCGAATGCGGAGCACACCGCGGCATTCAACGGAGGTGAAAGCATGAGTGAAGAACTCAGGGTCTCGCCGATCGAGACCAGGGAAGCGCCGGGAAAGCGCCGGTTTGCGATGGTGGTCGACACGCGACGCTGCATCGGCTGCATGGCCTGTCAGGTGGCGTGCAAGGCGGAGTACGACACGCCGCTCGGGGTCAATCGCACCTGGGTGCCGTACAAGGTCGTCGGCAAGTATCCCAACGTCAAGAAGCAGTTCCTGCCGCGGCTGTGCAACCACTGCGACGATCCGCCCTGTGTGCGCAACTGCCCGGTGGAGGCTACCTTCAAGGTGGAGGACGGCGGTTTCGTGCTCCAGCGCTACGAGCGCTGCATCGGCTGTCGAAGCTGCATGGCGGCGTGCCCGTACAACGCGCGCTTCATGCTGCCTTCGCACCGCACCTACACGCCGATCACCAACGTGGTGGACAAGTGCACCTTCTGCTTCCACCGCGTGACGCAAGACCTGGTGCCGGCCTGCGTGCAGACCTGCATCGGCCGCTCGCGCATCTTCGGCGACCTCAACGACCCCAACAGCGAGGTCTCGTACCTGGTCGCGACCAACGCCACCCAGGTGCTGCGTCCGGAGGAAGGGACCAAGCCCCACGTGTTCTACATCGGGGCCGACCGCAACCAGACCGAGTTCGGGCGCGATGCCTATCGCAAGCCCGAGGTGATGGAGCTCGATCGCAGCGCGTTCAAGCGCCACTTCGACATCTGAGGAGAAAACCATGGGTGACTACGTCTGGTTCCACGATGTGTCGTGGCACGCGACCTACGCGATCTACTTCTTCGTCATCGGGATCTGCGCGGGGCTGGCCTTCCTGTCCTATGGCTCGTGGGTGACGCCGGAGCTGCGGCCGCTGCGGGTC
The DNA here is from genome assembly GCF_000310165.2 of Thauera sp. 63. Lineage (NCBI taxonomy): Bacteria > Pseudomonadati > Pseudomonadota > Betaproteobacteria > Rhodocyclales > Zoogloeaceae > Thauera > Thauera sp. 63. Next base: position 23,442 of record NZ_AMXC01000006.1, read on the forward strand.
AAGGCGGCGGTGGTGTCCTTCGTCCTGCTCGGTGTGGGCGGCCTGCTGCTGATCGCTGACCTGTCGCAGCCGCTGCGCTTTCTCAACATCCTCAATCCGGCCTATCTCAACTTCTCGTCCCCGCTCGCGTGGGGCGCGCTGAACATCGTCGCCTTCGGCATTGCGTCGGTGCTGTATCTGCTGGCGCTCAGGAGGGGGGACGAAGGCAGAGGCAAGCTGCTCGCCGCGATCACGGCACTGCTGGCGCTCGGCCTGCCGATTTACACCGGCTACGACCTCACCGTGCACCAGTCGCGCCCGGTGTGGAACACGCCGGTCATCCCGGTGCTGTTCGTCGCCATGGCGATCGCGTCCGGTTCGGCGGTGGGTGCTTTGCTCGCAGGCGGGCATGAGGGTGCGCAGCGGGTGTTGCGTCAGTACCTGATGTGGTCCTGCGGTGCGGTGGGCGTGATGCTGATCTCGATCCTGGGTACCACCAGCTACGGTGGTTCGGCGCAGGAGCTGACCTTCCTCATCCTCACCACCGGCACGATGGGCCTGATCTTCGTGGGCGCGGGCATTGTCGCCGGCACCGCGGCGCCGATCGCGCTGCTGCTCGCACCGTTCGGCCGCCAGCAGGTCGGCATCGCGCTGGCCGCGCTACTCGTGCTGCTCGGTGGCGCGGCCCTGCGCTACGCGCTGCTGATGGGCCCCCAACAGTTGCAGACCCTCTACTGACCGGTCAGGCAAGGAGATCTTCAAATGAACTTCCCGAAAATCACCCGTCGCACCTTCCTGCAGGCCAGTGCCGGCACGACCGCGGCCGCCGCGCTCGCGCCGCGCATGCTGCACGCCATGGAAAACGAACTGGGCGGCAAGGACTTCAGCCCGGTGACCGCCGCCGAGCGCAAGGCGATTCCGATCAACTGCCACGTCTGCAACATCCAGGACGGCGCGATCGCCTTCGTGGAAAACGACCGAGTGGTGAAGCTCGAAGGCAACCCGGAGCACGTGTCCACTCGCGGCCGTCTGTGCGCCAAGGGCAACTCCGGCATGTGGTACAGCTACGACCCCGACCGCATCCTGTATCCGCTCAAGCGGGTCGGCGCGCGCGGAGAGGGCAAGTGGAAGCGCATCACCTGGGACGAGGCGCTGGCCGAGGTGGCCGAGAAGCTCGACGCCGCGCTGAAGGAAGATCCCAACACCATCATGCTGAAGTGGGGTCGCAACCGCACCGGCGGCACGCTCGAGCGCTTCATGAAGACGCTGGGCTCGGCCACCGTGCTCAACCACACCTCAGTGTGCGAGTCGTCGAAGAAGGTGGGGCAGGAGCCGACCTGGGGGCCGGACATCGAGACACCCGACTTCGCCAACGCCAAGTACGTACTGAACTTCGGCTCCAACATCCTGGAGGCGGCGTACTTCCACAACCCGCTGTCGCAGCGCGTGACCGAGGGCCGCGTGGACAACCACATGAAGATCGTCACCTTCGATGTGCGCTTGTCGAACACCGCCGGCTTCTCGGACGAGTGGATTCCGGTGTTCCCGGCCACCGATGGCGCGGTGGCGCTGGCGATCGGTCATGTGATCCTGCGCGAGGACCTGCAGGACAGCGACTTCATCAGCACCTGGACCAACGTCACGGTCGATGAACTGAAGGCGCATTACGCCCAATACACCCCCGAGTGGGCGTCGAAGATCTCCGGCGTGCCGGTGCAGACGATCGAGCGCATCGCGCGCGAGTTCGCCACCACCAAGCCGGCGACGCTGTTCACCTACCGCGGCCCGGCCAAGCACCTGTATGGCTCTTACAACGAGAAGGCCTGCATGATGCTGCCGATCATGACCGGCAACGTCGAGAAGCGCGGCGGCTATTGCCTGCCGCGCGGCATGGGCTGGCCGCAGCCCAACCCGCAGCCGCCGGGGCCGAAGCATGATTCCGTGCTCGCGCATCCGCCCGAGTATCCGCTCGCCTCGCACAAGGTCAGCCACCTGGTGCCGTTCTGGATTGCCGAAGGCCGGCAGAAGATCAACGTCGCGTTCACCTACCAGGACAACCCGGTCTACACCAACCCGGGCGCGCAGGCGGTGTGGGGCAAGCTGTACCGCGACGAGAAGCTGATCCCGTACTTCATCTCGATGAGCTCGCACATGGGCGAGGAGACGGCGCTGGCCGACATCATCCTGCCCGACTGCCCCTACCTCGAGCGCTGGGAACCCGAGTCGATGCCGAACTCGCTGTGGCCGTGGCTCGGCATCCGGCAGCCGGTGCACAAGTCGCTCGGCGAATCGCGCGAAAACCGCGTGCTGCTGCGCGACATCATCTGGAAGCTGGACCCGGACGGCGCCCGCGGCATGAAGCAGTTCTGGGAGTTCAAGGATGGCGAGGACTACATGCGCCACCACTTCGACAACGTGCCCGGGCTGAAGGAGGCGGGCGGGCTCGACTTCCTGAAGAAGCACGGCGTGTGGCCGATCTACGGCACGCTCGACCCCAAGACCGGCAAGGTCACCGACAAGACCGGACGCGAGATCCAGGCCGAGTACGGCCTGTACAAGAAGGAACTGTCGGCCGCCGACATGGAAGGCGCAATGGTGGACGCGCACGGCGTGATCACCAAGAACGGCGCGGCGATCGGCATCCAGCGCAATGGCCGCAACTACGTGGGTTTCCCGACCCCTAACCGGGTGATCAACGTGCGCGTCGATGCGTGGGCCGAGTACGGCTTCAACCCGATGCCGACCTTCAAGCGCATTCCGTGGCACGAGGCCATGAAGGACGACGAAATGATCCTGTCCACCTTCAAGCTCAACGTGCACAAGCAGTCCCGCACGGCGGCGGTGAAGTGGCTGGCAGAGATCGCCCACAGCAATCCGGCGTGGATGAACCCCGATACGGCCAGGACGCTCGGCGTGAAGACGGGCGACCTGGTGCGGGTCGAAAGTCCGGTCGGCTACCTGGTGACCAAGGCCTATGTCACCGAGGGCATCCACCCCAAGGTGATTTCGATCGCCACCGGGTTCGGGCACTGGGAATACGGGCGGCTGGCGACGCTGAAGCTCAAGGACAAGCCGGCCTTCGGCGGCACCGAGGACCCCGACCTCAACAACGTCTGGTGGGACGACAAGGGCGTGCATCCGAACGCCATCATCCCCGCGGTGGCCGACCCGATCGGCGGCTCGCAGGGCTGGTACGACACCGTGGTCAAGGTCACCAAGGCCGGGCCGAACGACAAATACGGCGACGTCCATGGTGACTGGGACAAGCATTACGCGGCCTACAAGGAGACCATGCGCTACGCCTACACCGGCGACCTGCATCGCAAGATGCACCCCGAGATGGCAGCGTGGGGCGGCCCCGAAAGCGTGAAGGCCAAGGCGCCAAGCGGGCACTGAGCCCATGGAGCGGGTGTCGATCGCGACGCGCCCGCCGGCAGTGAATCGTCCAGCCGGGCCGCGTGGCGGCCCGGAACCGAACGGGAGTCAACATGCTTAAAACCCTGCTTGCGATCGACGACGACGATGCGGTGGTCGTCGACCCGCGCACGCCGCCGCCGCGCCCTATTGCCGAGATGCGGGCCGAACTGCGTGCCGAGTGCGACGCGCGCGCCAACCTATGCCGGCTTCTGGCCGGCGTGTTCGTGGAGGAGGCCGACGCCGCCTTCATCCGCGCCCTGCGTCGCCCCGAAGTGCTCGACAGCCTGGCCGCGGCGGGCGTGTGCTTCGAGGCCGATTTCCTCGATGCGGAGGAGAGCGCCCTGGTCGAACGTCTGGCGTGTGAGTACACCACCTTGTTCGCGGCGAGCGGCGGGTTTCCGCCGGTCGAGTCGGTGCGCCTCACCGGAAGGTACAAGCAGGATCCGCATTTCCAGGTGGCCCAGGACTATGCGAAGTGGGGCTTCGTCGTCAGCAAGGGGCGCTTCGAGCTGTTTCCCGACCAGCTCGGCGTCGAGTTGATGTTCGTCGCCGAGTTGCTCGAGCGTTGCAGTGCGGCACTGGCCACCGGGGACGAAGCACTCGCCCGACGCATCGAGCGCGACCTCAAGCGCTTCTGGACGCAGCATCTCGCGCGCTGGGTGCGCGGCTATGCGCGCCTCATCGAGCAGGTCGCCGAGCACTCCTTCTACCGTGGCATGGCCGGTTTCCTGCATGGCTTCGCGAGCGAGGAGATCGCCGCGATGGGCTTGCGCACCGACGACGAGGACCACGCCCGCGCCGTGGTCCCGAAGAGCGAGATCCGCGTCGAGTTCAATCCCGACGAACCCGTGTGCAATGGCTGCGAGTCGGCTCCGGTCAAGCCGCAGCGTGCGGCGAACGTCCACACCCTGCACGACCTGCGCTGACCCAAGGGAGGTCTCGACATGCTGCTCGATCTTCAAGCCCGCCCGATTCTGCCCCCCGACCGTCAGGTGCTGTCCGAAATCGACTGGTCCGAGGTGGCCACGCTGTGGGACACCAACGAACTCGGGGTTCTGCACGACCTGCTCAATGAACGCTGGTCGCGCCTGATCCGCAATAGCGTGCTCGGCACGCGCGACCCCGAGGCCGAGTTCCTGCAGGGGCTCGCCTTCGCCACGCTGGCGCTGTTCTTCACCCAGAACCGCAACCAGGAGGGCGCCTTGCTGATGGTGGATGATGCGCTCATCGCCCTCGGCAAGTACCGCCCCCGCTTCATGGGGGTGCAGATCGATCCGATCATCGGCACGCTGCAGACGCTGCGGCCCTTGATCGCAGCGCTGCCGGCCGACGGCGAAAACCCGATGTTCCCCTTCGTGTATGCGAAGCTCGAACACGATGGAGCGCTCACGACATGATCCGCTGCGCATGCCTTGCCAACTCGGCCGACACTGCCGATGTGCCGGTCGAAGCCGCATTGCTGTTCCGGGTCGACGACCCGGAGAACACACCACGCGCGCAGGACGGCAGTACGGCTATCCTGCTCCACGGCGACGAGGCCCGTGCCGCCGCGCTGCTGGAAGCCGGTGTGCCGCAGGTATTGCTGGGCGATGCGGTGCTGAGCGATGCGGATTTGCCCTTGCGGCTCGCCGCGCGCTTCGGGGCCGATCGCGTCGGCCTGTTCGTGCCCGCGCGGCGCATGGCGGTGTCGTGGTCCTTCGACACGGTGTCGAACGCCGACTTTCGCGTGGTGACCCCATCGCTGTGCGAGCCCGGCTGGGAGATCCTGCGCGCCGATGGCAGCGCCACCGGTATCCGCGTGGACTGGTGGCTGGGCGAAATGAAGAAGCGCGGGATATCGACCGCGCTGGTGCAGGTCGATATCGTCGACGACACCGACCTCAACCTGTGCGCGGGCCTGGTCGAAGAGCTGGGCGAGGGACTGTGGATCGCTCCGGGCGGGGAGGTGGAACCGGCGCTGGCCGACTGGGTGCGCTACGGCAAGGCCACCCGGATCGCGCTGCCGCCGGCGCTTTTCGAGCGTCGCGCAGGGCTGCTGGGTGAGCTGTTGGCCCCTGCGGAGCCGATGACCGACATGGAGGAAGCATGATCACGCGAGTCCGACGCCGTGTCGGCGGTGTGCTGGTAGCCTTCTTGCTGACCGCTTCGTTACAGGCGCACGCAGCAGCGAGCCTGCGCAACGAGATGCAGCTCGGCCTGGCGCTGCGAGCCAGTCCGCCCTGTTGCGTCGTCGACGCGCGCGCCGAGTCCGAACGCAAGGCGCTGGCGCTCGATGAAGCGCTCGTCTATCGCGAGGATCTGCGGATCAAGCCGACAGCCACGGTGGTGGTGGTCGCGGACACCGACGAGGCCGCGCTCGCCGTGGCAGAGTCGATTGCCGCCGCACACCCTGGCAGCCCGGTCCTGGCGGTCGAGGGCGGTATCGTCGCCTGGCAACGCGTGCTCGCGCGCATCAACGCCGAGCCGCCGGGTGGGCGCGCGATCCAGTTCGTGATTCCGAAGAACACCTGCGAGCATGGGCCGGCCTTGCAGGAACTGCGGACGGCACCTAAGTGAGCATCGCGTATCCCGAGTTCCGCGCCAGCCGCTGCACGCGCTACCGCTTTCGCTACAGCGCATGCAGCCGGTGTGCGGACGCGTGTCCGCACGACGCCGTCGCACTCACCGACGAAGGGGTGAGGATCGGTCCCGCGCGCTGCCAGAACTGCGCGCTGTGCGTCACCGCCTGCCCGACCGACGCCCTCGGGAGCGACGTCCTCAAGCCGGTCGACATGCTGCGCCAGGCAATCCGGCACGAGCGCTTCGCGATCGCCTGTGCCCCATCGGGCGCCAGCGGCGACGCCGTCGTCCCCTGCCTTGGCGCGGTGGATGCGGGCAGCCTCGCGTATCTCGCCAAGCGGCGGATTCCAGTCACCCTGCACGGGTCCGTGCATTGCCAGCACTGCGCGCACGGTGCCCGCGGCGCGGCACAGCTCGCCAGCAACCTCGATGCCTGCGCGCTGCTCCAGGAGGTCGCCGCCAGCGTCGACAAGCCCGCCGACTGGATCGCGCCACAACTCGACGAGCCCGATGCCGCGAAGCCGGACAGCCCCGGCGCGACGCCCTTTGCGGCCGGGCGCCGGCAGTGGTTCCGGCGTCTGGTGGGAAGGGGCGCGGCGGAGGTCGCCCAGTCTTTCGACGCTCCAGTGGCGGCGCCATCGACCCCGGACAAGGCGATCCGTCCGGGCCCCTACGCGCTGCCGGAGCGGCGTGAGCTGTTGCAGATCGTCTGCACCCGCAAGGACGACCAGCCCTTCCACGTGCCGCTGCACGACGCGCTGCCGATGATGGCCTTGTCGCTGCGGCCCGGATGCACCACCTGCGAGGCGTGCTTCCGCGTGTGCCCCACGGGCGCGATCCAGATCGAGGAGTCGCCGGCGCACTATCAGCTCAAGTTCGACGCCGACCGCTGCGTCGCATGCGCGGTCTGCCTCGAGGTCTGCCAGCCGCGCGTGCTCGATGCCGACGTCGCCTTCGACGCCCGGCCCGAGCAGCCGCCACGCGTGCTGCTGGCCATGGCCAAGCAACGCTGCGCGCGCTGCGACCGGCACTTCGTTTCGCATACGCCACAGGAAACCTGTCCGATCTGTCGCGACGACGAGGACGCGTTCGCCGCCATTTTTGGCTGAGACCGGGCAACGAGGAGGAATCGCCATGGAATGGGAGTTCACCGCAGAGGATGTCGTCAAGGCGCGGGTCGGCTACATGCTTGCGGATTTTCGCCGCGACCTTGCCGAAGAAGTCCGCATGAATGCGGGCGACAGCGACGAATTGCAGTTTCGACGTACGTTCAATCTGATCTACGACATGTGCCATGCACTGGCGACCGGTCGCAAGCTTGACGAATTTCTCGCGCCCTACGCTTACGACCCGCCCACATGTGAGTTCTTGCGCGAGGTCGAGCCCTTGATGGAATCGAACGTCGAAATGCTGGGCGCGATTTTGCAGAGGATGATCATGGACGGCGTTGAACGCGGTCTGCCTCTTGAGGTGGCTGTGAACGAAGCCGCTTTGCAGCATCGACAGGTGGCTATGTCAGGCGTGTAGTCCTCCTCGTGAGCACGCGATGTGCCGCCATTGAGGCCCCCATTTCGGGTGGCGGCAAAGGTTGCCGATTGGATTCGGGCGGTCGTCTGAAATGGCGATCTACGACGGCAGCAGAAGCGCCAGAGCAAAGCTGCTGCCGGGGGGGCGGAAGTTGGTGGCCTGTCCGCGATAGAGGCGGGCCGCGATCAACTGGATGCGATCGGCGCAAGCGTCGGCACGCATATCGAGCTTCACGTCACTCTCGGCGCTGTCGATGCTGACGCGACGTTCGGATGGCTGGGCAAGCGCCTGGGCCTCGAATGCGCTCCGAAGCACGGCCGATGCAGGCTGTCTCGAGCGCGCAGTTCGTCCGGCGATCGTAGACGAGGTCGATCACGTCGCCACCGCACAATAGGTGTTCGCCGCGCCATTCGAGTTTGCGCGGATCGACGATCGGCGCGTCGGCGCGTCGGCGCACAGATGGGAGTCGAAACGCAGGAACGCGCCGCGCGGGCCATGATCGAGGCGGGCGATTGTCAGGCTCCGGGCGAGCACCCGTTCACGATAGGCCGGTAATGCGACCGTCACCTCGACAGCACGGCAAGCCGTGACATGTCGTGTGGAGACATGTTTGAGTATGCACCCGCGTACGGTGGCTCCACTCCGTTACCTGCCGTTCGAACGACGAAGAGCCCAACGGCTGTTGTGGGTCGATAGCCCCAGCACGCAGAGTGTGGAAGCTGTCGTTCGCGGTCGCGTCACGGACGAATGACAGGTGACCGGCGCTTTGCGGCCTGACTTCCTCCAGCAGGCTACCGACTGCAACGGCCGAGTTGCTTCCGTTGGTCATCTGGTTCATCCCCACCGGCGTGGGGAACACGGACGGTACGTACGTCCTCCAGCAGAGGTCGGCTCATTTCCACGGGCGTGGGGAACACTTTTCCGCCCGGCCGTCACCGCAGAACTACTCCCGAACCTAGGGCATGGCGTGGACGCGCGTGGGGTTCGTTGGGCAACCGCGAAAGGGGAACAGTCCAGCCAAGTCTGCTGCGCGGATTTGGGCGATCTCCCTGGAGGTGGCCAGAATCGTTGCGGCGACCAATAGGTGAGAGTCTACAGGAGAGCCCTGAAAAGTCGCGCCGTTGCCGGGCTTTGAGCGCGCGATAGGTGAGAGTTTACGGGAGAGGATGGCAACGACAGCACCCAAGGCTGGCTGGGTGAGTCCGGGGTGGTAGCATCGGATTAGCCGCGTCCCTATAGCAACTTTGGACGGCGGTGTATCTGCACATTCGAGGGCACGGTGAGGACGAAGTGCTCAGTGCCTGTTGGCGGTCGCGGGCATCCTGAGTAACAAGCTGCCCAGGCGTTCGCGCATCGCCCCAAAGTCGCCTTGCTCGGCAAGCCGACGAAGCTGACTCCTAGTCAGGCAGTGCTGTTAGTGATGCTGAACAGGTCAGAGTTCAAGAACTAGGCCGTGATCAACGTAAATTCCAGATCACCATCGACGCCCCATGAGGCCGCGGCTTATGCTGTGACTCGACGCGTCCCACTGCCCCGCAAGAACGATGAAACTCACCGTCTATACCGATTACACACTGCGCGTACTGATGTATCTCAGTTTGCGCCATGAGAGCGGCGGCCTCGCCACGATCGATGAGATCGCAGCCGCGTACGACATCTCGCGTAGCCACCTGATGAAGATCGTGCATCAGATGGGTGCGGCAGGACTGTTAGAGACGATACGGGGACGCAGTGGCGGTGTGCGTCTGGCGCGTGATCCCTCCGCGATCTCGATCGGCATGATCGTACGGATTGCGGAAGGCGACTTTGCCCTGGTCGAATGCTTCGAGGCAGGCAAGGAGCACTGCTGTGCGATCTCGCCGGCCTGCAACCTCACGCGTGGGCTGCGGCGCGCACTCGATGCCTTCATGCTCGAACTCGACAAGATGACGCTGCGCGACGCGGTCGCGGCACCGAGCGTGGCGGCATCACTGCTCGGAATCGAAGACACTCAGCGGCGAATTATTCCACTAGCGCGCGCTCCTGCGCCGGACGCCAAGCGCTCACCGGGCTGAATTGCTGCCCCTGGCCGCGACGCGGCGAGGATCCGGTAAAGCACCAAGCCGGCAAGCACGAACGCCAGGACGATTAGCCCCTTCCCGGCGACCGCCTGTTCATCGACGAGGTAGCTCACGCACAGGCGCCGTTCTTCGTCTTGGTACAACAGGCCGGCGGTGGCCAGCATCCAGGCCATGTTGCCGACGAAGAAGGCGGCGATCTCAGGTTCGCTTCGGTGCCAGCTCGCGCGCAGTACCACGCCGGAGAACCACCACGCGCCGTACTTCGCCCACTGCACGCCGGTATCGAGAAGACTGAGGTCGAGCATCGCGGGGATCATCCACAAAGCGCTCACGCAGCTCGCGAACGCGAGCCCGAGCACGCCGTGGGTGTCGATGCGGCGTGGCAGTCCAGCGGGCAGGCGGTGGTGCGCGAGCACCGCGCCGGCGGCCCAGCCGCTTGTCAGCAGCAGCGGCAGCTCCACTAGCATGTGCAGCGCCATGCTGCCTTCTAGCAACTGGCGCAGGGGCGGCCACAGCAGCAGAAGCGGCAGCGTCGCGAGTAGCCTGGTTAGTACCAATGGCCCCCAGGTGTTCATGGGCGTCCCACCCCAGCCAGCGCCAGTGCGCGTTCGAGCGCCTGCGGCCAGCGTTCGAGATCGTAGATGCCTTGTACGGTACCGCTGGCATCGATGAGGTGGATGGCCCCGTTGTGCACGAAGCCCCCCATCCCGTCCGCAACTGCAACCACGCCAAGGGAGCGCAGCAGGGCCTCCTGTGCCCCAGCGTCGACCGGCGTGCCGATCTGCCACAGATCGGGCTCCTGCCGGTGGGTGATGCCGTAGTCCCGCAAGGCAGCGGGCGTGTCGTGGGTACGGTCGAAGGCGATCGACACCAGACGGATCGGGCTGTCGGCGCCGAAGCGCTCGCGCAGTGCGCGTTGCATGCGGGTGTATTCGGCGCCGAGGGCGCTGCACACGGTCAGACAGCGGGTATAGATGAAGTCGACCAGGAAGACCTGACCCGTCGATCCCGGCCAGGGCGTCCACGGCGCTCCGTACGGACCTGAAAGCTCGACCGGGCGGGCAAGCAGGCGGGCGCCCGCCGCGTCGTCGCGACGCAAGGCCTCGAAGGTCCAGTATTCAAAGCCGCGGGTAACCTGGCCAACCAGGGCGATGAAGCCCACCAGCAGCCCCAAGGCTGCGAGCAGGGTTGCCACCAGCGCGCGGGGGCGCGTTGCGGCAGCGCTGTTGCGAGCGCCCGGCACTATCCCCGCTCCACGATGACGCGTCCCTCTTCATCGGCGACAAACTTCGCCGGGCGGCTGAAGAAGCCGAGGAACAGGCTGCGCCCGATCATCCCGGCGACCTCGCGCAGCCGCTCGCGCGCGGTCACTTCGAAGCCGTAAGCGGTGTGGCGGTGCCACAGCGTCATCCAGCGCGCGAAGTGCTCCGGCTCGACGCCCTTGAGCTGCATATGGGTGGTAAAAACGCTGCCAGAGAAGGTGCGCGTGTCGAGCATCATCGTCGACCAGAACTCGACCATGCGTCCGAGGTGGGTGTCCCAATGCTCGCCGATCGCCGCATCGAACACCGGGGCAAGCAAGGGGTCGCGGCGCACGTCCCCGTAGAAGGCGTGCACCAGGCGGTGAAGATCGTCACGCGTCAAGGCGGCCGATGTGCTCGTGATGGAGGGTGTGGGTGGGCTGTTGGCGCTCATGTCAGTTCAGGGAAGGGCGGCGAGTTCCTCGCCGCCGGAGAAGGGTTGCTTACGGTCCGCGAGGCGGGCCCGCGCCGCGGCCACGGCCTCGGCGGCGATCGGCGCGGCGGCGTTTCCCCAGGCGCTGCGGATGTGGGTGAGCACGGCGGCGATCTCGGCATCGCCCAGCGAGCCCCCGAACGCGGGCATCGCGCCCTGGTAGACCGTGCCCTTGACCTCGAGCGGGCCACTGACGCCGTGCAGGAGGATGGCGACGACCGTGTCGGGTTTGCCGAGCACCCACTCCGATCCGGCCAGGGGCGGGAACACGCCCGGCAGCCCCAGTCCCGTCGCCTGGTGGCAGGCGGCGCACATCGAGTTATAGATGGCGCCGCCATCCACCTTGGCGCCGGCTGCCGGCTTGTCGCCCGCAAGTTCGGACGCACTGCGGCCGTCGCCCCAGGTCGCCGGTACATTGAGGTTCGAATGGGCGATGTAATCGACACCGAACGCGGCAAGCGCCACCGCGAGCGCAAGGACGAGCCATGGGATGGGCGTCCGGCCCTCTTCTGGGTCGGGGTTCTCGCGGCGCTGCTGCGAAAGGATCTCGGGCTTGTTCATTGGCGTCGTCCTCTGCCGCTCAGTTCACACTTGCCGTATCGGCGACCGGATAACTACGGTCGAGCGACTTCAGGTAGCTCACCAGATCGAGCGCCTCCGGGCGGGCGACGACGATTTTGCCCGCTGGGGCGAAGTCGGGCGGCAGGGTCACCACGGTCTCGCCCGCCTCGGCCTGGTCACGAACCTCGAACAGGAAGGGATAGGCTGGCATGGTGCTGCCCGGCGCGTAGGCGCGCGGCTGGTAGAGATGCCCCAAGTGCCACTGCTCGCTCGGCTGGCGAACGCCGATGTTCATCAGGTCAGGGCCAGTGCGCATCGTGCCGAGCAAGGGCGGGTCGTCATAGGCATAGTCGCCAGCCACGGTTGCCCGCCCCCAGGCCCGCTTGGCATCGGGTGCGAACGCCCTCGCGCGCGGCTGCTGCGAGTGGCAATACATACATCCATGTTGAATGTATTGCGTGCGCCCGCGCAGCTCGGTCGAAGTGTAGGGATTGAGGCCTTCGACCGGCGGCGTATCGCGGACCGTCACATAGGGCAGGACGACCAGGGCGGAGGTCGCGACCGCCAGCGTGGTCAGGCCGCCGAGAATCAAGCGCGTTTCGCTGTGCATCAGATCGCTCCCGGCGCGGAAAGGTAGGCGGACGATTGCTCCGTGCGGCGCTCGCCGCCGATCAGCAGGCGGACGAAGTGCGCGGCAAACACCACATGGCTGAGCGCCATCAGCGCCCCCCCCACGCTGCGACCCTGCAGGTAGGGCAGCGTGATCTGAACTGACTCCATGAACCCGCGGCTCTCGTCGAGCATCGCGGTGCCCTGCAGCCAGCCGCCGATGGTCAGCGACACGAAATAGATTGCGATTCCAGCCGCTGCCAGCCAGAAGTGCAGGCTGATCAGCCGCGGCCAGGGCCAGTCGCGACCAGTGACGCGTGGCACCACGAAATAGATGGCGCCGAAGAAGACCATCGTGACAAAGCCGTAGAGACCGAGATGGGCGTGGGCGACCGTGTAGTGGGTGAAATGGGTGATGACATTGACGCTTCGCAGGGCCTCGAACGAGCCCTGCACAGAACTCGCCGTGTACATCAGTCCGCCCAGGCAGATGAACTGCAGCGTTGGGGAATGACGCAGCGCAGTGAGATGGCCCTTGAGCGTCAGGTGCTGGTTCACTGTGAAGGCGACCACCGGCAGGATCATCATCATGCTCTGCACGATCGACAGGGTGACCAGCCAGGCGGGAACTGGGCCGCCGACGAGATGGTGCCCGCCGACCTGTCCGTAGAAGAAGGCGAGTCCCCAGAAACCCACCAGCGACAGGTTGTAGGACTGGATCGGCCGCCCGATCAGCTTGGGCAGGAAGTAGTAGATCGACGCCAGCGCGAGCGGTGTGTAGAACAGTCCGAGCACGTTGTGGCCGAACCACCAGTTCATCGTCGCCGCCTCTACGCCGCGGTGAAGGCCGGGGATGTTGGCAACGAAGAACAGCACCGGAAACCAGAACAGCGCGCACCCCATGTACCAGACCGATACGTAAAGGTGGGCGACCTTGCGCCTGAGCAGGGTGAGGATCAGCGGCAGGCCCACTAGGGCGCCGCCGGCGACGAACAGGATGTCGATCTGCCAGGGGATCTCGAGCCACTCCATGCCGTCGCTGACGCCATAGGCGAGGCTACCAAGCCCGGCGACCAGCGCCGCGTTCCACAGCGCCCCGCCCAGCACCGCGTAGCGGCCGCCGATGAGCTCGGTCTTGAGGAGGCGCGGAATGATGAACAGCGCGGTGCCCAGACCGGCCATCGGCGCCCAACCGTAGGCCACGGCATTGAGGTGCAGGGTGCGGATGCGGCCGAAGCTGAGCCAGGCCTCCGACACCAGCCAGTCGGGCGCATGGAGCTTGATCGAGGCGGTGAGCCCCGCCGCCGAGGCCACGAGCAACCAGACGAAGGCACAACAATAGAAGAAGAACACCACCGGGGCGGTCGAGGCATCCGCCGCAGCGCGATCGAGCAACTCCTGGCTATCTACCGCGTTGGCCTCTAAAGGATTACGTAACGTCAATGTTTCAGCAAAACCAATCTCTCCTCGAGCGAAAATCACCTCGCCTCCATCGGCACTACGGCTCAACAGGCGGCTGCGCTGCGACCAGATGAAGAAACCGAGGCCGACGAGCGAAAGCACGAAGGCCGACATCAGGATCGAGAGGGTATTCATGGGGAGTCCGCGGGACAAGGCCCAAATCCAGGGCCGGCCGCAGGCCGCTCCTGGGTCGTGACTTTGCGTAGATGCGTCGTTAAAAGATATACAAAGCGTACATCTTATATACCCTATGCGCAACCCGGAAACGGATCAGCGCCCACGCCATGGTTTTGTAGTCGGGCGCTCGTTGCTCTCATCAACTCCGCAAAGCGTGGCACAGGCAAGTGCTTGCCAAAACGCACATGGATACTGGGGCCGACGAAATCGAAGCGTGGGTGAGGGTGCTGTTGTCGCTGGATACGCATGAGGTTGCACGACGCCTCTTCGAGCGGCTCATCTGAACGGGTTGAAGAACGTTTAAGCCTAGGCGGGGTGACTGGCAGGGCGTACCCCCGCAAACGGGCCGGCGTCGGCGCTCTCAGTGGGGAAAGCGGCCGTCTGAATGAGCTGCCAGCGCTGCAATCCACATGAGAGAACCGTTGTGGCGAGCCGTCATCCGTGACTTCATCGCGTGGTGGCCTGTCTTTACTGTTGGGCAGCTGGCGTCAGCCAGTTCTCCGTCGCAACGCCGGGGTAACGCGCAAAGTCCTTCATGTTGTTGGTCACGACCGTCACACCAAGGGCCGAAGCGTGCGCGGCAATCAGTTTGTCGAGCGCATCCTTCTTGTTCTCACGCGTAGCAAGCCGGATCGGGCCATAGGCAAGGGCGGCCTGAGCGTCAAAGGCGACCACGGGGATGTCCTCGACCAAGGCCTGGAGGTTGGCGCGTTCGCGCTCCGGATCAGCCGCCACGGCAACGCCATACTCCAACTCAGCGAAGGTGATGGCTGACATCACCACGTCGCCGACGTAGCACGTCGCAAAACGCCGGGCGACTTCCTCCGGTTGGTTCTTCATCAAGTAGATGCACATGTTGGTGTCGAGCATGTAGCGCGGCATTACAGCGGGTCCCGTTCAGCTTGCTCCTGATCGCCGCGTCCTTCGGCCAGGAAGTCGGGCGAGAACTGGGCGAACTTGGTGAGCACGCCCGCCAGTGAGCGTCGAGCGGGCCGAATCCGGATTTCATCGCCCTCGCGCTCGATCTCGAGTTCCATGTCCGTGCGCTCGTAAGCCAGGTCAGCCGGGATGCGAACGGCCTGTGAGTTGCCGTTCTTGAAAGCGCGTGTGGTGTGCATGGGTGGCTCCAGCAAGGATGTACAGCGTATGTACTTTAGGCTAGGTCGGGGGTGATGTACACCTTCGGATGTACTTGGCCTTGCCAGTGCGTTCGGTGAGGGGCGATGCCTAGGCCTGGTCGTGTCAAATATATGGACACTTCCCAATTCGGCGCCGACCGGGTTCCGCGCTGCTACTGGGTTTGAGGCTCATCCCGCGCCGCGCCAACCATCTCCATTTTTTTGAAATTGCTGGCGGGGCCCCTTAGGCGTCATCTGTTCATGATAATAGTCGTTATCGTGAACGGATGCCCGGCAAGGTAACGAACGTGACGAAAATCAGTACGTGCGCGACGTAGCGTACATGAGCGAATAGGACTAATAGATTATCAATGCCTGCCAATGTCCCTACGTTTCTGATTACTTCATGACCTCGGTCGCGGTGCATGGTGCATCGCGTCTGTGACCCCGCTTGTGTCGCCGCAAGAAACCCTCGCGCAGCGCGCACCGGCCGTCGGCGCCGCGCCACCGAGCACGGGCCTGCGTGCGTCGTCCAAACGGCAGGGGCGCTCGGGGCCGACGCCCCACGATCTGCTCTGGGATGCGGTTGTGGCGCGATGGTTCACCGCGGTGCACGAGTTCGAGGGCGCCGTGCCGGGTCGGCGCTACCGGCTCGATGTGGCCTTGCCCGAGGCGCGCATCGACTTGGAGGTCGACGGCTTCAGGCACCACCGGAAACACCTGGAGGATTTCCGGCGCGACCGATTGCGGCAGAGCGCGCTGATCTGATCATCTGCGGTTGGCGAGTCCTCTGATTCGTCGCCAGGGACATCAGGAAAGACTCGAACGCATGCCTGGAGACCATCCAGGCCTTACTGGGGTCAGGTCACAAAACGGGAAAATCGTACGCTAAGGCGCGATCTGTCAGATTGAGGTCGCATAAGTTGACGCGAAGTCGTCAGCGGAAAACAGCTCTATCCTGATGCTTTGCGGGCTGAGGGCCTGCCCGGCTAAGGCATAGCTCAGACTGATATTTTTCTTGAACGATTAAAAGTCAATCACTATGACTAACTAAAAATCAAGCCGCATCAAAAAGGATCGTGCCCGATGGGCATTTCCGCCCACCCGCTACGAACAACCAAGAGGGCTCGGCCTGGGGACGCATTGAGAACTATGTCACGGAAGAACGTCCACGCCAGACGATCGGCAAGATCGTCGTCAAGGGCTCGGTCGATGTGGTATTCCGGCGCAGCGACAAACCAATGCTCATCGTGGCCGGCGAAACGACCGAGGCCGTCGACTCGGTAAAAACTTACTTCAACGGCGGGAAGCTGGTGATCGAGCGGGATGGCATGACCATCAACTTCGGCAACAGCCGCATGACCTTTCACGGCTCGGTCGGACGTTCGTGATGGGCGACATCGTGAACGGCAGGCCGATGGGTACGAGCATCAGTCAAGGCAAGGTGGTCGTGGGCATCGCACTGCTCGAGGCACCGGCTGTCAAGATCAAGGGTAGCGGTGACGTAACCCTGCTCGATCTGCGGCAAGCTGGCTTGGACCTCGAAATCGACGGTTCAGGCGACATCACTGCCTATGGGCAAGTCGCTCACCTGGAAGATGAAATCGCCGGGTCCGGTGACATCCTGGTGCGGGGCAATTCGCCGCACCGTGACCACAGCTTTGCCGGCTCCGGCATGATCAAGTTCCGATAGGAGGTGCAACATGACATCAGCAACAAAAGTACTGACCGCGCACGTACGGCTTCCGCTGGCTGACAAGGTGGATCAGATGGCTTCACGCCTTGAACGTTCGCGTGGCTGGATCATGAAACAGGCGCTTTCCGCCTGGATCGCCCTAGAAGAGGAGCGCGACCGACTGACCCAAGAAGCGCTGGCTGACATAGACGCCGGCCGCGTCATCGACCACCAAGCCGTACAAGCGTGGGCGGAGAGTCTTGGCACCGACCAGCCGCTGCCGGTGCCGCGTTGAGGGAGCTGAAGTGGACCGACAAGGCGCTTTCCGATTTGGCGCGCTTGTATGAATCCCTGGCTCCGGTGAACAGGCCCGCAGCCGCGCGGGCGGTGCAGGCGCTGACCAAGGCCCGGACCATTCTGCTGACCAACCCACGCATCGGCGATCAACTGTTCCAGTTCGAGCCGGGCGAGGTACGGCGAATTCTGGTCGGAGAGTACGAGGTTCGCTACGAAATTCAGGATTTGATTATCTACGTCCTGAGGTTGTGGCATACCCGAGAGGACCGCTGAGATGGCTTTGCCACCAACCTACTATGACCTCGTGCGCAAGTTGCGACCCACCCCTGTTAAGAAGGGGGAGCTGTACGCAGCGGAGTTGCTGAGCGGCCCGAATCCGCTGCAGGTCATCCATAGCGTGGACGACTACGACAGCCGGTTTCCGCAGTACATCGAACAACTGAATGCGGAGATACGTCAGAACCCGGTTCGAGTGGCTTCTATATGCCGATCATCGGTGGCTCTATTGTGGCGGTCAGTTACAGACGTCTTGACGCGTGGATCAACGCGTACAGGTTGGTGCTGGACCGAGAGCCGTGTGCCAAGGCGCCATTTTCCATAAATGCTCTCATGATTGCCACGACGGGAGATAGTGGGCGTCCCTGCCACCAAGGCCCTCCTTGTGGGAAGGAGGCGGTGAGGGCGTCGTCCTGGGAAACGAAGGTTCGGTTCAGGCTTGGCGCCCGGTTGCCTTGACGCGTTTTGCGGTATCGATTTTCTGAGCAAGCTTGCCGGCCTGCAGGTGGGTATAGCGCTTCAGCACTTGTAGGGTCTTATGCCCAGACACGCTCGCGAGTTCTAGAACGTTCAGGTCACCGAGTTCGGCTAAGCTGGACAGTGCCTCGTGCCGCAGATCATGGAACGTGAGGTCTTTAATCCCCGCCCGATCAACCGCACGTGCGAAAGCTTTGTAGAGCGTCATGCGGACAATCGGGAAAACTTGGCCGCCAACGGCTCGCGGAAGCGCCTTGAGTGTCGCAACGGCCTCGCTTGTGAGAGGGGCAGCTCGTGCCTCTCCGTTCTTGCTCATCGGGATCAGGGCTACTCCAGTTTCGAGATCGATATGCTCCCAACGCAGCGCCAAGATTTCCCCCTGTCGCATCGCGGTCTCAAGGGCGAGTTCGACTGCAGGCCGTAGCCAGCGATTCTTGCTTGCATCGCATTCAATCAAGAGTAGCTTGCGTTCTTCCGAAGAGAGCCTGCGCTCGCGTCCGCCTGTCGCGCTCGGCTTCCGGATGCCCAGAACCGGGTTGCCGTGGGGAAGATGGATGCCGAGTTCCCTTTGGGCGAAGCCCAGTAGCGTTGAAAGGAGATCGAGTTCTCCCTTAACAGTGGACGCGCTTACACACGGCGCACGGTCAGGATCGTGCTTATAGCGGCTATCAGGCTCCGAAAGGCGCTCGTCGCGGTAGCCGGCCACCAATGAGGGGGTGAGGGCGGCAAGAGCGTATTTGCCAAGCTTCTCGCGTAACCGCGCGAGCTTGAACTTCCACGCGCTACCGCGATAGTGGTGGGGAGCGAAACTTGTCTCGAACTCGACCGCTATTGCCTCGAGTGTGGTCCTCTCCGCCGTTTTTCGTGGTAGGTAAAGGCCGCGATCCATCTCAGCCTCGATCTGACGACCCCAGCGTTCAGCATCGGCCTTGAGAGTGAATGTCCGGCTTTCGGCAGGAAACCCCTTCTTACGTACCTTTACCTGCCACTGGCCTGGACCGCGGTTTGTGACAACTGCCATTCTGTTCTGCCTTGTCCCAAGAGTGTCCCAAATAATACCGAAAAATCTCCAAGTACAAGTATATAAAGAACCTTACAATTCCCTGCTAAGGGAGCATACCGTCAAAAACGGTATCGAGGGTTCGAATCCCTCCGTCTCCGCCAGACCTGCGAAGAAGCCATATTTTCAAGTCAATTCAACGGCTTAGAAATTATGGCTTTTTGCTTGTATACCGCATCAAGTTATCACCTCCCTTGATCTTGAGGGGGCAGGGCAATCGCACGAATGCCGTCGTCGTACACGCAAACGAACTTCTTGTTTACGTATCGGCGCGTGTTTGCAGGGGCATGTGACGCCGCTGCAGTGCCCACTCGTACATCTTCTTCTTCAAGACTGATGACCCCGTGATAACGCTACTCACCATAGAAGCCGGGCTTTACGGCGTGACGGCGACGGCGAACCGCTGCAAGCGCTCCCCCTCGGCCCGGGCTTCGGCAAGCAACCTGCTCCAATCGTCCGGCGGGTGGCCGCTTTCTAGCATCTTGCGAAACACCCGGTAGGCGTCGTCGCTGCTCTCATAGGCGCGCTTGGTGTCCTCATCGTTGACCCACGCGAAGACGATCACCTTGCTGGGTGCGTGGTAGCGAAAGAACAGGCGGTATTGCTGGAAGAATTTCGCCCGGAACCAGTGCTTGTGATCGTCACCAAGGGTGCCACCCTGGCGGTACTCAGGGCGGCCCGGATCTTGCGGGATAAGGTCGAAGGCAAGCTTGGTGATCGCCGCAAGGCGCTTGCTGGCGTTCTTCTTGATGTACCCGACCGGATCTTTCCGCTTCAAGGCCGCGATCTGATGTGCCAGCGCTTCAATCTGTGCGAGGAACAGCGGGTGGGCAAAGATCGTCCAGCCATGAACGACCAGAGGCGCGGGCTTGCCCGTGCTCATTCATCATCTGCCGACAGGGCGGCATCAAGATCGACCTCGATGCTGCCGACCAGCGACTTGAGTCGTTGGACAAGGCCGGCATCCACCGCCTGCAGGCGCTCAGGATGGCTGGCAATGTCTCGGGCCAGAAAGCCAAGAAACTGGCCGAGCACCGGGTCGTCATCTTCGTGGTCTGCAGCGCGAGTTAACACCACCTCACCGCTGGGGCGGATGCTGTAGTGAATTTTGTCGCGCTTGCCCAATCGCAGGGCGCGACGCACGGTTTCGGGCACCGTGGTCTGGTAACGGTCGGTCAACGTGGATTCGACGTCGAGGGTGGCAGGCATGGCGCTCTCCGGTCAATGTGTGGATGTCTTGCATGGTAATGCACTCGCCTTGTCAGGTAAATGCAGATGCATTGCCTGCGATTGCTGCCATCCTGTTCCGAGTTTCGGAGGTCCACCAGCTACCAAGGCCGAATCGAACGCCGCGATCCAGCTTGGCCGGGCGGCGTTTCCATTCGACGACAGGCCAGTGCAGGCCACCGCGCTAGGTGATCATCGGAACATCAAATCGGGTGACCACACTCACCAGTCTAGGGCGATTCACTCTGCTAACCAGGCGCGGGTACTAAAGACGGGGGCTGGTCACTCCGGGAACGATGAAGTAAGCACTCGCGTACCGGATCAGCGGGAGACAGCTGCCATTCGCGGCACCCCAACGACAGGGCTTGCCCTCAGGCTGCGCTTGTCGACTTGCGGCCCAAGATCGTTTCCGACGAATGCAGTGCCCTGGCGACCTTTAGCAGCAGGAGCATTGCGCATGCGGCCGTGACGCAGCTGACCAGCAGGGCATAGCGGAGTGTGTCGGTGCCAAAATGCGGTAGCAGGATGTCACTGATGAGCCCCGTCAGAAGCGGCCCGATCCCCAGGCCCAGCAAGGTGCTGAGCAAGGTCTGAAGCGCGAAGGCAACGGCTCGGTTGCGCGAACCGGTCAAGGTGGTGAGGAGGGCAAACGAGGGGCCGAGCCACCATACCGATGCGAAGCCGTTCAGCGCACACCAGATCATGGCCTCGGGCACGGGGACGCCGAGAATGGTCGTCAGGAGGTCAGTGGGCCAGAACAGGTAGGTGATCAGGGAGAGCACGCCAATCAGGTGCCCGATGAGAGGAATGCGGATACGCCATTGCGGCCCACGGCCGCCTGCGCGGTCCGCCAGCCAGCCAGCGAACATCGCGCCCAGGCCGGCACTGATGCCGCCGACGAGGCCAGTCAGCAGCCCGGCATGTTGCAGCGCGATGCCGTGCGAACGCACCAGAAAGGTCGCGTTCCACATGCCGAAAGAGGTCCCGCCCAGGGTTGCGGTCGCACTGGCGAGAATGAGGTAACGCACCGGCCGGTCGGCCCACAGTCCTTTGACTGTGGAGCGCATGTCCGACGCGGCCGTGTGTGTGACCGGGGCGTCCCATCGCCCGCGCACGGGCTCGCGTCCAAGAAAGGCCAGCAAGATCCCGATCAGCATTGCCGGAAGGCCCACCACGATGAAGCTCGTGCGCCAGCCATAGGCGTCGACCAGCCACGCACCCAGACTGAGCGCGACGATTGCGGCAAAGGTCGGTGCGGTGGTGAACACGCTGATGGCAAATGCGCGCCGCTGAGGAGGGTAGAGGTCTGCGATCAACGACAGCGCCGCGGGCGCCGAAGGCGCTTCTGCGGCGGCAACGGCCATGCGGGCGAGAACGAGCAGGAGAAAGCTGCCGGTCAGCCCACACAGGAGGGTTGCAATCCCCCACAGGATGCAGGATGCCGAAAGCAGGAGGACGCGCGGCACACGGTCGGCGAGCCGCCCGGCTGGCAGCCCGAGCACTGCGAAGACGGCTGCGAAGGCGAGGCCCGAGATCAGCCCCATCGAGGTGTCGCTGGCGCCGAACTCGTGCTTGATCGGCTCGATCATCACCGCGATGATCTGTCGGCCGACAAAGTTGTCGGCATACATCATTGCCAGCAGGAGCAGCAGGCCATGGCTCCTCCACGGCGACACGGTGGCAGGCGTGTCCATGGCCTTGGTCGTCATGCCCTGGCGTGTGCCGCCTGTCTCGCCCGCGCCAGATTCAGCGCCGTATCCTCGATCATGTCCTCCTGCCCGCCGACCATGCCGCGCCGGCCCATCTCGACCAGGATCTCGCGCGCGGGCACGCCGTACTTCTTCTCGGCGCGCTTGGCGAACAGCAGGAAGGAGCCATACACGCCGGCATAGCCCAGCGTGAGCGCGTCGCGGTCGATGCGGATCGGGAAGTCCATGATCGGCACCACCAGGTCCTCGGCCACGTCCTGGATCTTGAACACATCCACCCCGGTCTCGATCCCCATCAGGTCGCACACCGCAATGAAGACTTCCATCGGGGTGTTGCCCGCACCGGCGCCCAGGCCGGCGGCCGCCGCGTCGATGCGGGTGGCGCCCACTTCGAGCGCGGCGAGGCTGTTGGCCACGCCCATGGCGAGGTTGTGGTGGCCGTGAAAGCCCAGTTCAGTCTCGGGCTTGAGCGCATCGCGCACCGCACTGAGGCGGGATTTGACCGTGTCGGGCAGCAGGTGCCCGGCCGAGTCGGTGACGTAGATGCAGTTGGCGCCGTAGCTCTCCATCAGCCTGGCTTGCTTGACCAGCCCTTCGGGGCTGTTCATGTGGGCCATCATCAGGAAGCCGACGGTGTCCATGCCGAGCTTGCGGGCCATGCCGATGTGCTGCTCGGAGACGTCGGCCTCGGTGCAGTGGGTGGCCACCCGGATCGTGGAGACGCCCAACTCGTGCGCCATCTTCAGGTGGTCCACCGTGCCGATACCCGGCAGCAGCAGCGCCGAGACCTTCGCCTGCTTCATCAGCGGGATCACCGCGCCGAGGTATTCCTCGTCGCTGTGGGCGGGGAAACCGTAGTTCACCGAGCTGCCGCCGAGGCCGTCGCCGTGGGTGACCTCGATCAGCGGGATGCCCGCTTCGTCCAGGCCGACGGCGATGGTCTTCATCTGCTCGAGCGTCATCAGGTGGCGCTTGGGGTGCATGCCGTCGCGCAGGGTCATGTCGTGGACGGTGATCTTCTTGCCGCGAAGTTCCATGTTCATCTCCTTCGTCTGGTCGCCGCTCAGGCCACCATCGTGGCGCGGTTGGATTCGAGTTTCAGGCGCCCGGCGAGGATCTCCTCGGCGAACATCTCGGCGGTGCGCGCACCGGCCGCGGTCATGATGTCGAGGTTGCCGGCGTACTTGGGCAGGTAGTCACCCAGGCCTTCGACTTCCAGGAAGACCGAGACGCGGTTGCCATCGAACACGGGACCATTCACGAGGCGGTAGCCGGGCACGTACTTCTGCACCTCGCGGATCATGGCGTGGATGGATTCGGTGATCGCGGCCTGGTCCGGTTCGGTCTCGGTCAGGCAGTGCACCGTGTCGCGCATGATCAGCGGCGGCTCGGCCGGGTTCAGGATGATGATGGCCTTGCCCTTCTTCGCGCCGCCCACCTTCTCGACCGCGCCTGCGGTGGTGCGGGTGAATTCGTCGATGTTCTTGCGCGTGCCCGGACCGGCCGATTTGCTCGACACGGTGGCGACGATCTCGCCGTAGGCCACCGGCTGCACGCGCGACACGGCCGCGACCATCGGGATCGTGGCCTGGCCGCCGCAGGTGACCATGTTGACGTTCATCTCGCCCTTGCCGACATGCTCGGCTAGATTGACCGGCGGCACGCAGAACGGGCCGATCGCGGCCGGGGTGAGGTCGATCATCAGCACGCCCAGCTCGTTGAGCTTGCGGCTGTTCTCGGCATGGACGTAGGCGCTGGTGGCGTCGAAGGCGATCTGCACGCCGTCGGCCAGCACATGCGGCAGCAGGCCGTCGACGCCCTCGGCGGTGGTCTTGAGGCCCATCTCGCGCGCACGCGCCAGGCCCTCGGAGGTGGCGTCGATACCCACCATCCACACCGGCTCCAGCACCGGGCTACGCTTCAACTTGTACAGCAGGTCGGTGCCGATGTTGCCCGGACCGATCAGGGCGCATTTGATCTTCTTGCTCATGGATTAAGCTCTCCGAGTGGGGGCCTGACCGGCCGTCCCGATGCAGCAAAACGATGGATGCAGGCCACGCGGCGGCACGTGGAAGAGGGAGGGTGTGCCGCCGCGCACCTGCAAGCCGCGAAAGTCAGGAGAACGCGACCGAACAGCGGCCCAGTCCCTCGATCTCCATCTCGAAACGGTCACCTGCGCGTGCGGGGATCAGCGGCGCCAGCGAACCGGACAGGATCAGCTCGCCGGCACGGAAGGGAATGCCGAAACGGCCGAGGGTGTTCGCGAGCCAGGCCACGGCTTCGGCCGGATGGCCCTGGACGGCCGATCCCAGGCCTTCGCCGGCGGGTTCGCCGTTGCGCAGCATGCGCATGCGGACCGCCGCCAGGTCGAGGCCGGCCGGGTCGGTGTGCCGCTCGCCGATGACGAAGACGCCGCAGGAGGCGTTGTCGGCGACCGTGTCCTGAATCCGGATCTTCCAGTCGTCGATGCGGGAGTCGACGATCTCGAAGCAGGGGGCGACCCAGGCGGTCGCGGCGAGCACGTCGTCGCGGGTCACGCCCGGGCCGTGCAGGTCAGCCTTCAGCATGAAGGCGATCTCGCCCTCGGCGCGCGGCTGGATCAGGCCAGCTTTCGCTATGGAAATCGTGGCGCCGTCGGGGTAGTGCATGGTGTCCGTCAGGAAGCCGAAATCGGGCTGGTGCACGTTCAGCATGTCCTGCACTGGCTTGCTGGTCACGCCGATCTTCTTGCCGACGACCTTCTCGCCATCGGCTTCGCGCCGCGACAGCATGTGCAGCGAGACATGGTAGGCATCGTCGACGTCGATGTCGGGATGGCGGTCGGTCAGCGGCGCCAGCGTTCGGCGCTGGCGCAGGGCGTCATAGAGTTCGTCGCCGAGCTGGCGGATCAGGGTGTTGTCCATGCTTGCGTCCTTGAATGAAGGAAGGCCGTGTGTCCGATGCAGGTTCAGCCCGGCCAGACGCTCGACTCGGCGCCGCCGTCGACCTCGAGGATCTTGCCGGTGACCCAGGCGGAGGCCGGGGTCGCGAGGTACAGCGCGGCGGCCGCGATGTCCTCGACTTCGCCCAGCCGCTTCAGCGGCGTGTTCTTGATCATGCCCTCGCGCATGTTGGCGGGCAGGGCACGGTCGAGCGCGGCGGTCATGATCGGTCCCGGCGCGATCGCATTGACACGCACGTCGGGGGCGAAGTCCTGCGCCAGCAGGCGGGTGAGCTGGCTCAGCCCGGCCTTGGCGGTGCCGTAGGCGCTGAAATACGGCTGGGCGTAGCGCGCGGCGCCCGAGGTGATGTTGACCACGTTGCCGCCGCCAGCCGCGCGCATGTGCGGCACGCACAGGCGGGTCAGCTCGTAGGCCGAGCTGACGTTGAAGCGGAACACCCCCTCGAACTTGTCCGCCGACATCTTCAGCGGGTCGTTGGGCCCCGAACCACCGGCGTTGTTCACCAGATGGGTGATACGACCGAATTCGTTCATTGCGGCCTCGACCACGCTGGCCAGTTGCGGCAGGTCGGTGACGTCGCATTGAACAGCCAGGGCACGGCGGCCGAGGGCGCGGACCGCGTTCGCAACCGCCTCGACGTCGGCCAGCGTGCGTGCAGCACACACGACGTCGGCGCCGGCTTCGGCGTAGCTGAGCGCGATGGCACGGCCGATGCCGCGGCCTCCGCCGGTGACGATGGCGACCTGGTTGTCGAGGCGGAAACGGTCGATGAGAGGCATGGGATGTCCTTTTCGATTAAGCGTTCGGGGTGTCGTCAGCCGGCGCTCAGCGCGGCGACCAGAGGTCGGGCATGCCCGGGTCGCTGCTGGCGATCAGGCGCTTGAGCAGTAGTTTCAGGGCCATCGCGTCGCCTGCGCCGAGCTTGGCCGCGATGTCTTCCTCGACGGCCTTTGCCAGCGCGATCTGGCGCAGCGAGGCCTCGCGGCCGTCGGCCGTCAGGACGTAACGCTCTTCGCCATCGTGGGTTTCGAGCGCGACCAGGCGCTGCGATTCCAGCGAAGCCATCGACTCGTCCGTGGCCAGCATGCCGGTATAGGCAATGAAGGCGTTCAGTTCGTTCAGCGTCAGACGGTCGCGGATCGACAGCACCGACAGGACGAAGAACGAGCGCTCGTCCAGGGCCTGCGTGTTCAGCAACTGGCGCAGGGCAAACAGCATCTGGTAGTGGGCGCGCCCCAGCAGGTAGCCGAGCAGGTCCTCGGTGTAGCTGCACTCGGGTGGCGGCGTCGCCCCGAGGCGGACTTCCTCGCGCGGCTTGCGCGCGGCCAGCGCGTACTGGCCGCTCTGGAAGACGAGCGGCGGCAGATCGCTGTGGTCGTAGGCGAGCACCTCGCCGACGAAGATGACGTGATCGCCGCCGTCGTAGCTGAAGGCAGTGCGGCACTGGAAGCGTGCCGTGCAGTCCTTCAGCAGCGGTGCCTTGCTGATGCCGTCGTCCAGCTCGAGTCCCGCGAACTTGTCTTCACCCTGGCGGGCGAAGCGGCCCGAAAGCGGCTCCTGGTCGGCCGACAGCACGTGCACGTTCCAGTGCTTCGCGCTCGAGAAGGCCTGCAGGCTGCGGGCATTCTTCGCCAGACTCCACAGGACCAGGGGCGGATTGAGGGAGACGGAGTTGAAGCTGTTGGCGGTGATGCCGATCGCTTCGCCATCCGGGGCGCGGGTCGTGATGATGGTGACCCCGGTGGTGAAGGTGCCGAGCGCGGCGCGGAATGCCTGGGGGTCGAAACCCTTGTGCGTCGTCATGTCGTGTCTCGCAAGACGGGAGAGAAGATGGCGCCGAGTATGGAATTCGCCCCTGACAGGGTCATCGTCCCAACGGACTAGCGTTTTTTGCCGGCGCGGCCTGGGGCGATCGTCCGATCGGACTACGCGGCTTCGGGGTTCGCGGGTTAAGTTCGCAGCGTGCGCAACTGCGTCAAATCCCGCCTCTCAACCCGGAGCGATTGCCGTGACGAAAGAGATCATCACTACCGCCGCAGGCCTGGTCGGCCTGCTCCAGCAACAACGCAGCGCGTTCGATGCCGCTGGCGCCGTCAGCGCCGCGGAGCGCAAGCGCCGCATCCAGACGGCGATCGACTTGCTGGTGAAGTACCACAAGCCCCTGGTCGAGGCCATGGACGCGGACTTCGGCGGCCGTCCCAAGGGCTATTCGCTGATGAACGATGTGCTCGGTTCGCTGACCTCGCTGAAGTATGCCCGCGATCATTTCGAGCCCTGGATGGCGAGCGAACCGCGCACGCCGTTCCCGCCCTATGACCAACTGGGCGCCCAGGCCTGGGTGATGTACCAGCCCAAGGGCACGGTGGGCATCATCGGTACCTGGAACGCGCCGCTGTTCACCCTGTTCAGTCCGCTCGCCAGTGCGCTCGCTGCCGGCAACCGCGCCATCCTCAAGCCTTCCGAGGTAGTGCCGCGCACGGCCCAGGTCGTGGCCGAGGCGGTCGTCGACATGTTCGATCCGCTCGAGGTCGGGGTCGTTACCGGCGGCCCTGACATGGGCGAGATCTTCACCGCCCAGCCCTTCGATCACATCGTGTTCACCGGCAGCACCCAGGTCGGCAAGGCGGTCATGCGCAACGCCGCCCAGAACCTCGTGCCGGTGACGCTGGAGCTGGGCGGCAAGTCGCCGACCATCGTTGCCCGCAGCGCCGATCTCCCGACCGCGGCCTTCCGCATCGCCGCCGCGAAGGCGAGCAACGGCGGGCAGCTGTGCGTGAATCCGGACGTCGTCTATGTGGCCCGCGAGCAGCTCGAGGATTTCGTCGCCGCGCTCAAGCGTAGCTTTGGCGAACTGTTCCCGAGTGTGGCGGGGAACCCGGACATGGTCGCGGTGGTGAACGAGCGCCACGTGGCCCGGGTCGACGCCTATGTCAGCGATGCGGCCCGTGCCGGCGCCCGGGTGGACTGCGCGCCGGCGCCGCTGGCGGCCGATGCGGCTGGGCGCCGCCGCCCGCTCGCCATCGTCATCGACCCGCCGTCGAACGCGATGATCATGCAGGAAGAGATCTTCGGTCCCGCGGTCGTCGTGAAGCCTTACGACGCGATCGACGCGGTCATCGCCGACATCAACAGCCGTCCGCGTCCGCTGGCGCTGTACTACTTCGGCGAGGACGAGGGCGAGCAGAAGCGCGTGCTCGAGCACACGCTGTCGGGTGGCGTCACGATCAACGAGGCAATGTTCCACGCCGCGATGGAAGACGCGCCCTTCGGCGGCGTGGGCGCCTCCGGCATGGGGCACTACCACGGTCGCGAAGGCTTCCTCGAATTCAGCCATGCGCGCACGGTGTTCAAGGCGCCGGCCTACGATCCGCGTCGCGAATGGGGTCTGCTGCCGCCTTACTCCGAGCACTTCCTGGCGATGATGGAGGCGCAGGTCACGCCCTGAGCCTGACGCGCCTCAGGGGTCGTCAACGCAACGGTTTCCAAGGAGCGCGAAGCCCTGCTGTAATGAAGAAACGCCGCGCCCCCGGCTGGGGATCGCGGCGTTTCTTATTTAGCCGTGTGCTTGTGCGCGCCGCTCTCAGCGCCCGGCGGCAGCCAGCCCGGCCTGGCGGCCGAAGAAAGTCGAATCGCCGAGCGACATGCCCGAGCTGTAGCCCTCGCCCCAGCGCGGCAGGCCGCAGGCGGTGCGCCCGGCGGCGTAGAGGCCGGGGATCGGCTGACCGTCGGCGTCGAGCACCTCGCCGCTGGGCCGCGTGTGCAGGCCGCCCATGGTGAAGGCGTGGGCCTTCATGTCCTCGCTGCAGTAGCTGAGCGCGGCGAAGGGCGCCTCGGTGAGGGGACGCAGCCAGTTCGCCGCCTTGTGCAGCAGCGGGTCCTGGCCCTCGGCCGCGTGGCGGTTGAACTCGGTCACGGTGTGCACCAGGCTGCCGGCGGGCAGGCCGAGTTCCTGCTCCACCTCTTCCCAGGTCTCGCCGACCGCGGCAACCCTGAGGTCGGGCTGGATCACCGGACGACCGAAGATCTCGTTATCGACCAGCAGCCAGGCCTTGCCCTCGGGCTGGCGTAGCACGTAGTGACCGACGCGGCCGTGGTAGGCATCCTCATTGATGAAGCGCTCGCCGCGCTTGTTGACGAAGATGCCCTTGACCAGCGACTCGGGCGGGAAGAATGGGATGGTGGCAAAGAACTGATCCATGTGGATGGTGGCGCCGCCGACGCTCATGCCCATGCGGATGCCCGAGCCGTCATCGTTGCCGCCCGAGACGAGTTCGCTGCAGGCCAGCGCCCCTGGCGCGAAGCGCGCCACCATCTCGCGGTTGACGATGAAGCCGCCGGCGCACAGCACCACGCCTTTGCGCGCCCGCACGAATTTTTCTTCGCCGTCGATGCGCACGATCACGCCGACTACGCTGTGGGCCTTGTCCACGACGAGGCTCAGCGCCCGGCTGTTGCAATGCACGACGGCGCCGAGCGCCTCGGCACGCGCGCACAGCTTCTCCATCAGCACCTTGCCGCCGCCCCAGCCCTCGAATTGCGCGGTATGGCCGCGCGGCGCCGGCTTCGCCCTGGCGCTGAACGGCCAGGCCGCCTCGCTGCCCGACCACAGCAGGGTGTCGTCCGTCGTGGGCTCGATCCACTTGCCCGGCAGGTAGGTGCCCTTGAACGGCACGCCCTGGGCCTCCAGCCAGTCGAAGTGGGCGGCGGCGTGCTCGGCATAGGTGCGCACGCGTTCCGCGTCGGCGCCCGGGCCGCCGGCCATCATCAGGTAGGTGTAGAGGTCCTCGGTGCTGTCCTCGAAGCCGTGCTCGCGCTGGACCCGCGTGCCGCCGCTGCCGCCGACATACACCTCACCGCCCGACCACGACGCGCTGCCGCCGGGCGCGGCCGCCACTTCGAAGACATGGACATCGGCGCCCGCCGCGCGTGCCTCGATCGCTGCGCAGCTGCCGGCGGCACCGAAGCCGATCACGGCCACGTCCGTCTCGATGTCCCAGCGCGGCACATCCTCAATGCGGCAGGGGCGGGCGGGCCCGTAGATGGGGGAGGGTGTATTCGTGCTCATGTGACTGTCCTTTTCTGTGGGTGTCTCCGCGCACGATGATCGGATTCCACGGCAAGCGCCGCATCCCTCGATTGGATGATGCCGGGCGCCGGCGACGCCACGCGCTCGCGCCTAGTCCGCATTGACGATGAAGCGCGCCCGACCTGCCGCCACCATCGCTCACATTCCAACAAGATCAGGGGTGGAGCGTGAGCGTGCAAGATCAGTCACAGATGAGCTGGGATGTCATCGTCGTCGGCTCCGGTGCGGGCGCGATGACCTCGGCGGTGATCGCCGCCGACCGCGGGCTGTCGGTGCTGGTGATCGAGAAGAGCGACAAGTTCGGCGGCACCTCGGCGATCTCGGGTGGCGGCATCTGGATCCCGAACAACCACTACTTCAAGGCCAAGGGCGGCCAGGACAGCTACGACAAGGCGCTGCAGTACATCCTGTCGGCCGGTGGTGGCAAGGCCGACGAGACCAAGGTGCGCGCCTACCTCGATCACGCGCCGAAGATGATCAAGTACCTGGAGGAAAAGTCCCGGGTGCGTTACGCCGTGGCCGAGAAGTATCCCGACTACTACCAGCACCTGCCGGGTTCGCTCCCGGGCGGGCGCTCGCTCGACCCGGAGCTGTTCGACACCAGCGTGCTCGGCGACGAGCTCGACAACCTGCGCCGCCCTTCGCCCGCCACGCTGCTGATGGGGCGCATCTCGTGGACCGCGCGCGACGCGCACATCGCCATGGCGCGCGAGCGCGGCTGGCGCCTGAAGGTGCTGTGGATGATCCTGCGCTACAAGCTCGATCTGAAGTGGCGCAAGAAGAGCAAGCACGACCGCCGTGCCGGACTCGGCAGTTCGCTGGTGTCCGCGCTGCGCGCCTCGCTGCTGGATCGCAAGGTACCGCTGTGGCTGAAGACCGACTTCCGTGAGCTGGTGCTCGATGGTGATCGCGTCATCGGCGTCCGGGTGGTGCGCGAAGGGCGCGAGCTGACCTTGACCGCCTGTCGCGGCGTGATCCTCGGCGCTGGCGGCTTCGAGCAGAACCAGGCACTGCGCGAAAAATATCTGCCCCAGCCGACCAAGGCCGCGTGGAGCGCAACCCCGCCGGGCAACAACACCGGCGCCGCGCTCGAAGCCGGCATGGCCGTGGGGGCCGCTACCGACCTGATGGAGTGGGCGTGGTGGGCGCCGACCATTCCGGTTGTGGGCGAGGACAAGCCGCGCGGCATCTTTGCCGAGCGCGCCTTCCCGGGCTCCATCGTGGTCAACAGCCTTGGCAAGCGTTTCTGCAACGAGGCTGAGGGTTACCTTGAATTCGGCGATGCGATGTACAAGGACTACAACGCCACCGGCGGCAAGAACGTGCCGGCGTGGTGCATCTTCGATGCCCACTTCCGCTTCCACTATGCGATGGGCCCGCTGATGCCAGCGCAGATCATGCCCGACAGCCGCCTGCGCAATGAGTGGCTGGGCAGCGTGTACTGGAAGGCCGATACGCTCGACGAATTGGCGCGCCAGATCGGTGTCGACCCCGCCGGGCTCGCGGACACCGTGGCGAAGATGAACGACTACGCCCGTAGCGGCAAGGACGCCGATTTCGGCCGTGGCGACAGCGTGTTCGACCGCTACTACGGCGATGTAAACGTCAAGCCCAACCCCTGCCTCGCGCCGATCCAGAAGGGGCCGTTCTACGCGATGCGCATGGATGCGGGCGACATCGGCACCAAGGGCGGACTGCTGACCGATGCGCAGGCCCGCGTGGTGCGACCCGACGGCACGCCGATCGAAGGTCTTTACGCCATCGGCAACACCTCGGCCTCGGTGATGGGCACTGCCTATCCGGGCGCCGGTGCCACCATCGGACCGGCGATGACCTTCGGCTACATCGCGGCACACCACATCGCAGCCAACGCTTGACCGTACTTCAGGAGACATTGCACATGGCAGGACGAATCGAAGGCAAGGTGGCGCTCGTCACGGGGGGCGCGAGCGGCGTCGGGCGCGCGACGGTGGAATGCTTCGTCCGCGAGGGCGCACAGGTCGTGTTCACCGACCTCAACGTCGACGCGGGCGAATCGCTGGCCGCCGGCCTGAACGGCAAGGCCGTCTTCATCCGCCAGGACGCCGCCTCGGCCGCCGACTGGGACGCGGTGATGGCAACGGTGCGCGCGCGCTTCGGCTGTCTCGATATCCTGGTAAACAATGCCGGCATCCTGGTGAAGGGCTCGATCGAGGACGCCTCGCTGGAGGACTGGCAGCGCCTGATGCGCGTCAATGCCGACAGCGTCTTCCTCGGCTGCAAGGCCGGCGTGGCGCTGATGAAGGAGGGCGGGGGCGGATCGATCATCAACATGTCGTCGATCGCCGGCATCGCCGCCAAGGAAGACTACGCTGCCTATGGCGCCTCCAAGGCCGCGATTTCAGGGCTTACGCGCGCGGTCGCCGCCCATTGTCGCAAGGCCAAGTACCGCATCCGCTGCAACTCCATCCACCCCGACGGCGTCATGACGCCGATGACCGCAGGCTCGTACCCCAAGGGCGTCGACCCGGCGCGCTTCACCATCGATGCCGACCCGATGAACCGTGCCTGCCTGCCCGAGGACGTCGCCGCCGCCGTCCTCTTTCTTGCCGAGGATGGCGCGCGCGCAGTCAATGGCATCGAGCTGCGCGTCGACAGCGGCCAGTTCGTGATGAGCATCTGAGCCGCCGCAACACCACCGGAATCATCATGACCGCACATTTCGTACCGCCGCTCGCCCGAAGCCTGCCCGCGCTGGTGCTCGAGGCCGCAAAGCGCCACGGCGACTGTCTCTTCATCGAGGACGGCGACACCCGAATCCATTACGCGGACCTGCCGGCGCGCGTTCTTGCCGTCACCCGCGCGCTGATCGCCCACGGCATCGAACCAGGCGACCGGGTTGCGATCTGGGCGCCCAACCGCGCCGAATGGATCCTGGCCGCGCTCGGCATCCACTGCGCGGGCGCGGCGATGGTGCCGATCAACACCCGCATGAAGGGCGCCGAGGCGGCCGACATCATCGAACGCAGCCACGCCCGCATCCTCTTCGTCGTCGACCGCTTCCTCGAGATCGACTATCCGGCGATGCTCGCCGGCTGCCGTCCCGCCACGCTGGAGAAGGTGGTGGCGATCGGCGAAGCCGGCGCGCATGCCGACACCGACTGGGCGCGCTTCCTCGCCGACGGCGAGGGCGTGAGCGAGGGCCAGGCGCGCGTGCGGGCGCAGGCGGTGCAGCCCGACGACATGTCGGACCTGATGTTCACCTCCGGCACCACCGGTCGGCCCAAGGGCGTAATCAGCGCCCATGGCCAGATCATCCAGGCCTTCACCGAGTACGTGAAGATCGCCGGCATCCGTGCCGGCGACCGCTACCTGATCGTCAATCCCTTCTTCCACACCTTCGGCTACAAGGCGGGCTGGGTCACCTGCCTGATCGCCGGCGCCACCGTGCTGCCGCACCCGGTGTTCGACGCCGAGGCGGTGTTCCGCCGCATCGAGGCCGACCGCATCAGTGTGCTGCCCGGGCCGCCGACGCTCTACCTGTCGATGCTCGCGCATCCGAAGCTGGCGCAGACTGACCTTTCCAGCCTGCGCGTCGCTGTCACCGGCGCTTCGACCATCCCGCCGGTGCTGATCGAGCGCATGCGCCACGAACTCGGCTTCGAGGTCGTGCTGACGGCCTACGGCCTCACTGAATGCGGCGGGCTGGCCACCATCTGTGCCGCCGACGACGACGCCGAAACCGTGGCGCTGACCAGCGGCCACGCCATCCCGGGCACCGAGATCCGCATCGTCGACGGCGAGAACAGGCCGCTGCCCGTGGGTGAGGCCGGCGAGATCTGCCTGCGCGGCTTCCACGTCATGCGGGGCTACTTCGAGGACGCCAAGGCCACCGCCGAGACGATCGATTCGGATGGATGGCTGCACACCGGCGACGTGGGCACGCTGGACGCGCGTGGCTACCTGCGCATCACCGATCGCCTCAAGGACATGTTCATCGTTGGTGGCTTCAACTGCTACCCGGCCGAGATCGAGGCCGCGCTCACCGCGCACCCCTCGATCGCACAGGTGGCGGTGATCGGCTTGCCCGACGAACGCATGGGCGAAGTCGGCTGCGCCTGCGTCGTGCTGCGCCCGGGGCATGCCCTGGACGAGCCCGGGCTGATCGCCTGGTCGCGGGAGCGCATGGCCAATTACAAGGTGCCGCGCTTCGTGCGCTTCTTCGCGTCGCTGCCGGTCAATGCGTCGAACAAGGTCGTCAAGAACGAGCTGAGAGCGATGGTGCGCGTTCCGGCGTGAGCGCCTCGCGCCATCCGTGCCACTCCATGAACTTCACGAGACATTTCATGAACGAGAAAAACACGCTGTTTACCCCCTTCAAGCTGGGGCCTGTCACCTTGCGCAACCGTTTCATCCGCGCGGGTGCCAACGAGGGCATGGTGGTCGATGGTGCACCCAGCAAGGCGCTTGTCAAGCACCATCGTGACATGGCGGCCGGCGGCGTCGGCCTCACCACGGTGGCCTACGGGGCGGTGTCGAAGGTCGGTCGTACCTTGCCGAACCAGGTGTGGATGCGCCCCGAGATCCTGCCCGACCTGGAGGCGCTGGCCGAGGCCGTGCATGCCGAGGGTGGCGCCATCTCCTACCAGATCACGCATGGTGGTTCCTTCGTCACCTCGGTCAAGGTGGAAGAGCCGACGATGAGTGCCTCCGGCGGCTTCAACAAGGCGGGGTTCATGCGCGGCAACTTGCGCAAACGGGCCATGACGCGCGCCGACATGGACCTGGTGGCGCAGCAGTTTGTTGACGCAGCTGAACTGTGTCGCCAGGCCGGCTTCGATGCGGTCGAGATCCACATGGGCCACGGCTACCTGCTCAACCAGTTCATCTCGCCCATCTCCAACAAGCGCACCGACGAGTACGGCGGCAGCGCCGAGAATCGCGCCCGCTTCCCGGCCGAGGTGCTGCGCCGGGTCAAGGAGAAGGTCGGCCACCAGATGGCGGTGCTGGCGAAGATCAACGTCGCCGACGGCGTGCCCGGTGGTGCGACGGCCGACGACGCCATCGTCACTGCGCGACTGTTGCAGCAGGCCGGTGCCGACATGCTGGTGTTGTCGGGCGGACGCAACATGGAGTCGGGCTGGTTCATGTTCGGCAGCAACTTCGACATGGACGAGATGAAGAAGGTGCTCAAGGGCAGCTGGCTGACCGGGCTGATGATGAAGTTGTCGCAGATCGGCACGCCCAAGGTCCAATTCCGGGAGATGTATTTCCTCGAGTACTCGCGCCAGATCCGGGCGGCCGTGGACATCCCGCTGGCCTATCTCGGTGGTGCGCGTTCGCTCGCCAATGCCGAGCAGGCGATGGCCGAAGGTTTCGAGGCGGTGGTCATGGCCCGGCCGCTCATCCACGACTCGCAGTTCGTCAACAAGCTGCAGCGGGGCGAGGTCAAGGCCTCGGGTTGCATCAACTGCAACCGCTGCATTCCCTACATCTATCACCCCGCGGGAACGATGTGCGTCATGAATCCGCCCAACGATGTCGCCTTGAACTGTGTGCGTGCGGCGGGCTGACGAGGGCACTGCAGCGTGACGAAACTCAGCATTGCACAGCGACTGTGGATCTGGGCCGCAGTTGCGGGCTTCCTGTTCTTCGCGGCGGTGGCCTTCGGCTGGTACGGACTTCACCAGGCCAAGGAGTCACTGCGCGAGGTTCACGAGATCAACATCGCCACCCTGGGGCGGCTGGAGGCGATCCAGTTGCGGCTGCTGTCGAACCGCCGGCTGATCCCGCTTGCCTTCCAACTCGACCCCGAGGGCGGCCTGGCCTCGGCGCACGAGCGGCCGCTGCCCTATTACCTCGAGCAGATCGATCGCAACACGCGCGAAATGGAGACCTTGCTGCAGTTGCAGCGTGAGCGGCTGCGCGATCCGGAGGAAGAGGCCTTGTTCACCGCCTTCGAGGGGCACTACCGGGAGTGGCTGGCTCAGGTCGACGAAGTGCTTGCGTCGCTGCGCACCGGCCACTTTCGCCAGACCTACATGAGTGCCTTCGTCCAGGGCGGCGAACCGGCGGGCGATGCCACGGGCGAGGCCTTGGCTGCGCTCCATGCCCATCAGACGGACGTGACGGCCCGCATGTATGAGGCTGCGCAGCAGCGCTACCACGCCACCATCAGCGCCTATCTGGCGCTCTCGGTCATCGGCACGCTGTGCGGCGTCTTCATCGCGGTGAGTACGCTCCGGCGCCTGCGCACCGCCTTCGGCGTGGCGTCGCGCGTCGCCCGCTCGATCGCGGATGGCGACCTCTCGGTGAGCGTGCCCGCGCTGGGTTCGGACGAGTTCGGCGTGCTGCTCGGCGAGATCGGGCACATGCGCGACCGGCTCCACGGCCTGGTCGACGACCTGCGCCGCGAGGTGAAGCAGCTGGGCGTGGAGGCGCGCCAGATGTCGGGCATCGCCGGGACGGCCTCGGAGCGCGCGCTGTCGCAGGAAGAGGCGCTCAACCGCATGTCCGAGGCGGCCAATGCCCTGGTCCATTCGATCGACCAGGTGGAAACGCATGCCAGCCTCTCGCTGCAGACCACCGAGCGCTCCTCGGCCCGCGCCGAGGACAGCCGGCAGTTCATCCGCAGCATGGCCCGGGAGATGCACCGCGTGGCCGAGGTGGTCGACACCACCGCCCTCCAGGTCCAGGAACTCGAGCAGCTGTCGCAACGCATCAGCGGCGTGGTCAATGTCATCCGTGAGGTGGCGGAGCAGACCAACCTGCTGGCGCTCAACGCAGCCATCGAGGCCGCGCGTGCGGGCGAGCAGGGGCGCGGTTTCGCCGTCGTTGCCGACGAGGTGCGCAAGCTGGCCGAACGCACGGCAGCGTCGACGCAGGAGATCATCGTCACGATCAGCGATATCCAGGATCGCACCCGCGGCGTTTCCGCCGGCATGAAGCAGGTCGTCGAGCGGGTGGCCGCGGGGCAGGGCTTGTCGCGCGACGCCGAGGTGTCGGTCGAGAGCATCCGCGAGGGCACCCATGCAGTGTTCGAGGCCGTGGGCAGCATCGGCGAGTTGATCAAGGCGCAGGCCGAGTCCACGCGCGAGATCGTGCGCCGCATCGAGAGTGTTTCCAGCGGCACGGGCGACCTCTCGGCAAGCGCCACCCGCAGCGCCGAGTCGGCTGCCGGGCTGGATGCGCTGGCGCGCACGCTGGACGATCTGTCGGGACGCTTCCGCCTGGCCTGAGGCGGTTCGGTGCGCGCGGCTGGCGTGCCCACAAGACAACGCCCCATCGGTTCCGTCCGGGACCGATGGGGCGTTTGCGTGACCAGGCTGGGCCCGGCCAGAGAAGGGGCGATTGAGGCGGGGCGACTCAGGCGGTGATGCCGCCGCCGTTCAGCGGCACGATCTGGCCGGTGACCCATTCCGCCTCGCGCGAGGCGAGGTAGGCGACGCCTGCGCCGACATCGGCGGGCGAACCAGCGCGCGGGATGATGCAGTTCTTGCGTGCGAGATCCTCCGAGCCTTCCCAGTTGTTCATCGTGCCCAGCGACAGCGCGTTCACATTCACGCCCTTGCGCCCGACCTCGGCCGCGAGCTGACGCACGAAGCCGACCACGCCGGCCTTCGAGGCCGCATAGGCAGCGATGCCCATCGGCACGGCCGCGCGCCAGGACTCGGAGGTGATGGCCACGATGCGGCCCCATTTCTTCTCGATCATGCCCGGCAGCACCGCGTGGCAGCCGTTCATCAGGCCGTACATGTTGAGCTTGACGAAGCGCTCCCAGTCCTCGGGCCGGGACTCGAGGAACTTGCCGTAGCCCATGCCGGTGGTCGGGACGCCGGCGTTGGAGACATAGATGTCCACGATGCCGGCCTGCTCGCGTACCGCGGCCACCATCTTCTGCACCGCATCGTAGTCGGTGACGTCGGCGGGCGCGGCCAGGGCCTTCAGCCCGGCGGCGCGCAGTTCGGCAGCGGCGGCTTCGGCGCGCTCGGGGAAGAAGTCGTTGACTGCGACGGTTGCACCCTGGCGGGCCAGGGTCTCGGCCACGCCGCGGCCCATGCCGCGGCCGGCGCCGGTCACGATGGCCACGCAGCCATCCAGTCTGAAGAGCGAGTCGGACATTTCGATTCCTGTTGATGGGCCGATGTGGATTGGAGGGGGTCAGCGACCTTCGAACTTCGGCGGCCGCTTGTCGATGAAGGCCTGCATGCCTTCCTTCTGGTCGCGCGAGGCGAACAGCAGCGCGTTGGCGCGGCGCTCCATCGCCAGCGCGGTTTCGAGCGGGGCATCCATGCCCAGCAGGATGCATTCCTTGATCTGTTCGGCGGCCAGCGGGGGCATCGCCGCGATGGTGCGCGCCAGCTCGATCGCGGTCGGAATCACCTGATCGTCGGGCACCAGGTCGCTGATCAGGCCGGCGGTCCACGCCTCGTGCGCGGTGATCGGCTTGCCGGTCAGCGCCATGCGCATCGCCTTGGCCTTGCCGACCGCGCGCACCAGGCGCTGCGTGCCGCCGATGCCCGGCATGATGCCGATGCGGATTTCGGGCTGGCAGAAGCGGGCGCCCTCGCCGGCGACGATGATGTCGGCCAGCATTGCTAGTTCGCAGCCCCCGCCGTAGGCGTAGCCGCACACCGCGGCGATCACCGGCTTGGGGCAATGCTGGATCGGGCCCCACACGCGCTCGGTGTGGCGCTGGGTGATCTCGATCGGGCCGACGCCGGCCATGCTGGTGATGTCGCCGCCCGCCGCGAACACCTTGTCGCCACCGGTCAGCACGATGCAGCGCACCATGTCGTCCGCCGCCAGCTCGGTGAAGCGCTGCGACAGCAGGGCCTGCAGTTCGAGCGACAGCGCGTTGGTGGCCTGCGGCCGGTTCAGGCGCAGCAGGGCGACGCCGCCGTCGAGGCGTTCGAGCAGCAGGGGCGAGGCCGGATCGGACGGCGGTGTCAGGTCTGTGGTCATGGCGTCTCCAGGAGCGCCCCGCGCGCGACGGCCGGGGAAGGGGATGGGACGAATGTTCCGTCCTCGACGCAAGCCGCTCATCGTCCGTTCAGACGACGATCGGGTCGAAGCGCGCCCCTAGACTCGCAGGCATCGAACGAACCCTCGTGGAGACAGGTGCATGAATACTCAGGCTTCCCCATCGGTGGCGCTGGATTACCGCGGCAAGGTCGTGCTCGTGACCGGCGGCACCAAGGGCATCGGCGCCGGCATCGCGCGGGGCTTCCTCGCTGCGGGGGCGACGGTGGTCGTCTGCGGCCGCAATGCGCCGGAGGTGCTGCCCGAGGCCGGCGGCAAGACGGCTGACTTCATCCCTGCCGACGTGCGCGACGTCGAATCGCTGCAGGCCCTGTTCGCCGCCATCCGCGAGCGCTTCGGCCGCCTCGACGTGCTGGTCAACAACGCCGGCGGCGCGCCCTTCGCGCTCGCCGACAAGGCCTCGCCGCGCTTTCACGAAGGCATCATCCGCCTCAACCTCATCGCCCCGCTCAACGTCGCCCAGCAAGCCAATGCGCTGATGCAGGAACAGGACGGCGGCGGCGTCATCATCTTCATCGGCAGCGTTGCCGCGTCGCGTCCCTCGCCGGGCACTGCGGCCTATGGCGCGGCCAAGGCCGGCGTGCTGTCGCTGGCGTCCTCGCTGGCGGTGGAGTGGGCGCCCAAGGTACGTGTGTTGACCATCAGCCCGGGGCTGGTGCAGACCGAGCAGGCGCACCTGCACTATGGCGACGAGGCCGGCATCGCCGCGGTGGGTGCCACCATCCCCGCCGGCCGCATGGCGACGCCGGACGACATCGCCAACGCCTGTCTGTACGCCGGCTCGCCGATGGCCGCCTACTTCGCCGGCACCAACCTGCTGCTGCATGGCGGTGGCGAGCGGCCGGCCTTCCTCGCCGCGGCCAATACCGGCGATCAGCACTGACGAGGCCGCGCCCGGCTCAGAGGCGCGGCGCGGCCTCGGCCCTCAGTGCGGGGCGCGCTGCTCCACGGCGGCCGACTGGTCGCGCTCGGCGTATCGCCGCGCCATCACGGCGCACACCATCAACTGGATCTGGTGGAACACCATCAGCGGCAGGATGGCGAGGCCCGCCGCCCCGCCGCTGAAGATGATCTGCGCCATCGGCACCCCGGTCGCCATGCTCTTCTTCGAGCCGCAGAACACGATCGTGATCTCGTCCTCGACATTGAAGCCGAACGTGCGCGCGAGCCAGGTGGTGGCGACCAGCACCAGCGCGAGCAGCACCACGCAGCACACCACCAACTGCGCCAGCGCCGAGGCCGGCACCACGCGCCAGATCCCGTCGAGCACCGCCGCGCCGAAGGCCGTATACACCACGAGCAGGATCGACCCCTGGTCCACCAGGCGCAGCCAGCGCTGCTGCTGCATCACCCAGTCGGCGATCCACGGGCGCAGGGCATGGCCGGCCGCGAAGGGCAGCAGCAACTGCACGCCGATCTTCAGCACGGCTTCCCCGAGCGGCACGCCCGCCCCGGTGCTGCCCAGCACCAGGCCCGCCAGCAGCGGCGTGAGCACGATGCCGACCAGACTCGAGGCCGACGCCGCGCAGACGGCGGCCGGAATGTTGCCGCGCGCGATCGAGGTGAAGGCGATGGCCGATTGCACCGTGCCCGGCAGCAGGCACAGGTAGAGCATGCCGAGCCAGAGTCCGTCGCCCAGCAGCGGACGCAGCACCGGCCCGAGCGCAAGGCCGAGCAGGGGAAACATCGCGAAGGTGCACACGAACACCAGCAGGTGCAGGCGCCAGTGCATCGCTCCGTCGATAATGGCCCGGCGCGAAAGCCGCGCGCCATGCAGGAAGAACAGCAGCGCGATCCCCGCATGGGTCAGCCAGTCGAAGAACACGGCGAATGCGCCCTGCGCGGGCAGAACGGTGGCCAGCACCACCACGGCGGTGAGCAGGAGCGTGAAGCGGTCGAAAAGCAGAAGCAGAAGGTTCATGGCGGTCCGGGCGTGTGCGGAGGGGAGAGGGTCGGGTGGAACCGGGCTGGAAACAGGCCCCGGAAAGGCGCGCTGGCCGCGACGGCAGCGCGCTTGAGACGAAGCCTACCGAAGGGCGATACTTCCAGCTAACGCCAACCGGCTCTTCGATATCGCTGACAAGACATGCTGCCGACGCCTTCCGAAGAACTCGCCGGGCTCGCCGCCCTGCCGCGATCGATATTCGGCCACGCCGAGTCGGTGGCCAATCGCGCGCTCGGCTATCGTCACGCCCATCCCTGGGTCCAGTTTGCATACGCGGTGGCGGGCGTGCTCGACGTGCGCACCGACGCGGGGCGATTCATCGCGCCCCCGCAGCGCGCGGTGTGGATTCCTGCGGGTGTGGCGCATCAGGTGCGCTGCTCTGCCGACACCGAGATCCGCAGCCTCTACATCGAGCCCGCCGCCTTGCCCGCCGCGCAGGGCGGTTGCCGCGTACTTGCCGTGAGCCCGCTGCTGCGCGAGCTGATCCGCGTCTTCGGCGCCCTGCCGGCCGAGTACGACGAGCACGGGCCGGGCGGCCGACTCGCCGCCGTCCTGCTCGATCAGGTGGCCGCAGCCCCCACGCTGGGCCTGATGTTGCCGCTGCCGCAGGAGCCCCGCCTGCGCCAGATCTGCGAAGCGCTGGAGGCCGAGCCCGATTCACGCGAAGGCCTGGCGGCCTGGAGCGCGCGCCTGGGGTGCACGGAGCGCACGCTGGCACGCCTCTTCCGCCAGCACACCGGCTTGAACTTCCGCCTCTGGCGCCAGCGCCTGCGCCTGATCAGCGCCTTACCCCTGCTCGAGGCCGGCGAGCGCGTCACCGACGTCGCCATCGCCTGCGGCTACGAATCGGTGTCGGCGTTTATCGCGAGCTTCAGGGAGCATTTCGGGGCGACGCCGGGAGAGTTTGCGGGGGAGCGGGGGGATGGGTGAGTGATGACTGAACAAGGGTAGGGTCAGCAGAGACCAAGGTCCTTGGTCACGGGGTTGCTTCAAGCGGCATACGCGGGTCGCCTCGACTTCGCACTCGCAGAACCCTAAAATGGCGGCTCTCCCGAAAGAACCGTCATGGCTGTGTCCATGAAAGGCTTTCATTCTCGCTGCCAAAGTGGTGAAGATGACCAAGCCTTTCATTTCTCTGTGTCCCGAGATCACTCGGGCCGACGCGCTCACTCTCATGGACTGGCTGGAGGACGAATGCGTCACCCGCTACCTGAGCGATTCCCGCCATGTTTCCCGCTTTATCGAAGACGTCATCGGACGTGTTCAGCTGCCTGTCCTGACCCATCTGTTCAATCAAGGCGGTCGGTTCTTCATGGCCTACGATCGGCATGATGTGCCTGTGGGTTTTGTACGTCTCGTCAAAACCGGGCGCGACTGTGAAATGGTCCTGGTCATCGGCAACCGCGACAACTGGGGGCGCAGGCTTGGCGCCAGCGCCATCCGCGAAGGGATGAAACTCGCGTTCTTCGAAATGCGGGCCGACAAGCTCATCGCCAAGATCCACATGGAAAACACGCGTTCGCTGAAGGCTTTCGAACACTGTGACTTCGTGCTGGAAAGCCAGACGCCTACCGTGAAGTCGTTCGCCATGAGCGCCGAGCGTTATCTCCGGCTCTTGCGAGAAGGCGCCTCGAATCACGCCGCTGACATCCACATCACCGAATTCGACAAGGAACGGCTCACGAGTCTGCTCGTATTCGAGCATCCCTCGGCAGTTTTCGAACTCGAGCACGAGATCGAGCGGGCCATCGTCGTCGAGCCGCGTCAAGTGCCGCAGAATGTCGTCACGATGAACTCAAGGACTTTGCTGCAGCTGGACGACGAGGAAATGGAAGTGGCGCTGGTCTACCCGGAGGACGCGGATGACAGCGTCGGGAAATTGTCGGTTTGCTCCGACATTGGTACCGCGATCCTGGGCTACAAGGTGGGCGATGCCTTCGACTGGCGCATGACGAACCGGACCCGCCATATTCAGATTAGGAAAGTGCTTTATCAGCCAGAGGCCGCAGGCCATTTCCACCTGTAGGCTCTCACGCTGTGTCACGGTGGCTGATTTCGCTACGAGTCAGCGGTCACAGTGATTCGCCAGGCGAATAGGTAGAGAGTCCCTTTTGGGGGGATTATGAATAGTTGGCTACCTGCGACCGTCTTGAGCCGACCCGCTGTTGTCATTCGATGTTCGAACAGTTCGACGGCAGGTGTATGAGTGGAGTAGTCGCGCAACGGCAGGGGTTCCGACGTAGCGATGCCGGCTTGGCGCCGCTCGCAATTGCGATTGGTCAGAGCGGAGCTGAAACGACCTCCCCGTCGTCCTGCAGCGCCAAGCAGATGGCCATGTGCGCGTGCAACTGGCTCGACGCGAACGTGTTGGCGGTACGGAAGAACATCGTTATGCCGCTGCGAGCGGAGGTAGCCCTTCGCCAAGTTGCTACTTCCCAAGATCGATGCGTTTGCGAAGCGCGGCCCTTGGGAAGTCCGGTGGCGTTGGCTTGAACTCCTTCGCATCCTTCTGCAGGCCATACCCCTTTCGCTGATGCGACCGCAATGCCGTCAGGTTCAGCGACGTCGTTAAGAAGGTCAAGTTATCCCCGCCCTTGATGCGAACGGGGTTCATGAAGTCAGACTTAGAAGGGCAGACAACCCGCGAGTCACCAAAGCCAGAGTCGTTGACCTGGACGATGTAGCAGTGCAAGTCCCGCGCGGCCGACTCGACTATGTTGGAGAAATAGTTCGTGTCGCGATTGAACTCCGTCGCCACGATGAAATCCACGTGGCCCTTGAATATCGTCCGATCCTCGATGGAGGCAAGTTCAAAACAGTTATATATCGCGAAGCTTGCGCCTCTCCACCTAAACAAGTGGTATCGGCTGCTCTTTGATTTCGGCACTTCCAAGTGTTCATTTTTGAGGATGAACTCCTCTGCTGGGGAATAGAAGCGCTTGAGGC
The DNA here is from genome assembly GCF_000310165.2 of Thauera sp. 63. Lineage (NCBI taxonomy): Bacteria > Pseudomonadati > Pseudomonadota > Betaproteobacteria > Rhodocyclales > Zoogloeaceae > Thauera > Thauera sp. 63. Next base: position 67,305 of record NZ_AMXC01000006.1, read on the forward strand.
GTCGAACGGGGACGCACGCCCAATGCCCACTGCTGGTCTGGTAGGGCAACAGAGCCAGGACCTCATTGAGAGCTTGGCCCGCATTGTTGACGCTGTGTTCAAGACCACAAACGACGCCGATCCGATGCCGTCGTACCCAAGTAGCCAACATGGTCTCCCAAGCGTGGGGAATGCTCACCTCGGGGAATACGATCAGATCAATCCGACGCTTTGAGTTGCTGCGGTACTGTGAGACTTCATTCAGCAGGTTGGTGAACGGCTTCAACCTGGCCCGGCCGACTCGAGGCGATCCTAGGTAGCTGGCCTCCATGTTCTTCTGGTCGACAGGCACATTTGCCAGCGCGATCTGGATGGAGTCGTGCAGGTCAGAAGCCCCGACACCGACCGTGACCTCCTCATATTGGGGAGCGCTCATCAGGTTTCCTCCTCCTGCTCGTCGGCGTCGGAATCGCCCCCAGCCTTGACCCACAACACACCATTAGGTGCGTGTCGGTTGGCCGCCTCGAAAACGGCGCTTGCAAACTCGAACGGAGAGGCCTTGCCACGTCGAACGTTGCCGCTGTAAGCGAGCAACATGCATTCATCGAAGTTCAAGAACCGAGGCGTCCACTTCAACTTGTGCGGATCGGGCTTCGCCGGCTTTTTGAGAGATCGGCAACTCAGAGAACCGCTATAGTTCGTGAAGTTCAGAAGAGGAGCCCTCACGAAGTGGTGGCGAAGCAGGTTTGCGCGGCGAAACTCCTCGGCGGGTACGTCGCCCAACAGTTCGGACAGCCCGACGTCTTCTTCCGATACTGAGTCCGACAGGGCGAGTGCGAGCTTTAGATGTTGTTCGAGGTTGGCCAGAAGCTCCTTGGTGACCTGGACGTCGTTGTGCCGTACCCGTGGAATCTCCGCCTTCAACTGCTTCAGAAATGCTTTCCCCGTTGCCTTGTCCCCTGCGATCCCTAGTAGCGTGAAGACCCGTTCCCACAGGTCGAAGTACTCAATCGCACTACGCCCCTTGAAGAAGTTCTGCAGGCCCTGACTCACTTTTCGATCTGGCGGGTCGTCGGTCACGAGGTGCAGGATGGTCTGACGCGCAAGGTGCTTGGCCAGTTCGTAGCGGTTCTCGGCAACGCCCTTGATACTCCTGAACTTATTCACCGATCCCTCATACAGGAGCTCGTAGGCCACATCCTCCATTGAGCTGTCGGCCTCGTCCACGGGCAGAAGCAGGAAGTCGCTGCCATTCTGTTCCAGCTTCTTCTTGAACTTCTCGAGCCCGGCAATGGAGTGGCGTGCGTCGAAGTATTGCAGGATGCACTTCGACTGTTGCAGTTGAAGGCTGGATCGCCCACGCAGGCGGTAGATCCCTTTTTCCGGGGGGCTCAACAAGCCCGGTCGCACAAGAATGTCGTTTATGAACTCCGCGACTGGGCTTCCATCGCCCTTGCTCGGATCCTGACCGGCAGGCACCACAAGCAGGATGTCATCGACGTAGCGGCCGTAGTAAGCGGGCCTCACCGACTTCAGCACTTCGGCATCGAATTCCTGCAGGTACCAGTTTGCAAGAACTAGGGAAGAGCATAGCCCAATAGGAAGACCGGCCACAGACTCAGGGAACTCGACATGCGTCCGAGACAAGAGCGGCGAGATGCAGTCTCGGTAGGCCTTTCCGATTGCCTCAATGCAATCGAGAAGCGGCGCTTTGTCAACCAAAACTCCCGCGGACTGCAAGACGCTCCGTAGTTCGCCGAAATCGAGTTTCACTCGATAAAAGTACTCCCTCAGATCCAGACCTAGGATCGCGACATTGCGTCGCTCCTCAACCAAGAGATGCTTGGCCTTGCGTATGCCGTTGTCCCGCCAGCGCGAATACTGCTCGTGATATTTCGCGAAGAGCTGGAGCGAATCGTCGTCTTCCTCGTGTAGCTTCGGCGATAACCGAGATCCGCAGCACTCGGGAAGAAACATCGCATCCAAATGACGGCCTTCTCGCATGAGCCAGAGCACGGCGATGAGGTGCAACTCAACGGGACCGTCGAAAAAGTAGTTGACGGCCTCAACTTCGACTGCTGGCGCCGAGGTGACGTTGGTGATGTACTTTCCATCTGGCTCGTCATCTGGCGATTCCGCTGGTCGTGCCGGCCGAAGCTTCTTCGGCACGACGCGATAGCGGATCTGCTCCAACCACTGCTTGAATCGTTTGTCGAGCGCCGGTTGCTCCGCACCCGCGACCTCCTGCACCGCCTTGAGATTGCCCACGAACTTGTCGGAGCACTCGAACTTCGCCAGACGCTCTCGCAGCCTTAGATCAGTCTTGTCGTAGTAGACATAGCTCTTCAGCTTGCGGTACGCGGTCTCGATCTCGGTCCCCGTCATTGCCATCCCAACTCACCCCTAACACCTTCGCTCCCTAGCCCCAAGGTGATCCATGAGGGTAGAAAATCTGAACATCATCAAGTAATTATCTTCGCTCACGCAGCCCATCGTCAATCGCGGACTCCACTCAGTTGTCCTGTGGGCCCCGTATCACCTGTTGTCCTATCGTGTCAAAGGCGAGAGAAACGCCAACTCATCTGGTTGCTATCGAAGTGGAGCCGCCGTTGGAGCGGCCGCTTTGCCTGCGGGCCGAACGGCGAGTCGTGGCCGATAGTACCCCTTCGGCATCATCGCCGTAAGCAGCTACTCGACGTTCATATCTCGATCTTCTTGGAGGTCTCTGGCGCATGATCGACCTCGATGTCCAGGTACCGAAATGTCGATTCGCGCCTCGACTAGTCCAGCGGGGGGCGTGACGACCCCGTGCCTCTTGGATCACTCATCGGTCATCGACGCTTGCGTATCGGCGTCCTGAACTGATACCTGCCAGCACGCACTCGACCGGCCCGGGTCGAGGTGCCAGCCGATGGTTCGCCCCGCCATGCAGAAGGGCGGCGGTGTCAATCCATTAAGAAGCGGGGGTTGGCCGGCGCTGCTGGCGTGCAGTCAATCAGGATGACGCTTTATAACCATCAGGCATGAGATTTGCATTCGTTTTGTGCATTCCGGATGCAAAGGCGTGCCATGAACGTTCATTCCGCTTCGTCGGTCCTTCTCTATGCCGCTTCGATGGCGCTTTCGCAATCGAACCGGCAACACGCAGCCGCGTCGCCGGCAAGTACTGCCGACACGGTCAGCATCTCTCAGGCTGCACGCGATCTCTATGCGAGTGTCGAGAACCAGGCCAAGCCTGCAGTTTCCGCGGGTAACAACGTCAAGACCGCATTCGAAACCACGAAAGGCAGGATGGATCTCGACATCGAGTCCTACTTCGCGCCACAGGGCAGTGATGGCGTGGACCTGGATGCCGTGCCGCTACTGCTTCCGAGCCAGAAGAACATCGAAGCCCTGTCGAACTACCTTTCGGCGCAGATGCCGGGTTTCCTGGCCGACAAGGGCATCCCGACGCCACCAGCGAGCATCACATACGACAGCATGGGGCAGATCGAACTGCCGGCTGATTACCCCTATGCGGCGGAGTTCAAACAGGCGCTGAAAGACAATCCGGCGATGGAGCGGGCCTTACGCACGACTTCAGCGCTGACGTCGCATATGGTTGAGATGAACAAGTCCATTCCCTTCCAGCGCGAATACGCGGCGGCCACATCGCAGACCCAGATCGACGCTGTTGTCGCGAAGTACCACTACCTATTCTCCGCAAATCGTCACTACGACAGCATCGCGCTCAACTTCACGACCGACGGTATCCTGAGTATCACCCACGACGGAAAGCCGCTTTCCGGCGCCTGAGTCTCTGGTCCGGCGGCGCGCGCCGCGACTTCGCTTGACCGGGCATTTCTCAATCACCCCCCTCAACCCACCCGTGCCTGCGCTTCCCCCGTCACCGCCGCCGCGCGCGTGCGCGTCAGACGCAGGCTCAGGACCAGCGCCAGCCCGATGAGGCCGAGCAGCATGTAGCCCACGTTGGTGAGGGCGGTGTTCAGGCCGGCGATGTTGGCTTCGGCGAGCACGGCGTCGGCCGACAGCCCAGCCTCGCCCAGGCGGGTGGCGACTTCGGCGGGCAGCTCGCGGGCGCGGCTGCTGGCGGCGCGGGCGAGGGCCTCGACCGAGGTCGACGGGAGGTCGAGCGCTGCGATCTGGCGCAGGATCGCGTCCTGCGTGGCGTAGGCCAGGCTGGCGCCGAACACCGCGAGCGACAGCGACGAGCCGGTGGGGCTGCCGAGGTCGCGGAACATGCTGAAGAGGCCGCTGCCCGCGCCCATGTCCTTGGCAGGTACGGCGCCCAGGGCCAGCTTCATGATCGCCGGGGTGTTGCAGCCGATCGACAGGCCCATGATGCAGGCCACCGCGATCACCATCCACAGCGGCGTGGTGACGTCGATGTTGAGGAAGAGCAGGGTGCCGCCCAGGCTGGCGAGCATGGCGATGATGACCAGCACGCGCGGTTCGATGCGGTCGACCAGCTTGCCCGCGATCGGCGAGCTGATGAGCCCGCTGCCGTAGAGGAAGAGGGTGACGAAGCCGAACTGCGCTGCCGTGCCGCCGGGGCGGCTGTTGATGAAGAAGGCCAGCGAGTAGACGACGCCGCTGGAGAAGATCATGTGCAGCCAGTAGATCGCCGAGGGCGTGGCGAAGGTGCCGCGCGCCAGGATGCCGAGGTCGATCACCGGGTTGGCCATGCGCTTGCTGTGCCGCCACAGCACGATCAGCGCGCTGATGCCGACGACCACGATGGCCCAGGTGATGGGCGATTCCTTGCCGAAGTTGGTCGCCCAGGTGGGCAGCGACAGCAGCGAGGCGATGACGGCGAACAGCAGCATCGCGCCGGTGTAGTCGAAGGCGGCCTGATTCTTGGCCGGGGCGATCTCGGGCACCAGCATGCGCACCGGCACCAGGCCGATGAGGGTGAGCGCGCCGCTGATCCAGTACACGCTGGGCCAGCCCAGGCGGTCGATCAGCAGGCCGCCGAGCAGGCCGCCCGAGGCGGCGCCGAAGGTCATCGTGAAGGCGAGGATGCCCAGCGCCAGGCCGCGCTTGTTGTCGGGAAAGAGGTGGGTGGCGTAGGCGAACACGCCCGGCAGGATGCATGCCGCGCCCAGGCCCTGGACGAAGCGGGCGCCGAGGAAGAACCAGAAGTTGGGCGCCCAGGCGGCGGCGAACTCCGACGCGGCGAATACCACCATGCCGATCGTAATGACCCGCTTGCGCCCGTGCTGGTCGCCCAGGCGGCCCATGATCGGGGCGAACACGGTGAGCGCCAGCGAATACAGGATCAGGATCAGCGCCGACATGTTCACCGGAATGCCGAAATGCCGGGTCACGCTCGGTAGCGCGGGTGCCTGGAAGGCGGCGGCCTCGATGGTGATGAAGGTGCCGAACAACAGGGCGGCATACACGGCCCAGGCCGTGCGCGTGTCGGTGCGTGAATCCATTGGCTGTCTCCGGATGCAGCGCATGCGGGCGCGCGCCGCCTTTTTGTGTCGGCGGATGTTCATGCCCGAGGGGTGGGGGCACATCGTCCGATGGGACTAAATCGGGCTCGTAAAACCGCGCCGAATGTCGAGGTTCGGCCGCCTTGTCCATCGTCCGTTCAGACGAAGTGCCGTTGTCGGTCCTGCTCTTAGACTCGCTGCAAGCGCTGCGAAAAGGGTGTGCCGCCAATATGGTGGTGCCGCTCGCAGCAGGGTCCAGCAGGGGCGGCAGCTTGAAGACGGCGCCTCACACAACCGCAGGAGACGAACTTGGCTGAACAGGAATGGATGTCCGAAGTGCGTGCCAAGGTGGGTCGCGAGTACGGTCGCGTCTACGCCTGGGACGAGGTCAACGCGCCGATGATCCGGCAGTGGTGCGAGGTGATGGGCGTCGACAACCCGCTCTACACCGACGCGGATTATGCCGCGACCACGGAGTTCGGTGGCATCGTGGCGCCGCCGGCGATGCTGCAGGCCTGGTGTCTCGAAGGCCTGCACATGAACAACTACGCGCCGGGCTCGACCGACGAGAACCCCTACGAAGTGCTCAAGACCATGGAGGCGCATGGCTTGCCTTCGGTGGTGGCGGTGAATTCCGACCTCCACTTCGAGCGCTACGTGAAGCTGGGCGAGAAGCTCTACTACACCACCCGCCTCGATGCGATCGGCGAGGAGAAGACCACCGCGCTCGGCACGGGCTACTTCGTGACGCTGATCATGAGCTTCTTCTCGCAGAAGCCCGAGGGTGACGAGAAGGTTGGCCAGCTGCTGTTCCGCGTCTTCAAGTTCCGTCCCGCCAATGTGCCCAAGCCGGTGGAGAAGGGTGTTGCACCCGCGGTGCCCAAGTTCAAGCGTCCCAAGCCGGGCGTCAGCGACGACACCCGCTTCTTCTGGGAAGGCGCCGAAGCCGGCAAGCTGCTGATCCAGCGCTGCACCTGCTGCAGCACGCTACGCCATCCGCCGGCGCCGGTGTGCATCAAGTGCCATTCCTTCGACTGGGACACGGTCGAGGCATCCGGCAAGGGCAGCATCTATTCCTTCGTCGTCATGCACTACCCCGAGGTGCCGCCGTTCGAGCATCCCAACCCGATCGGCCTCATCGAACTCGACGAGGGCGTGCGCCTGATCGCCGGCCTGGTGGGCGTCAAGCGTGACGAGATCCAGATCGGTCAGCGCGTGCAGGTCGAGTTCCAGTCCTTCGACGACGGCGAACTGACCCTGCCGATGTTCCGCCCGGTTGCGGCCTGAGGAGACGAACATGGATTTCCAACTGACTGACGATCAGCGCGCCATCGCCGACATGGCGGGCAGCCTGTTCGGCGACCTGTGTACCGACGACCGCCTGCGCGCCTTCGACACTGCGGGCGAGCCCTTCATGGCCGACCTGTGGAAGCAGTGCGTCGAGACCGGCCTGCATGCGCTGGCGATTCCGGAAGACGCGGGCGGCAGCGGCCTGGGCATGACCGAGCTGATGCTGGTGCTCGAAGCCCAGGGTCGCGGCCTCGGCCATGTGCCGCTGTGGCGCCACCAGCTTGGCGCTGCCACGCTGGCGCGCTTCGGCGGCGAGACCGGTGCCGGGATCGCCGCCGCCGCAGCCGAAGGCAAGCTGCTGATCACGCTGTCGCTCGGTGCCGCGGCGCGTGCCCATGGCATCGCGCTCAAGGCGTGCCGCGACGGCGACGGCTGGGTGCTCGACGGCAAGGTGGCCGCCGTGGCACTGGGCGCCGAGGTGTGCCGCGCCTTGCTGCTGGCCGACACTGACGACGGCCCCCGGCTGGTGTCGGTGGATCTGCGCGCCGCCGGCATCGACAAGGTCGCGGGTGTGTTCACCCACCGCGAGGCGGTGGCCGACCTGGGCTTCAAGGCCCACCGCCTGCCTGCGGACGCAGTGCTGCCTGAGGCGGCGCTGTCCTGGCTGGAGCAGCGCGCCATCGCCGCGCTGGCCGCGCTGCAACTGGGCGTGAGCACCGAGCAGGTGCGCCGCACGGTCGCGTACATCAACGACCGCCGCCAGTTCGACCGCGCCATCGCCACCTTCCAGGCGGTGCAGATGAGCATGGCCGACGCCCACATCGCCATCGAGGCGCTGCGTTCGGCGCTGTGGCAGCTGGTGTATCGACTGGATGCCGGCCTGCCGTCGCCGTCCGAGGCGCTGGCGGTCAAGTACCTCGCCAACGAATGCGGCCACCTCGTCGGCCACAAGGCGCAGCACGTGCATGGCGGCATCGGCGTCGATCTGACCTATCCGATCCACCGCTACCTGTACTGGAGCCGCGCGATCGGCATCACCCTGGGCGGCAGCGCCGCCACGCTCGAACGACTCGGCGACTGGCTCGCCAACAACGACAAGCTGGGATGGAAATATGACCTCGAAGAACAGCAAGCGCTTTGACGACGTGCGCCCCGGCGAGGCGCTGCCGGAGCTGGCGATCCCGATCACGACGACGCTGATCGCCTCGACGGCGATCGCCACCCGCGACTATTTCCCGGGCCACCACGACATGGAGGCGGCCCAGCAGCTCGGCTCGCCGCACGTGTTCATGAACATCCTCACCACCAGCGGCCTCTCCCAGCGCTTCGTCGAAGGCTGGGCCGGTCCGGCGGCGCGCTTCAAGGATCTCAAGATCAAGCTCGGCGCGCCCAACTACCCGGGCGACACCATGACCTTCAGCGGCGAGGTCGTCCGCACCGACGCGGCCACCCGCGAGGTGGAAGTCGCGCTCAAGGGCAAGAACTCGATGGGCAGCCACGTGACCGGCACGGCCACGCTGGTGCTGCCCTGACATGCGGAGAACCGAACTCATGACGGATATGTCCCTTTCCGGCCGCGCCGCCATCGTTGGCCTGGGCGCGACCGAATTCTCCAAGAACTCCGGCCGCACCGAGCTGCGCCTGGCGATGGAATCCACCCTGGCCGCGCTGGCCGACGCCGGCATCGACCCCTCCGAGGTCGAAGGCTTCTCGTCCTACACCATGGACAAGGTGCCCGACTACGAGATCGCGCGCCTGCTCGGCTGCAAGAACGTCAAGTTCTTCTCCCAGATCCCGCACGGCGGCGGCGCCGCCTGCGCGCCGGTGGTGCATGCCGCGATGGCGGTGGCGACCGGGCTGGCCAAGGTGGTGGTGGTGTTCCGCGCCATGAACGAGCGTTCGTGGTATCGCTTCGGCACCGGCACCTACGGCTTTGGCGACACGCCGATCTTCGAGAACGTGAACTACGGCTGGTACATGCCCTACGGCTTCCACACGCCGGCCGCCTGGGTGGGCATGTTCGCCCGCCGCTACATGCACGCCTACGGCGCCACCAGCGAGGACTTCGGCCGCGTGTCGGTCGCGGTGCGCGACTTCGCCGCCACCAACCCGGCGGCCTTCTTCTACGGCAAGCCGATCACGCTGGAAGATCACCAGGCCTCGAAGTGGATCGCCGAGCCGCTGCGCCTGCTCGACTGCTGCCAGGAGTCCGACGGCGCGGTGGCGATGGTCATCACCTCGGCCGAGCGCGCCCGCGACCTCAAGCAGAAGCCGGTCATCATCAAGGCCGGGTCGCAGGGCATCACCGAAGGGCAGCAGAGCATGACTTCCTACTACCGTGACGACATCACCGGCCTGCCGGAGATGGGCGTGGTGGCGCAGGAGCTTTACGCCCAGTCCGGCCTCGGTCCCGACGCCTTCCAGACCGCGGTGATCTACGACCACTTCACCCCGTTCGTGCTGCCGCAGCTGGAAGAGTTCGGCTTCTGCAAGCGTGGCGAGGCGAAGGACTTCATCCGCGCCGGCGAGCACGCCCGCGGCGGCAAGCTGCCGATCAACACCCACGGTGGCCAGCTGGGCGAGGCCTACATCCACGGCATGAACGGCGTCGCCGAGGCGGTGCGCCAAGTGCGCGGCACGGCCGCCAACCAGGTGGCCGATGTCGAAAACGTGCTGGTCACCGCCGGCACCGGCGTGCCGACTAGCGGCCTCATCCTCGGCGTCGCCTGAGCGAAGGAGAACGAACGATGTTCGTCGATCTGACCCCGGAACAACACGCGCTGCGCCTGAAGGTGCGCGACTACTTCCAGACCCTGATGACCCCCGAGCTGCGCAGCGAGCTGCGCGGCAAGGAAGGCGGCGAGCTGTACCGCAACGCCATCCGCAAGATGGGCGCGGACGGCTGGCTGGCGGTGGGCTGGCCCAAGGAACACGGCGGCCAGGGCTATGCCGCCACCGAGCAGCTGATCTTCTTCGAGGAAGCCAACATCGCCGGTGCGCCGCTGCCCTTCGTCACCATCAGCACGGTCGGCCCGGCGCTGATGGAGGCGGGCACCGAGCTGCAGAAGAAGAAGTTCCTGCCCGGCATCGCCGCCGGCGAGATCATGTTCGCCATCGGCTATTCCGAGCCGGAGGCGGGCTCCGACCTCGCCACGCTCAAGACCAGTGCGCGGCTTGAAGGCGACCACTTCGTGGTTAACGGCAACAAGCTGTGGACCTCGGGCGCCGAGGCCGCCGACTTCGTCTGGCTCGCCGCGCGCACCGATCCCAACCTGCCGCGCCACAAGGGCGTGTCCATCCTGATCCTGGACACCCGGGCGGAAGGCTTCTCGCACACCGTCATCCCCACCTGCAGCAACCCGACTGCCGCCACCTACTACGACAACGTGAAGGTGCCGAAGGAGATGCTGGTGGGCGAGCTCAACGGTGGCTGGAAGCTCATCACCGCCCAGCTCAACCACGAACGCCTGGGCCTGGGCTCCTGGTCGGACAAGGTCGTCGCGCTGTATCGCCGCGTGCTGCTGTGGGCCAAGGCCCAGGACGAGAACGGCCGCCGCGCGGTCGATGCCGCCTGGGTGCGCAGCCTGCTGGCCGAGTGCTACGCGAAGATTGAGGCCATGCGGCTGATCAACTTCCGCATCGCCGCCGACCTCGAGCGCGGCCACATGGACGTAGCGCTGGCGTCGGCGACCAAGGTGTACGGTTCGGAGTCCGCGGTCGATATCCTGCGCAAGCTGTCCGAAATCGTCGGCGCCAGCGGCCTGGTGCGCGAAGGTTCGGCGGCCGCGGCCCTGCTCGGCGAGCTGGAATACGAGGTGCGCGCCTCGGTCACGCTGACCTTCGGCGGCGGTACCAACGAGATCCAGCGCGAACTGGTGGCACAGTTCGGCCTTGGCATGCCGCGTTCGCGCTGAACCACGACAGGAACAGGAAATGAGCACCCTCGAAGATTTCCGCCGCGAGACCCGCGCCTGGCTCGAGGCCAACTGCCCGGCCTCGATGCGCACCGGGATGCCTGATGGCGAGCTGGTGTGGGGCGGGCGCACGGTCGAGTTCAAGACCGAGGACCAGCGCCTGTGGTTCGAGCGCATGCGCGACAAGGGCTGGTTCTGCCCCGACTGGCCGGCCGAGTACGGCGGCGGCGGGCTGACACCGGAGCAGAACGCGGCGCTCGAGTCCGAGCTGCGCCGCCTGCGCTGCCGCCCGCCGCAGATCAACCTCGGCATCTGGATGCTGGGCCCGGTGATCCTCGAGTTCGGCAGCGAAGAGCAGAAGCGCGAGCTGCTGCCGCCGATGGCGCGCGGCGAGATCCGCTGGTGCCAGGGCTTCTCCGAGCCCAACGCCGGTTCCGACCTCGCCAGCCTCAAGACCAGCGCCGTCGACGCCGGGGATCACTTCGTAGTCAATGGCACCAAGATCTGGACCTCCTACGGCGACAAGTCCGACTGGATGTACATGCTGGTGCGCACCAACCCCGACGTGCCCAAGCAGCAGGGCATCAGCCTGCTCGTGGTCGACATGAGCTCGCCGGGCATCGAGGCGCGGCCGATCGACCTCATCAGCGGCAAGTCGTCGTTCTGCCAGGTCTTCTTCGACAACGTGAAGGTGCCCAAGCGCCAGCTGATCGGCCCGCTCAATGGCGGCTGGACCCTGGCCAAGGCGCTGCTGCAGCACGAGCGCAGGGCGATGTCGAAGTTCGGCGAGTTCAGCCTGCCGACCCACTTCGACCTGCTGTCGATCGCCGGCACGTACCTGCCGGCGCAGGCGGCGTCCTCGCCGGCCGACGTCGCGCTGCGCCAGCGCGCCTACGCGATGGCGATGGACGAGATGGCCTACAGCCTCACCGCTCAGCGCATGGGTGAGGAGGCGCGCGCGCGCAGGAACGTGTCCGGGCTGATGTCGATCATGAAGCTGGTGCACTCCGAGCAGGAGAAGGACAAGTTCGAGGTGCTGGTCGACGTGCTCGGCCACCGCGCGCTGGGCTGGGAAGGCGACGCCTTCGAGCCGCAGGAGCTGGCGCTCACCAAGGCGTGGCTGGGCAGCTTCGCGCAGACCATCGCCGGCGGCTCGTCCGAGGTGCAGTTGAACGTGATCGCCAAGCGGGTGCTGGAGTTGCCCGAGGGCAACAGCGGCAAGCAGGGCAAGTGAGGAGCAGCCTGTCATGAGTCTGGTTTATTCCGAAGAGCAGCAACTGCTGGCCGATACCGCCGCCGAGTTCCTGATGGCGAAGAGCCCGGTCACCGCCCAGCGCAAGCTGCGCGATGAGGGGGCGGCCGAGGGTTTCGACGCCGCGCTGTGGCGCGAGATGGTCGACATGGGCTGGAGCGCGATTCCCTTCCCCGAAGCGCTCGGTGGCCTTGAGTTCGGCTGCAAGGGCCTGGGCGCGGTGTTCGAGCAGATCGGCCGCAACCTGTCGGCCTCGCCGCTGCTGTCGAACGTCGTGCTCGGCGGCGCGGTGATCGAGCTCGCTGGCTCCGAAGCGCAGCAGGCGGCGTGGATGGCGGCGCTGATCTGCGGCGACAAGCGCGTCGCGCTGGCGGTGGATGAAACGCCGCGCCACGACCCCGCCGCGGTCGCGCTGTGCGCCACGCGTGCGGGCGACGGCTACGTGCTCACCGGCACCAAGGCCTTCGTCGCCGACGGCGTGGGCGCGGATGCCTTCATCGTCGCCGCGCGCACCGACGGCCTGCCGGGCGAGCGGGGCGGCATCAGCCTGTTCATCGTCGCCGCGGACGCGGCCGGCGTGCAGGTGTCGCCGATGAAGACGCTCGATTCGCGCAACCACGCCACGCTGGTGTTGAACGAGGTGCGCGTCGGCGCCGCCGCGCGGCTGGGCGCGGAGGGCGAGGGCTTCGCCGCGCTCGATGCTGCGCTCGATCGCGGCCGCGTGTGCCTGGCGGCCGAACTGCTGGGCGCCACGCAGAGCCTGTTCGACACCACCATCGAGTACCTGAAGACGCGCGTGCAGTTCGACGTGCCGATCGGCAGCTTCCAGGCCCTGCAGCACCGCGCCGCGTGGTGCTACGCGCACCTGCAGCTCGCACGCAGCACGGTGATGGCCGGCCTGGCGGCGATGGACGACCCGGCGCTCGACGCCGCGACGCGCGCGCGCATGGCCAGCCTCGCCAAGTGGAAGGCGGGCGACGCCGCCCACCGCATCAGCCGCGAGGCGGTGCAGCTGCATGGCGGGATGGGCGTCACCGACGAGCTCGACGTCGGCCTCTACCTCAAGCGCATCCGTGTCGCGCAGGCCAGCCTCGGCGATGGCGATTTCCACGTGCAGCGCTACGGCGACCTGAGCACGGCGGAGGCCTGAGCGATGACGGCGACGGGCAACGGCGTTCTCGCGGGCAAGGTTGCCGTCGTCACGGGCGCCGGCCAGGGCATCGGTCGCGGCGTGGCCCTGCAGCTGGCGCAGCAGGGCGCCCGGGTGGTGGTGTCCGACATCAACGCGGAAACCGCCGCCGAGACCGTCGCCATCGCGCAGTCGCGTGGCGCCGAGGCGGTGGCGATCGGCTGCGACATCGCCGACAGCGCGAGCGTGGAGGCGCTGGTGGATGCGGTGGCCGAGCGCTTCGGCGCGCTCCACATCCTCATCAACAACGCCTACCTGGGCAACCTGCCGGGGCCGCTCGAGACCAAGGCGGCGGGCGATTTCGCGCGTGCGCTGCAGGGCAGCTTCTATGCGCCGCTGGCCGCGATGCAGCGCGCCTTCCCGCACATGAGGGCGCAGCGCTGGGGCCGCATCATCAACATGTGCTCGCTCAATGGCGTCAATGCGCACATGTATACCGCCGACTACAACGTCAGCAAGGAAGCGCTGCGCTGTCTCACCCGCAGCGCCGCGCGCGAATGGGCGGCGCACGGCATCACCGTCAATGCGGTCTGCCCGGGCGCGCGCACCCCGGCCTACGAGCGCTTTGCCGCCGCGTCGCCGGAGAATGCCGCGCAGCTGCTCAGGCAGAACCCGATGGGCCGCATGGGGGAACCCGAACAGGACATCGGCAGCATCATCGCCTTCATCTGCAGCGATGCCGGCGGCTACATGACCGGCAACACGGTGTTCCTCGACGGCGGCTCGCACATCAACGGCGTGTCCTGGCAGCCCTCGGCCGGCTGAGGCGACGAAGCGCGATGCGCTGCCTTCCGCCGGTCCGGACACGCGACGAGTTGATCGCCCGCCACGGCGAGGCCTTCAAGTGGCTTGCGCTGACCGTGGTCGGGCTGGGCACCATCGCCGCCGTGCTGGCGACCACCAGCTTCAACGTCGCCGTTCCGGCCCTCGGGGCCTATTACGGGCTGGGCCAGCACCAGGTGCAATGGGCGATCACCGGCTTCATGGCCGCGCTCACCGTCGCCATGCTGCCCACGCCTTGGCTGCTTGACCGGATCGGTTTCCGGCGGCTCTTTCTCGGCGCCAACCTCTTGCTGGGCGTCAGCAGTGTTGCCGGGGCGCTGGGTGACAGCTTCAGCTTTGTCGTCGCCATGCGCACCGTGCAAGGTGTGGCGGCGGGTCTGCTGCAACCGCTGCCGATGCTCGCGGTGATGCGCCTGTTTTCACCCGGCAGCCAGGGGCGGGCGCATGGGTTGCTGGGCTTCGGCATCGTGCTGGCGCCGGCAGTCGCGCCCGCGCTGGCGGGCGTCCTGCTCGACCGGTTCGGCTGGCCGTCGATCTTCCTGATGAGCCTGCCGTTCTGCGTCATCGCCGGCATCCTTGGCCTGTACCTGCTGCCGCGCCACGAAGCCGCGCTGCGCCAGCCCTTCGACTGGCAGGGCGTGGGCATCCTGTGCGCGGGCTCGCTGCTGGCGATCGACTTCATTGCCAGCTTGCGCGGGTCCGGCCTGTTCGCACCCCGGACCTCGCTCGTGCTGGTCCTTTCGATGGTGTGCGTGGTGGCTTTCGTGCGCCATGCCCGGCGCGCGACTGCGCCCATCGTGTCGCTGGACATCTTCGCCGAGCGCAGCTTCGCGATGGCGGGGCTGGTGACCGTGGTGTACGGCTTCGGCCTGTATGCATCGACGTATCTGATTCCCGTCTTCCTGCAGAGTGCGCTCGGCTACGACGCCACGCATGCCGGGCTGGCCCTGCTGCCATCGGGCATGCTGCTCGCCGTCGTCATTCCGCTGGCCGGCGTGCTGACGGACCGCTATTCGCCGCGCTGGATCACGGTGTGGGGGCTGTTGCTGTTCGGGGTGTCCTTCGTGCTGTTCGCTTGGCGGGGCGGAGAGATCAGCTACGCTGAAGTGATCGGCTTCAGCCTGGTCGGTCGGCTCGGGCTCGGGCTGACAGTGCCTGCGCTGATGGTGGCCACCATGGCGCATGTCGTCCCCGCGCGTCTGGGGCAGGCGTCGATGGTCAGCAACTACACCCGGCAACTGGGGGGCGTGCTCGGCGTCGCGGTCGTCGCGGTGTTCGTGGAATGGCGCACGACCGTGCATGGCGCGCTTGCCGATGGCGTCTTCGTGGCCTACGTCGAGGCCTTCCTGCTGCTGGCGCTGAGCTTTGCCCTGGCCGTTGCGTTTGCCGTGCGGATGCGACCGCGGACAGCTTTCATGGAGTGATGTGATGACCTGCTACGCGTTTGCCGGCCTGCGGCCGGTGGTGTCGCCGGATGCGTTCGTGCATCCGGATGCGGTGCTGATCGGCGATGTGATCGTTGGCGCAGGCTGCTACGTTGCCCCGCTGGCCTGCCTGCGCGGCGATTTCGGACGCATCGTTCTGGAGCCGGGTTCGAACGTGCAGGACACTTGCGTGATGCACGGCTTCCCCGGCTCGGACTCGGTGGTCGAGGAAGACGGGCACGTGGGGCACGGGGCGGTCCTGCACGGCTGCCGCGTCGGTCGGAATGCGCTGATCGGCATGAACGCGGTGATCATGGACGGCGCGCTCATCGGCGAGTCCAGCATCGTTGCCGCCTGCGCATTCGTGAAGAGCGGCATGCAGGTGCCGCCGCAGAGTCTGGTGGCGGGCCTGCCGGCCCGTGTCATTCGGGCCCTGGGGGCCGAGGAGGTCGACTGGAAGCGGAACGGCACGAGCTGCTATCAGACCCTGGCCCGTGTCAGCCTGGCCACGCTCGAAGCGTGTGAGCCGCTGACTGCCGTCGAGGCCGGCCGGAAACGGATCGACCTCTTCTCGGCCGTAACGCTGCAGGAGATGCGTCGGGAAACCGACCCGAACTAGACGATCCCGGCCAGAAACCGCACCCTGGCGCGTTCCAGTTTCAGGCGCCCCGCATCATCCGCGAGCCGCAGTGCCGTCCGGTGGTAGGCCTCGAACGCCGCCTTGACCCTGGCCGCATCGAGCGGAGGAGTGCACTCCTGTTCTGCCGTTGGCGCCCAGGGCTCTCCGGGAATCGGTTGGAGCGTTGCGTGCTTGGGAATGAAGTCCACGCCGCCGGATTCCGCAGCGCCGGTCATCGGGCCGACCTTGGTGTAGTTGCGGCCTTTCCACTGGAAGCGGGCGCCCATCGGGAGTTGGTCGATCTTCATCGGTCTGCGCGGGAGAGTCGGGGCCGACAGTCTATGTGAAGACGGCGGCGGGCTGCGCGCTCAGCGGCGGCTTCCGGTCCTGAAAAAACCCGGGTGGCGGCATGAGCACCGCACACCCGGCCGAGGGACGACGGGATGTTCCGGTCAGGCCGACAGGCCGGCGAGCATGCCCGACTTGACGGCGCCTTCGATGTAGCCGATCTGCGCGCCGTCGCCGACCGAGCTGACCGGCACGCCGGCTGCTTCCAGCGAGCGCGCCAGCGTGTCGTCGGGCCGCACGCCGACCGCGAGCACCACCGATTCGGCCGGCAGCGTGTGGCTTTGGCCTTCGGCGTCGGTGTACTTCACGGCCTTCTTGTCGATCGACTCGATCCGGACCCGGGTGTGCAGCTCGACGCCGTGCTGGCGCAGGGTATCGAGCACGCGCCAGCGGCGCACGATGGACAGCTCGCGGCCCAGGCTCGGGCCTTCTTCGAGCACCACGACTTCGCGCCCGCGGTCGACGAGGAACTCGGCCAGTTCGATGCCGACTAGGCCGCCGCCAATGACGGCAACCTTCTTGCCCAGCGGCATCCACACGCGCGACAGGTTCTGGATGGCGTCGGTGCTGTCGGTGACGCCGACCAGGCTGCCGGCCTTCATCAGCGTACGCTGCGTGAAGGACAGCTTGCGCTTGGCGATCTCTTCGGCGCGGTCGTCGGTCATCAGGCGGCGCAGTTCGTCGCCTGACCACACGTGGTCCAGCTCGGCGCCGGGGATGGGCGGAGCGTTACGCTCGGCGCCGGTGGCGACGATCACGGCGGTGGCGCCAATCTGCCTGATGAGTTCGGGCGTGGCCACGGTGTTGAGGCGCACATCCACTTGCAGCTTCTTCATCTGCGTCGTCAGGTAGTCGAGCAGGCCGCCGTTCTCGGCGTATGCGAGCGCGGCAAAGAACAGCGTGCCGCCCAGGCGGCGGCTGCGCTCGACCAGGGTGACCTTGTGGCCGCGCAGCGCGGCTGCGCGCGCCGCCTCCATGCCGGCGGGGCCTCCGCCGACGACCAGTACATGGCCTGGCTTTGCTGCAGCAATCAGCCGGATCTCGGACTCGTGGCCGGTCATCGGGTTGACGGCGCATTTGACGCGCTGGTTGACGAAGATCTGGCTGACACAGGCGTAGCAGTAGATGCAGGGCCGGATGTCCTCGGGGCGGTTCTCGATCAGCTTCTTCGGCAGTTCGGGGTCGGCCAGCATCTTGCGCGCCATGGCCACGAAGTCGCACTGGCCGGCGGCAATGGCGTTGTCGGCGACTTCGGGCTCGAGGCGGCCGACGGCGATCACCGGGATCTTCACCGCCTCCTTGATCTCGGCCGCCCACAGCAGGAAGCCAGCCTTCTGCTGTACCAGCGGGGCTTCGGTGAAGGCCACGCCGGTGCTGGTGTTCGCATAGGCCGACACGCTGACGGCGTCACAGCCGGCGGCTTCGGCCATGCGCGCGAAGACCTTGGCTTCTTCCAGCGTGATGCCGCCGTCCATGCGCAGCTCGTAGGCGTCCAGGCGCAGCCACACCGGGTAGTCGGCACCGACACGCTGGCGCACGGCGGCGATGACTTCGCGCAGGAAACGGCCGCGGTTCTCGATCGAGCCACCGTATTCGTCGTCGCGCTTGTTGAAGTAGCCAGACAGGAAGCCGGCGATGATGTAGGTGTGCGCGGCATGGATCTCGACGCCATCGAAGCCGGCACGCCTGGCACGATCTGCCGCAGCGGCGAACCACTCGATCATCTGCGCGATGTCGGCCTTATCCATCACGCGGATCTTCACGCCCGCCTTCTCACGGCCCTTCGACGAACTGATGAAGGCGCCGAGTTCTTCCTGCGTCAGCGCGGCGAACATGTCGGTCTTGACCGCGGGCGGCATCGAGGGCACCCACAGTTCCCGGCCCTCGGCGAGGTCGCGCACCGAGGTCTTGCCGGCGTGCTGGAGCTGGATCGCGATTCTGGCGCCGTGCTTGTGCACCCGGTCGACGATGCCCTTGAGTCCGGGAATGAACTTGTCGTCCGACAGGCCGACCTGGTAGGGCTCGGCCGTGCCGTGGGGATAGGCGATCGCGCCCACGCCCATGGTCAGCAGCCCGGCGCCGCCGGCGGCACGCGCTTCGTAGTAGGCCTGGATGCGCTCGCCGCAGGTGCCGTCGGATTCGGCGAAGTTCGACCCCATCGGCGCCATCACGATGCGGTTGCGCACTTCCATGGTGCCGATGCGGCCGGGTTGCAGCAGGTTGTCGAAAGCTCCCATGGTCTGTGTCACCCCTTGGTCAGGAAATCGATGCAGCTACGGTTGAAGAGTTCGCGGTGCTCCACCTGTACCCAGTGACCGCACTGGTTGAGCAGGATCATGCGCGCGTTGGGCGTATTCTCGATCAGCTTCAGGGCGCCGGCGTGCGGGTTGAACTTGTCGTTCGCGCCCCAGAAACCGAAGATCGGCACACGGATCTCGTGCAGGCGCTCGGTCATGTTCGGCACCATCATCGTCGAGAACAGGTTGGCCGGCTGCGAGGGGGCGATCGCGGCCCGCTCGGCGATGATGCTGTCGTCGAGCAGCGAGGGGTCGAACACCTGCAGGCTCATCACATGGCGCATTTCGGCTGGCCCCATCGGGCCCTTGGCGAAGGTTTCCACCATGCGCACGATGCCTTCCATCTTGAAGTAGGTCTCGCGCTCCTCGACGCCGCCGGGCGCCATCAGGATGAGGCGCTCGACCGTCTCCGGATGCGCGAGCGCCTGGCCGAGCGCGATCGCGCCGCCGAGCGAGTTACCCAGCAGGGTGCATTTCGCCACGCCGATCTTGCCGAGGAAGGCGTTCAAGTTGGCGACGAAGAAATCCAGGTTGTACTGCGCGTCCGAGGGCTTGTCCGAGCGGCCGAAGCCGGGCAGATCGAGCACGATGTTGCGGAAGCCCGCTTCGGCGAAGGTCGGATAGTTGCCCTTGAAGTTGCTGTAGCCACTCGCACCCGGCCCGCTGCCGTGCAGCCATACCACTACCGGCCCTTGGCCAACGTCGAGGTAGTGGAGGCGCAGGCCGTTGTCGAGCTCGGCAAACTGGTCGAGGGGGATGGGCAGATCGGGTGAGGTCATCAGGGAGTCTCCTGTGAAATTTTCATGTCGGGTAGGGACGTTCATGAGCTGACCGCTACCGCATCAGCCGGCGGCGTCGCACCGAGCAGACGGCGGCGATAGCGCGGCAGGGCGAGAGCCAGGCACAGTGCGGTCAGCGCATACAGGCCGATCGTGCTGGCGAGCGCGTAGCGCAGCGCCTCCTGGCCGAGGCTTGCGGCGAAGAAGTCGCTCAGGCCACCCACAATGATCGGCCCGAGACCGACGCCGAACAGCGTCATGCCCATCACGAAGATGGCGCTCGCCTGTGCGAGGCGGTTGGGCGGAAAGAGATGGCTGATGGCGCCGAAGCAGGGCACAGACCACCAGGTCGCCGTGAAGCTGAACGCAACGTAGAAGAGATACGCCTCCGGCACCGCCATGCTGCCGAGGTGGAAGGCCGTGCCGGCGGGCCACAGGTAGAACGCCAGCCCGAGCGGCACGCTCACAAGGCAGGCGATCACCGGCACGCCGAGCTGCCAGCCGGGGTCGCGCGCAACCAGGCGATCGGTGATGCTGCCGCAGAGCAGGGTGCCGACGGTGGCTGAGATGCCGCCGCCCAGTCCGACCAGCAGCCCCGCCTCCTGCATCGACAGGCCATGCGAGCGGATCAGGAAGCTCGGGTTCCAGGTGCCGATCGCGTATCCCATGACCGCCGCAAGGGTGCCGGCCGCGACGATTAACATGAAGGCCGGGGTGGCGAACAGCTGGCCGAGCGTACTCTTCCAGCCTTCTTGCGCGGCGCCCGGCGCACCTTGGGCGGTGGAGGCGGCGGGGCGTGGAGCGCGCACGGTGAGCAGGAAGAGCAGGCCGAGCAGCACCCCCGGCGCGCCGATGACGATGAAGGCTGTTCGCCAGCCGTAGGTCTGTGCGATCCAGCCTCCCAGGCCCAGACCCAGCACCGCGCCCAGGCTCGGGCCCATGAGGAACACCGAGAGCGCGCGCGAGCGCTGCTTGGCGGGATAGAGGTCGGACACCATCGCCACCGAAGGGGCCGTACCGCCGGCTTCGCCGACTGCGACGCCGATGCGGAACAGCAGCAGCATGGCAAAGCTGGTCGCCACCCCGCAGAGCATGGTCATGCCGCTCCAGGCGATGCACGCGAGCGCGATCACCGGCTTGCGTCCGATGCGGTCTGCCAGGCGGCCGAAGGGCAGGCCGAAGACCGTATAAAAGATCGCGAATGCGACACCCGAAAGCAGGCCGATCTGGGTGTCGGAAATGCCGAACTCTGCCTTGATCGGCTCGATCAGGATCGAGATCACCAGGCGGTCGATGTAATTGAAGATGTAAATCACTGCGAGCACGGCGAGGGCATAGTGGGTATGCCAGGTCACGCGATGCGGGGCTGCGGCGCTCGTGCTCACGGCCGTGTCTCCTTATTTATGTATGTCAGCCGGGCGGGCGGCTCTTTCTCGGGCGTGCCTATGCTCGGTCGCGGCAGCAAGTGCGGCATCGTCCATTCAGACGAATGGCGGACGTAATTGCGGCGCAGCATGCGCGCTGCGGGCTAGTCTCATCGGACGATGTCGATGCGCCGCGTCGGTAGAAAACTCTGCTCCATAGCGACCCCTGCCATGGTTACGGCACGGGCTGACGACAACGCATACATGGAGACGAGCGATGAACTTTGCAGGCAAGGTGGTGTTCGTGACGGGCGCGGCCCAGGGTATGGGACGGGCGATCGTGTCCCACTTCGCTTCGGTGGGGGCGAGCGTGGTGGCCGCCGACATCAATGCCAACGCGGCGGCCGAGGCGGTCGCGGCGCTGGGCGAACGCGGCTTGGCGATGGCCTGCAACGTCTCGGACCCGGCCTCGGTCAAGGCCGCCTTCGATGCGGTCGGTGAGCGTTTCGGCCGGCTCGATGTGGTGGTCAACAGCGCCGGCATCGGCTCGGTCGATGCCTTCCTGGACACACCCGACGACAACTGGATGCGCGTGATCGGCGTCAACCTCACCGGCACCTTCCTGTGTTGCCGCGAAGGGGCCCGCCTCATGCAGAAGTGCGGCGCCAAGGGCGCGATCATCAACGTGTCGAGCACCGCCGCGCTGTCGGGCGAGGGACCCAGCCACTACTGCGCGTCCAAGGCCGGCGTCATGGGCCT
The DNA here is from genome assembly GCF_000310165.2 of Thauera sp. 63. Lineage (NCBI taxonomy): Bacteria > Pseudomonadati > Pseudomonadota > Betaproteobacteria > Rhodocyclales > Zoogloeaceae > Thauera > Thauera sp. 63. The sequence continues at coordinate 88,740 of NZ_AMXC01000006.1, forward strand.
CACGCGCAGCATTGCGCGCGAACTGGCCGCCAGCGGCATTCGCGTCAACACCATCGTTCCGGGGCCGACCAACACGCCGATGATGGCCGGCATCCCGGACGAGTGGATGCAATCGATGATCAAGGCGATCCCGCTCGGCCGCATGTGCGAGCCCGATGAGATCGCCCGTGTCGCCGCCTTCCTCGCGAGCGATGATGCCGGCTTCATCACGGGGCAGAACATCGCCGTCAACGGCGGCATGGTCTTTATCTGAGGGGGCCAGCATGACGACCCCAGCAACCCAGGCCGACCTGCTCGCCCGCATTGACCGCCTCGAATCGATCGAGGCCATTCGCCAGCTCGCCGGCAAGTACTCGCTCTCGCTCGACATGCGCGACCTCGACGCTCACGTGAATCTTTTTGCGCCGGACATCCGCGTCGGCCGCGAGAAGGTGGGCCGCGCCCATCTCAAGGCCTGGGTGGACTCCACCTTGCGCGACCAGTTCTCGGGTACGTCCCACCACCTGGGCCAGCACATCATCGAGTTTTCGGACGCAGATCATGCCGTCGGCGTGGTGTATTCCAAGAACGAGCATGAGACCGGCCCGGAATGGGTCATCATGCAAATGTTGTATTGGGACGATTACGAAAGAATGGACGGGCAGTGGTATTTCCGTCGTCGCCTGCCGTGTTACTGGTATGCGACCGATCTCAACAAGCCGCCCATCGGCGACCGCAAGATGCGCTGGCCGGGGCGCGAACCCTACGAAGGCACCTTTCACGAAATGTTTCCGTCGTGGCGTGCGTTCTGGGCCGAACGCCCGGCCAAGGACCAGCTCCCGCAAGTGGCCGAGCCCGCTGCGCTGGAGCGCTTCCTCGTCACGCTGCGGCGTGGTGCCCCCGACCCCCGTATCCGCGTGCGCTGAGGCGTGCGCTCTAACCTCGAATAAATCATGGAGAAGGGCGCATGTCCGATTCTGCCGTCGTTCTGAATCCGCCCGCGGCCCGCAGCAAGGTGGTCCCGCGCGAAGAAACCCAGGCCAAGCTCGATGCGCGCTCGCGCGCCGCGGGCCTCATCAAGCCAGCCGCGCAGTACACCGTGGCGGATCGTCTCGAAGAGCAGGCCGCGCGCTTCGGCGAACGCAACTTTCTGATCTACGGCGGGCGTCGCTTCAGCTACGCCGAGGTCGATGCGCGGGCCAACCAGGTCGCCCACGCGCTGCACGCGAGAGGCCTGCGTTGCGGCGACGTCTGTGCGCTGGCGATGGAGAATCGGCCGGAGTTCTTCTTCTACTGGTTCGGCCTTGCAAAGCTGGGTGTCGTGGTCGCCGTCATCAACACCCACGTCAGCGGTCGCCCGCTCACCCATGCGCTGGAAACGACCGGTGCCCGTGCGGCGATCATTGGCGAGGAGTGCATCGAAAACTTCGCGCTTACGCCGCACCGCCCTGCGCAGCCACTCTATGTCGTGGCTGACGCCGAGAAGCCGGCCCGACCCGAGCATCGGGCCATCGCGAGCGCAGACATCACCGGCGACGTTGAAGGGGCGTCCCGTGCGTGCTTCCCGCGTGACGGGCGGGCCGCGCTGCGTGCAGAAGAAACCATGCTGCTGATCTTTACCTCCGGCACCACCGGTCTGCCCAAAGCGGCACGCTACAGCCACATGCGCTGGATGTCGTCCGGTGACGTGATGGAGGTGACGCTGGGCGCGACCCCTGAGGATGTCTTCTACTGCTGCCTGCCGCTTTACCATGGTGCTGCGGCAACCTCGGTGACCTCCACCGCGTTGAAAGCCGGCAGCAGCATCGTGGTGCGGCGCAAGTTCAGCACACGCGAGTTCTGGCACGATGTGCGCGCCAACGGCATCACCGTGTTCCAGTACATCGGCGAGATCTGCCGCTACCTGCTCAATGCGCCGCCGCAACCCGACGATCGCGTGCATAGCCTGCGCTGCATGCTCGGTGCCGGGCTCAGCGCCGACACCTGGACGCGCTGGCTCGAGCGTTTTGGACCCATCCAGGTGTTCGAGGGTTGGGGCTCGACCGAGGCTAATACCGCGATCATCAACGTCGACAACTACGTCGGCTCCTGCGGCCGGGTGCCGGACTGGAACAAGACCAATTTCCGCCTGGTGCGCTACGACGTCGAGACCGAGTCGCACCCGCGCGATGAGAACGGGCGCTACATCCTGTGCCAGCCGGGCGAGGTGGGCGAGGGCATCGGCTACATTGTCAATCACCCCGAGATCGGCGGTGGGCGCTTCGAGGGCTATACCTCGGAGGAGGCCACCGAGAAGAAGATCCTGCGCAACGTCTTCACCGATGGCGATGCATTCTGGAGCTCGGGCGACCTGCTGCGTTACGACGAGAATGGGTATTTTTATTTCGTCGACCGCATCGGCGACACCTTCCGCTGGAAGAGCGAGAACGTGTCGACTGCAGAAGTGGCGGACGCGTTGGTCGACTATCCGGGCATGGAGCTCATCAACATCTACGGCGTGCAGGTGCCTGGCCACGAGGGCAGGGCAGGCATGGCGGCGATCGTGATGCAGCCCGGCCATGCCTTCGACCCGAAGACCTTCTATGCGCTGACCGAGGCCCGCCTGCCGCGCTACGCCGCCCCGCAGTTCGTGCGCGTGTCGAGCGCTGCCGACCTCACCACCACCTTCAAGCTGCGCAAGGTGGACCTGCAGCGCCAGGGCTACGATGACAAGGCCTTCGACGACCCTCTGTACGTGCGCGACGACGCAGGTGCGACTTACGCGCCGTATTCGCTTGAGGCGCTCGAGCGTGCGGGGTTGCCGCCGTTTGCGTGACGCGGGACAGGTGACGATCGATCGGCGCTCTTCGGAGCGCCGATTTTTTTGGATTTAGTCCATTTGGACGATGCCGCGCTTGCGCGCCTCCGACAATCTACACACCGTGCAGGAGGAGACCCTTGGGTGGCAGTCGCAACGAAGCGGCGTCGCACCATGTTCCTGCGGGTGGCGTGCAGCGCGCACGCGAGACTGTAGCGCACGGAGGAGAAGTACATGATTACCAAGGCCCTGTTGTGCGGGTGTGTGTTTGGATGCCTCGCGGCCTTTGCTGCAATGCTCGATCGGGGCCACGCCCGGGTGCTCGACTCCCTGGTACAGATCCCGGCCTGCGGCGCCGGTGAGACGGGGTGTCAGCACACGGCCTCCCCCGCAAACGCCTCGACCGAACGATTCTTCGCAATGCTGGCGATGCACTGATTGATGTCCAGCGACCGCCTCGGCGGTTGGATCGAACGAAATGGCCCTGCCCTCGGACTCCGAAGGCGGGGCCATGTGTTTTTTGCAGGGCTCAATCTTGCGCTGGCAGGTTTCCGAAAGTGTGGGCCATGCGAATGATGTAGTGGCGGATCGCATCCACGTCAGCCGCCGTCAGCACGTCCGCGAACCCGGGCATACCGCGCGCGGCGAGCAGGCCCTCGAGGAGCGGGCGACGGAACTGCGCAGCATCCTTCAAGTAGGGTGATTGGCGCAGGTCGGGCATGGCGCCGCCGGCCACTGCGCCTGCGCCGTGGCACTGCATGCAGTAGCGTGCGTAACGCGCGGCGCCGTGTGCAAGCTCGGCTTCCGAGCCGGTGGCAGGCGGCGGCGCCACGCTGGGGCGCTGTGTCGGCGTAGGCATCTCGCCTTTGCCGTCAAGCTTCCACACGAAAAGCCCGCCGGGCACCGGGGCGCCGGTGCCCGGCAGCAGCGCGCTCGAGGTCAGGTGCATCGAGCTGCCGAAGCCGGCGGCTGCAGCGATGTACTGTTCGCCGTCGAGCGTATAGCTGATCGGGCCGCCGAGGATGTCGAGCCAGGTGTCCGACTGCCAAAGACGGCGCCCGTCGCGGGCATCGAACGCGGCCAGGCCCTCGCCGCCGACCCCCTGGAACACCAGGTCGCCAGCCGTCGCCAGTACGCCGCCATTCCACGAGCCGGCATGCGGGGTGCGCCAGGCCGCGCGACGACGAACCGGGTCCCATGCCAGCAGATGGCCGCGCATCGCGGCTCTGGCCTGCTCGAGCAGGGCCGGATCGGGCGGCATCGGTGGCGTGAGCACGCCGAGGTTCCAGCGGCCGGGCTCGTGGCGGAACGCCGGCTCCTTCATCATGAAGCCGGTGTTCTCCTGCGCCGGGATGTAGACCAGGCCGGTGGCCGGGCTCCAGGCCATCGGCTGCCAGTTGTGGCCGCCGAGCTGCGAGGGTTGCACCAAGAAGGGCTGGCCCGCGGGGTAGCGCGCGCCCTCGGTTTCGACCGGGCGGCCGCTGGCAGGATCGACATGGCTCGCCCAGTTTACCGTCACGTACTTGTCGGCGGAGAGCAGTTCGCCGGTGGCGCGGTCGAGGACGTAGAAGAAGCCGTTCTTGGGCGCTTGCATCAACACCTTACGGGTCTTCCCGCCGAGCTCCAGGTCGGTCAGCATGATGTGCTGGGTGGCGGTGTAGTCCCAGCTGTCGCCGGGCGTCGTCTGGTAATGCCAAACGTATTCGCCGGTCGCGCGTCGCACGGCAAGGATCGAGGACAGAAAGAGGTTATCGCCGCCGCCGGGGCTGCGGATATCGCGGTCGTGGGGGGCGCCGTTGCCGACGCCGAAGTAGAGCAGGTCGAGTTCGGGGTCCCAGGCCATCGAGTCCCAGACCGTGCCGCCACCGCCGTAGCGCCACCACTCGCCCGTCCAGGTCGGACGCGCGAGCGTCTCCAGCGGGCGATCTGAGACGGTGCCATCGGGGCCGTCGGCCGGATTGCCCGGCACGGTGTAGAAGCGCCAGCGCAGTTCGCCCGTCTTCGCGTCGTAGGCCGAGACGAAGCCGCGCACGCCGTACTCGGCGCCGCCGTTACCGATGATGACCAGGCCGCGCGCCACGCGCGGAGCGCCGGTAATGGTGTAGGGCGCGTCGATGGCGAAGGTCCGCATCGACCACAGCAGGCGGCCGCTTTGCGCATCCAGCGCCTGCAGTCTGCCGTCGATGGTGGCCACGAAGACGCGCCCGTCTTCGACCGCCACGCCGCGATTGACCACGTCGCAGCATGCGTGCATGCCCTTGCCGGCCGGCACCTCGGGATCGTGCTGCCATTTGAGCTGGCCGTTGCGCGCGTCGACGGCATACACCACGCCCCACGGGCCGCTGACGTACAGCGTGCCGTCAACCATGATGGGGGTGGCCTCGACGCCACGTGGCCGGTCGAAGCGGAAGTGCCAGGCCAGTCCCAGCCGTCCGACGTTGTCCGCGCTGATCGCGGACAGGGGGCTGAAGCGGGTCTCGGCGGCGTCCAGTCCATGCCGGGGCCACTCGCCCCCCGTTTCGGGTGGGGACGCGGGGGCGGGCGACGCGGCGAAGGCGGGCGCCTGCGCGACGAGGACGCTGCCTGCCGCCAGCAGGGCGAGCAGCGGCTTGAGGGTGAAGCGACGCATACGGGGACTCCTCCAGTGTTGCGGTGAATCGTGGGCAAGGGATGACTCGCGCATGATCGGGGCGCGGGCCGGTTGCCGAATCGTCCGTCCGGATGGTGTCCTCCGCTTCGCCTAGTCGATTTGAACGATTGCGCCCCCCGGACGCTGTGGCATCGTTGTGCCCAACACAGGGCCGGACAGGGCCTGGATCAACGAGGTGAGGGACCATGGGTCTGAAAGGAAACGCAGCAATCGTCGGCGCCGCGCAGTACAAGCCGGAGAAGTACGCGACCGCGCCGCGGATGTTCCATCTGGAGCAGGTGGCCGACCTGGCCGGCCTGGCGCTGGCCGATGCCGGGCTCAAGGCCTCGGACATCGACGGTCTGGTGATCCACGGGCCGCAGTTCCACGAGGCGCAGGTCTTCGTGCCGGCGATGGCGGCCGAGTACCTCGGCCTGTCGCTCAACTTCGCCGAGGTCGTCGACCTGGGCGGTTGCTCGTCGGTGGCGGCGGTCTGGCGCGCGGCGATGGCGGTCGAGATGGGGCTGTGCCAGGCCGTGCTGTGCGTGATTCCCGCGCGCATGGCGCCCTTCGGTCCGGATGAAGACCCGAGCTGGATGGCCCGTGCAATGCGCTTCGGCGGTCACAGCACCGCTTTCGGCGCGCCCGAGGCCGAGTTCGACCTGCCATACGGCCACATGGGCCAGAACACCGGCTACGCGATGATCGCCCAGCGCTACGCGGCCAAGTACGGCTACGATCCGGTGGCGATGGCCAAGATCGCGGTCGACCAGCGCACCAACGCGCTCGCCAACCCGGACGCCAGCTTCTTCGGCAAGCCGCTCTCCATCGAGGACGTGCTCGCCAGCAAGATGGTCGCCGAGCCGCTGCGCGTGCTCGAGATCGTGATGCCGGTCGCCGGCGGTGCCGCCGTGATCGTCGCCTCCAAGGAAGTGGCGGCACGCGCGAAGAACCGCGGCGCCTGCATCACCGGTTTCGGCGAGCACCTGTACTTCAAGTCGCCGACCTACGCAACCGAGATGACCGACACCCCGATCGGCCCCGCGGCCGAGCGCGCCTTCGCGATGGCGGGCATCCAGCGCAGCGACATCCACGCCGCGCAGATCTACGACTGCTACACGATCACCGTGCTGCTGACGCTGGAAGATGCCGGCTTCGCGCCCAAGGGCGAGGGCATGCGCTGGGTGCGCGAGCACGACCTGACCTACAAGGGCAACTTCCCGATGAACACCCACGGCGGGCAGCTCAGCTTCGGCCAGAGCGGCACCGCGGGCGGCATGTCGCAGGTCATCGAGGCCTTCCACCAGATTTCCGGCCGCGCCGGTGAGCGCCAGCTCAAGCGCTGCGACACCGTGTTCGTCTCGGGCACCGGTGGCGTGATGAGCGAGCAGGGCGCACTGATTCTCCAGGGAGCATGACGAGCATGTCGACCAACAAACCGCTGCCGACACCGACCGGGATCTCGGCGCCGTACTGGAACGGCCTCAAGGAAGGCCGCCTGACCCTGCCGCACTGCAAGTCCTGCGGCCACTGGGTCTTCTTCCCGCGCCGTCACTGCGACAAGTGCTGGTCGCAGGACCTGGCGTGGAAGGAGGTCAAGGGCACCGGCACGCTCTACACCTACACGCTGACCCGCGTCCCGACGCTGCCCGACTTCGCCGACGAGATGCCGCAGAAGATGGCGGTGGTCGAGCTCGACGAGGGCGTACGCATCAACACCACGCTCATCGGCGTGGATGAAGGTGAGATCAAGGTCGGCATGCGGGTGAAGCCGGTGTTCGACACGGTGAAGTCGGACGGCACGGCGCTGCTGCGCTTCACGGCTGCGGACAAGGATATGCCCGAGCGCATCGACAGCACGCCTGCAGCGCTGGCTGCCGCAGCCGAGGCCGCGGCGGACACGGCGCCGGTGGTCGCGAAGCGCCAGGTGCGCTGCGACGACGAGGCGGCGATGAAGTCGCTGGTGAGCGACACCTTCTCGCCCTGGAGTAACCAGATCGTGGTCGATCAGGCGTTGATCGACGAATTCGCGAAGCTGTCGGGCGACGACTACTGGATCCACATCGATCCCGAGCGCGCGCGCAAGCAGAGCCCCTTCGGCGGCACCATCGCCCATGGCGCGCTGGTGCAGGTGCTGCAGTCGCGCCTGCGCATCCCGCTCGACTTCGAGGTCGTCGGCTTCACCAACATGGTCAACTACGGTTCCGACCGCCTGCGCTTCCCGGCGCCGGTGCCGGCGGGTTCGCGCATCCACGCCCGGTCGCGGGTGAAATCGGTCGAGAAGCTGGCCAAGGGCATGCAGCTGACGATGGAGATCGTTACTCACGTCGTGGGCAGCGAGCGGCCGTCGGTAATCAATGACCTGGTGATCCTCTACATGTGATCCAGGTGTCAGGGTTTTTCTAGCAGCAAATCGTTGTTCTTGTAGTGCGTTTTTGTTGTACCTGCAGTTCAGTTGCATGGTTTTCCTCCTCTCTTCTGGCCGCCTCCCGCAAGGGTTGGCGGCCGTTTTTTTGCGGACGGAGAATGCCCTGGGGATGAACTGGCGCAGGCGCCGCGCACCGTCACGGCAGGCTGATAGTCAGTTCTGACGATTGCAGCGGACGCAGCGGTGCGTACCGTGCAGCGATACCGCGTCGGCATCCGCGGCTGGCGGCCGTGGGAACGCGACGGGGGAAAGACTTCGCTCATCAAGGAGACATTCATGCAGAACGTGGAGCCATTGCTGTCAACGCCCTCTACCGGCGTACTCGTCACCGGCGGCGCGTCCGGAATCGGACTGGCCTCGGCGCGGGCGCTCGCAGCCGTCGGGCGCCCGGTTGCGATCTGGGACATCGATGCGCGCAGGGCGGAGGCGGCTGCAGAGCAGATCTGCACGGAATTCGGTGGCCAATGGAACGGGGCCTGCGGCATGCCGGCCATTGGTTTCGGTGTTGACCTCCGCAGCCCCGAAGCGATCGCTGCGGCTGCGGATGAGACACGCCAGCGACTGCCATCGCTGGGCGGAATCGTCCACTGCGCGGGCATCGTCGATACCGGATCGCTGGAGGGAATCACCCTCGACAGCTGAGCCGATGGCATCACCATCCATCTGCGTCCCATCGTGTTGCTGCTGCAAACCTTTCTGGAAGATCTGAAGCGGCAGCCCGGCTCGGCGGTGGTTGCGACCGCTTCGATCAATGCAACGCTCGGGAACGGCATCAACCCGGTGTACTCGGCGGCCAAGGGTGGCGTGTTGTCGCTCGTCCGCTCCCTGGCCGACCGCCTCGCTCATGACGGCATACGCATCACCAGCGTGTCGTCGGGCTATGTCGAGACGCCCATGACCCGGCCCGCGATCGATGCGCTGCCGCCGGGGTTCTTCGAGCGTCGCATCCTGCTTGAGCGCGTCGGCGCAGCCGAGGAGATCGGTCGCGTGGTGCGCTTCCTGCTGTCGGACGAGGCGAGCTACATCACCGCAGCCGAGATCGTCGTCGACGGCGGGAACATTTCCTCCCAGCGCTGAGTACGCGCCCCGCGCTGACAGCCTGCGGGGCGCCGGGGTCTGGGCAAAGCGTCTTCACCCGTTTTGCCCAGACCCCGCTCGATGAGGGGTGGCTCAGTCATTCCTACTTAATTGCGCTCACGCGGGGTGACAACGCGCTGGCGGCGTTTGCCTGGCGTGTCCGCGCCAATTGCGTGGCGAGGATGAGGGCGATCAGGATGGGGACGCAGAGGAGGTAGCCCACCTGGGTCAGTGCGCCCTGCAAGGCCTCTGCGGAGGCAGCCGTGATGAGCTCCGATGTCTTGATGCCGGCGGCTTGCAGCTGGGTGGCCAGCGCCTCGGGCAGTGGGCCGCGGTTTGTCGCTGCCCGCACCAGGGCGGTCAGGGTGTCAGCCTCGAGCGCGTGCCCGTCGATGAGCCGTGACAGTGCGCTGCTGGCCTTGTCTGCCAATGCGGTGCCGAAGACCGCCAGGGCCAGCGACGAACCCGTCGGGCTGGCCATGTCGCGGAACATGCTGAACATGCCGGTGCCCACGCCGATCCGCTCGGGCGGAATGGCGCCGAAGGCCATTTTCATCGACGCCGGGGTGTTCGCGCCCAGCATGATTCCGAGCAGGCTGCAGATGGCGGCGATATGGGCCAGCGACGAATCGATCTGGATGGTGAGAAACAGAAATGACCCGCCGAGGGTACCGATCAGGGCGAAAAGCGACACCCGTCGGGCCTCGAAGCGGTCGCACAGGCGCCCGGCGATGGGGGAGCTCAGCATCGCACTGCCGAACATGAAGAGCGTCATCAGTCCAAACTGCCACGCGTTGCCGCCCGGACGGTTGTTCATGAAGAAGGCGAGCGCGTAAAGGACGCTGCTGGTGAACAGAACGTGCAGCCAGAAGATTGCCAGTGGCAGCGAGAAAGCCTTGGTGGAGAGGATTTTCGTGTCCAGCACCGGGGCGGCGGTGCGCCGGCTGTGTTGGATCAGCACGAGGAGGGTGATCAGGCCGCAGACCAGAATCGCCCAGAAGAGGGGCGAATGGGTGCCGATATTGCTGGCCCAGGTGGGCAGCGAGAGCAAGGCGCCAAAGGTGATCAACAATAGCAGCGCGCCCTTGTAGTCGAAGGCTGCGTTGATTCTTTCGCCACGAATCTCGGGAACGATCAGATAAACGGGAAGCAGACCGCCGATCGCGAGCACCCCGCTGATCCAGTAAATGCTCTCCCAGCCAAAGCGGTCGATGAGGAGTCCGCCGAGTGCGCCGCCGGTCGCACCGCCCAGCGTCATCGTGAAGCTGAGGATGCCCAGTGCCAGCCCCCGCTGCTTGTCATCGAACAGGTGGGTTGCATAGACGAACACACTGGGCAGGATGCAGGCGACGGCAAAGCCCTGCAGGAATCGGGCGACAAGAAACGACAAGAAGTTCGGTGCGAGCGCAGCAGCAAACTCCGACATCGCGAACACGACGAGGCCAAACAGCAGGATGCGCTTGCGACCGTAGACATCGCCCACCCGCCCCATGATGGGCGCGAACACCGCGACCGCAAGGAAGTAAAGCATCAGCATCAGCGACGAAAGGCTGACCGGGATGCCGAAATGGCGGGTCACGCTTGGAAGCGCCGGAATCTGGAAGGCCGAAGCTTCGATGGTGACGAAGGTACCGAACAGGAGTGCGATGTAAATCGCCCAAGCCTTGCGTGGCGTCATGGGGATGCTCCGTAGGTGATGAGCCCCGGGCGAACCGGGGTCGGTCAGTGTCTGGACGTGCACGACGCCGCGGGGACAGCCGACTGGCTGTCCCCGCGGGGGTATTGCCGCTCAGGACGTCAGGCGGCGCAGACGTAATCCTCGTCGCGCGGCTTGGCGGTCTGTTCGGCGAACGCGTCGTAACTCCACGGCCAGCTCGCCGGCACGCCAGTGGCATCGAGGTACCAGCTGTTGCAGCCCGAGCCGAAGATCGTCTTGCGGGCGGCGGCGATGCGGCGCTCGTCATAGGCGCGCAGGGTTTCCTCCTTCAGTTCGACCGAGCGTGCCTCGCCGGACTCTAGCGCGGCCAGCAAGTGCTCGATGTAGCCCCACTGACGTTCTGCGATGTCGATGAGGGAGAAGTTGCCGACAGGGCCGGTGGGGCCGTTGATCATGAAAAAGTTCGGGAAGCCCGGCACGCTGATGCCGAGGTAAGCCGACGGCGTCGGGCTCCACTGGGCGTCGATGTCTGTGCCATCGCGGCCGATCAGGCGCATCGGGCGGACGAAGCGGTCAGCATGGAAGCCGGTGGCGAGCACCAGCACGTCGACCTCCTGCAGGGAACCGTCGGCCATGCGTACCCCGTTCGGCTCGATCTGCTTGATCCCTCCGATGGCGACCTCGACATCGGGCCGTTGCACCTTCTGGTAATAGTCGGACGAGTAGATCAGGCGCTTGCAGGCAGCGCGGTAGTTTGGCCGCAGCTTCTCGCGCAGCACCGGGTCCTTGACGCTGTCTTCGAGGTTCTTCTGTACGATCGCCTCGATCTCCCGCATTTGGGGGGAATCCGGGTCGACGATCGCTTCGGTGAAGCGGCGCACCGCCGATGTGTAAGCCTCGCTGTAACGGATCTCGTCAATCAGGGCCGGATTCGCCCGGAATGCCGCCTTTTGTTCTTCGGTGTAGGGATCGTTGGGCGTCGGCATGATCCACTGCGGCGTGCGCTGGATGTGGATGACCTTGCTCGCGCGCCCGGCGAGCGCCGAAACGATCTGCACGCCGGTCGATCCGCTGCCGATGATGCCGACACGTTTGCCATCCAGTGCAACCGAGTGGTCCCACTGGGCCGAGTGAAAGCACGCGCCGGCAAAAGTGTCGAGGCCGGGGATGTCGGGCGTGCTGGGGTGATGCAGCACACCCGTCGCCGCGATCACGACGTCGGCCGTGTCCTTCAAGCCTTTTGCCGTCTCGAGTTCCCAGCGGCCGTTTTTCCATTCGCAGCGCGTCACTTCCTGACCGAACTTCATGAACTTGTCGAGCGCGTACTTTTCGGCCACCGATTCGAAATAGCGCTGGATCTCTGCGCCCGGAGACAGGTAGCTGCTCCATTCGGGGTTGGGAGCGAAGGAGTAGGTGTAGGCGTGGGCGGGCACGTCGCAGGTCAGGCCTGGGTAGGTGTTTTCGCGCCAGGTGCCGCCGACGCGGTCGGCCTTCTCGTAGACGACGAATTTGTGCTTGCCCGCCTCGAGCAGACGGGTGGCGGCCAGGATGCCTGCCATGCCGGCGCCGATGACGGCGATGCGCAGGGACTTGGGTGCGCTTTGTGTGGAAGCCATTTTGAGTCGAGTCTCCAGGTGTGGAAAAAGGTTCTTTAGGTTTGTGGTTGATCAGTTATCGAACGCGTGGCGCAGTTGGAGCGCGCTGAACGCCAGTGCTTCAGTCGCGGCATCGAGCGTTCCGAGCATGCTTGCAAAGCCATGGAACTGCCCGTTCCAGCGCTGCTGTGTCACGCAGACCCCGGCGTCAACCAAGGCCTTCGCATAGGCTTCGCCCTCGTCGCGAAGCGGGTCGGCGCCGGCGGTGATCACGGTGGCGGGGGCGAGACGGGCTAGATCGGTCTGCAGCAAGGGTGACGCACGGGGGTCGCGCGCCGCATCTTCGTTGGGAAGATAGTTGCGCCAGAACCAAAGCATCATGTCTCGGTTGAGGACAGGGGTATCGGCCGACTCGAGCTGCGAGGGTGAATTGCAGGAGGCGTCGGTCACCGGATACAGCAACAGTTGATGACGAAGCGCGATGGGGCCGTCGCGCAGTGCGTGGGCGACGACGGTGGCGAGTGTGCCGCCGGCACTGTCACCCGCGACCGCGATCTGCGTGGGGTCGGCGCCGAGCGCCGATGCGCGCGCATGCAGCTTGCGCACTGCGTCGATGGCGTCGTCCACCGCGGCTGGGAAACGGTGCTCGGGGCCGAGGCGATAGTCGACCGACACCACGATCGAGCCCGACAGTGCGGCGAGGCGGCTGCAGAGGTTGGCGTGCGTGTCGATGCTGCAGCTGACGAAGCCGCCACCGTGGAAGAACACGGTGAGCGGGAGCTGACCTGCGCCGAAGGGGCGAAAGATGCGCACGGGCAGCGGACCCGCGATCCCGGGCAGGGTGTCGTCAACAATCGACTCGAGGCCATCGTCACCCGCCGGCGCGATGGGGAAGGCGGCGATCATGGCGCGGTAGTCGGCGACACTCAGGGTGGAGAAGTCCGGACGCGGACTCTTGGCGAGCTGGTCGGCGATGGCTTGAGCTTGCGGATCGAGACGCACATTGACTCCTTGATGGTTACTGATGCGGGCTGCTGGCTTAGGCAGCTGACTGCTTGGTTTCGTGACCCAATTATTCGCCGCTCTGAAACAGGGGCATCCTGCAAACTGGTTAACGAGCGCATTGCGTCATCGTTCTGGGGGCACCTCTTCGTGCCCTAGTCCAATCTGGTGATGAAGCCCGTGGTGTCTGGTGTCATCGTTGGTACAAGTGATTGAGCGGCGTTTGTTCGGTGTGCTTCGGTCCATCGAGTGGAGAGACGATGAACAGGGATAGGGCGGACATGAGGGCACGGTGTATTTCCGAGATGCGGATGTCTTCGTTCATGTCGGAGGCTCAGACGGCGGGCGAACTGTTCGAGGCGTCCGGGCTGGACTTCTCGGAATACGACGATCTGGTGCGTCTGGTTTACTCGGGCACACAGGAGACGGTGCCGTGGACACGGCTTCTCGACCGCTTGCGGGATCTGCTGGACGCCAACTACGCCGTCTTGATCCTGCGCACGCAGTACGCCGATCAGCCGCTGCAGGTCGTGTTTTCGGGTCAGGCCAGACCTGCCCTCGCGGCGCCGTTCTATACCGATCTCAGCGCGATCGACACCTTCGTCAACCTGCCCCGCAACCGCATGGTCACCCGCGAAGAACTGATTGACGACGAGGAGTGGCTGGCCAGCCCCTACTATCGCGAGTTCCACGCGCCGCTCGACGTGCGCTATCAGATGGCGGCCGACATCGGCTTGGGCGCCGAACCCAGTTGTCGCCTTCGGGTGTCGCGCCCGTCCAGCGGCGTGCGCTTTGGCGAGCGTGAGCGTGCGATCTGCAACCTCCTGCTGCCGCATCTGACGACCGCGGTCGAGTTGCGTGCTAGTTTCGACATTGCCGAGGTCGAGCGCTTTTTCTACTCAGGGATGCTCGATCGCCTGTCCGTCGGGGCGGTGTTCCTCGACAAGGAGGGGCGCATCCTCAAGACGAATCAGGCCGCGAGCGACATCCTCGCGCAGCGGGACGGACTGTCGATCGTCAATGGCGGTTTGTCGGCGGCCTATCCGGGCGAAAACCACGAGTTACGCCGGTTGATCGAGCAAGTGGTGTCACCCACAAAAAAAACCACGCCCGGCGTGGTTGTCGGCATGTCGGTCAGCCGGTCGTCGGGTCGCCCGGGGCTCGGTGTGGCAGTCCGTGCTGCGCCGCCCACCGAATGGTCGGAGCCCACGTCGCGGCCCGCCGCGCTTGTCATCATCCGCGACCCCGAGGCGCGCGTCCTGGCTTCGCATGAGCAGCTCAAGCGCTTGTATGGCTTGACGCCTGCCGAGGCCAACCTTGCCCTGCACCTGATGGAGGGGTGCACGGTGGACGAGGCGGCCCAGCGCCTCAACGTGAGCCGAAACACCGCCCGTTGCCAGATCCGCGCCATTTTTGCCAAGACGGGCGTGACACGCCAGACGGAGCTCCTGCGCGTCTTGCTGAGCGGCGTCGCGCCGCTGGTCTGAGTACCCGCATAACCCGGCTTCAAGACTTTCCCGATGCCGATCCATCGTCGGCCGGCATCGATTCGATTGCGCATCGCGCACACCACAATAGGGAGGAGTCAAACATGCAACGTTTTCAAGGCAAGGTTGTTTTCGTGACCGGTGCCGCGCGCGGCCAGGGTGAGGCCGAGGCGCGGCTATTCGTCGCGGAAGGGGCAAAGGTCGTCATCGCCGACCTCCTCGACGAGCAGGGCCAGAAGCTCGCGGACGAGCTAGGGCCGAACGCCCTGTACCTGCACCTCGACGTTTCCCAGGCCGACCAATGGGAGGCGGCCGTCAGCGCAGCGGTGGCGCGCTTCGGGCGGCTGGACGTGCTGGTGAACAACGCCGGCATCCTGCGCTGGAGCCGCATCGAGGAGATGAGCGCCGAAGATTACATGAGCGTGATCCAGGTCAATCAGCTCGGCTGCTGGCTGGGCATGAAGGCCGTGTTGCCGGCGCTGAAGGCAGCGGGCGGCGGGGCGATCGTGAACACCTCGTCCGTTGCCGGCCTGATGGGCATCGGCGGCTCCAGCGCCTACACCGCCACCAAGTTCGCAGTACGCGGCATGACCAAATGCGCGGCGCTCGAGTTCGGCCGCTACAACATCCGGGTGAACTCCGTCCACCCCGGCGGCATCGACACGCCGATGGTGCGCACCCCCGACAGCGACCTGAACGATGCGCACAAGGCCCTGCCGATCCCGCGCGTCGGCCAGGTCGAGGAAGTGGCCCGACTGGTCGCATTCCTGGCTTCGGACGAAGCCTCCTACACCACCGGCTCCGAATTCGTCATCGATGGCGGCATGACGGCTGGCTTCAACGCGCTGAACTGAACTTCAGGCCAGCTTGGCGTGGTGGGGCGGCTCGCCCGCCGCGCCACGCATAACAAGACGAGGAGAAAAACATGTCAAAACGGGTCGTGCGCATCGGCAGCGCCTCGGCGGCGCTGTCGGACAGCGCGCTCGCGGTGCCGCAAATGCTCAAGCATGGACAACTCGATTATCTGGTGGGCGATTACTTGGCCGAGGGCTCGATGGGCCTGCTGGCGATGTTCGCCAACGCACAGGCGAGGGCTGGATTCGCGCCGGATTTCATCCCGGTACACATTGCGCCCCATCTGCAGGAGATCGCGCGCC
Source organism: Thauera sp. 63 (assembly GCF_000310165.2). NCBI lineage: Bacteria > Pseudomonadati > Pseudomonadota > Betaproteobacteria > Rhodocyclales > Zoogloeaceae > Thauera > Thauera sp. 63. The sequence goes on from NZ_AMXC01000006.1 coordinate 104,548, forward strand.
AGGGCGTGAAGCTCGTGGTCAACGCCGGTGGCGTCAATCCGCGCGGGTGTGCGGCGGCCTTGCGTGAGGTGGCCGCGCAGCAGGGTGTGCATCTGCGCATCGCCGTGGTTGATGGCGACGATCTGATGCCGCGCGTCGACGCATTTCGGGCGGCGGGGGTGCGGGACATGTTCACCGGCGAGGCCTTGCCGGACGCCCCAATCGACAGCATGAATGCCTATCTCGGTGCCTTCCCGATTGCGGACGCCCTGGCTGCAGGTGCGGATGTCATCATCACCGGGCGGGTGGTCGACAGCGCGCTAACCCTGGGGCCGCTGATCCACGAGTTCGGCTGGCGTGCCGAGGACTACGATGTGCTGGCGGCCGGTACGCTGGCAGGGCATCTGCTCGAATGCGGCGCCCAGGTCACCGGCGGCACCTTCACCGACTGGCGCAGCGTGCCCGGCTGGGCGGCCATCGGCTATCCGATCGCCGAGTGTTCGGCCGACGGCAGCTTCGTCGTGACCAAACCCAAGGGCACCGGCGGCCTCGTGTCGCGTGGCACGGTGGCCGAGCAGCTCATGTACGAAACAAGTGACCCGCAATGCTATTTCGTGCCCGATGTGACCTGCGACTTCAGCGGCGTGCACCTCGAGGAGGTCGGGCCGGACCGTGTGCGCGTGACGGGCGCACGCGGACTGCCACGGACCTCGACCTACAAGGTGTGCACCATCTACCGCAAGGGTTGGCGGGTTGCCGTTGTCCAGCCCATTACCGGCCTCGAGGCCGCGGCCAAGGGCGAGCGCCAGGCGGCCGCACTCATCGAGCGGACCGGGCGCATGCTGCGCGAACAGGGCATGCAGGACTGGTCGCGCACCCATGTCGAGTTGCTCGGGACCGAATGCACCCAGGGCGCGCGCGCGCGCAACCGGAACACCCGCGAGGTGCTGTGCCGCATCGTGCTCGAGCACGAGGACAAGCGGGCCTGCGACATGTTCATGCGTGAGCAGTATTCCGGCATCGTGTCGATGTCGCCCGGCACATCGATCAATGTCGGCATGGTCGTCACGCCACTGCAGGCCCTGACTTCGTTTCTGCTCGACAAGCGCGAGATCACGCCGGTGGTCACCGTGGATGGGGTGTCGCGCATTCCTGCGGTCGCGACCGATGGGGGCTTCGACAAGGCGCAGATCGTCCGCCCGCAGGGCATCGAGGCGCTGGAGGCGGGCGACGATGCGGTCGAAGTGCCCCTGATCGGCTTGGCCTGGGCACGCAGTGGGGACAAGGGCAACCTGTTCAACGTCGGGGTCATCGCTCGCCAACCCGACTTCCTGCCTTACATCCTGTCGGCATTGACGCCAGAGGCCGTGGCTGCCTGGTTTGCGCACGAATTCGACGACCTCGAGGCCCGGCGTGTCGAGCGCTTCCTGCTGCCTGGGCTCGATGCGGTCAACCTCGTCATTCACGACGCACTGGGCGGGGGAATCACCTGCTCGCCGCGTCTGGATGCGGTTGCCAAAGGTAAGGCGCAGCAGCTGCTGTGCTTCCCGGTGCGTATTCCCGCGGCGCTCGCGCAGCGCGTTTCCCCCAGCCTGCTCGATTTCGAACGCGCCGCGCCTTACACCGGCGCGCTTTGAAAGCCGACCGGTGATATCCCCTCTTGAGAAGTGATCAAATCATGGATGACACCCTGCCTTACCTCATGCGTGGCCTACGCCACGTCAGCACCGACAGCAGCGTGCTGGTCAGTTCGTCGAAGTATCTCAACAATCCTAAGCTGCGCGACTGGGTCGCGACCAACATGCTCAGGCGCAGCGGTCAGGACCGCCCGCCGACTGCAGACACCTACGAGTTGCACCTGATCATGAAAGAGATTCAGGACCGTGACCACGTCGATGCGCTGTTCGAACAGGAGAGGCAGCGCAACCCGCAACTCGACGCCTGGCTGAGCGAACGCTTCATGTCGAAGCTGACTGTGCAGGATGTGAAAGCCTGTGCGCCCGATACGCTCGGTGGGACCTTCCATCGGGAAGTGATCGAGAAGGGCTACAGCATCGAGATCATGCCGCCGCTGCCCGAGCCGCCCAAAAGCCATCTCGACTATTACATGATGCGCAACGGGCAAACCCATGATTTCGAACACATCCTGACCGGGGGCGGACTCGACTTCATTGGCGAGCTGGTGCCGTACTACGCGCGCCTGGTCAACGTCTTCAAGCATCTGTCGCCCGAGCTGGCCGGCGAGCTATCCGTGTTCAACATCCTGGGCGCGATGCGCATCATGTCGCGCGGCATGCTGCATTACCCGCAGACCTGGCCCGCCATTGTCGACGCGATGGAGCGCGGCATCGCGGTGGGGCGCGCGTCGGACCCGATCTTCATGCTCAAGTGCGAGGACGCGCTGCATCTGCCGCTGGAGGTCGCGCGCGAGCGTCTGGGTATCCGCGAGGCTCGTTTCGTCGACACGTCGGCGGAGACGGCCTTCTATCTGGAGCAGGTCTGATTCCGCCAGGAAATGCCCGTACGCACGAAAAGGAGTGTCTGAAGATGGATTCAGAAGCCGTTGCGACCCCGGGAACACCGGTGGTCGCATTGACCGAGGATGAGATCCGGCGGGAGCTGGCAGGCGTCCCCGCGTGGCAGCGTGAGGGAGATCGCCTGGTTCGTGAGTTCGCGTTCGCCAACTTCGACCGCACGATGGCCTTCGTCAATGCGGTGGCCTGGGTGGCACACGCCGAAGACCACCATCCGGATCTGTTGGTGAGCTACGCCCGCTGCAGGGTCGAGTATTCGACCCACGACTGCAATGGTCTGTCGCAGCGCGACTTCAACTGCGCACGTCAGCTCGATCAGCTTTACGCGCGGCGTGCGTGAGCCATTCGTGGTCTGCCTGCGCCTGAAATGAGGAAAACGAAATGCTCGACGGAAAAACCGTCTTCGTAACGGGTGCCGCAGGGGCACTCGGACGCGAGGTGGTGCTGAAACTGAATGCGCTCAATGCGCGCCTGATCCTTGTCGATCGTGTGTCGCCAGCGGCTGCATTCCCCGGGCTTGCGGGTGACGCCTGCCATCTGATGCTCAAGGGCGACGTGAGCGACGAGCTGGAGATGGGCCGGCTCGTGGATCGGGCGGTGACGCACTGCGGGGCCATCGATGGTGTGCTTCACCTGGCTGGCGGCTTCACCATGGGTGAAGCGGTCAGTGAGCTCTCGCGCGAGACCTGGGACGCCATGATGACGCTCAACGCGTGGTCGTTCATCGCGCTGAGCCGTGCGGTGGTGCCGCACATGCGGGGGCGGGGTGGGGCGATCGTCGCGGTGAGCGCGCGTGCCGCTGCCCGGGGAGAAGCGCACATGGCGGCCTACTGTGCCGCCAAGAGCGCGCTGCAGCGGCTGGTCGAATCGCTCTCGGCAGAAGTCCGGGAGCACGGCATTCGCGTCAACAGTGTCGCGCCCAGCATCATCGACACGCCTGCCAACAGGCAAGCAATGCCGGATGCAGACCCGTCGCGCTGGGTTTCCCGTGAAAGTCTCGCGGGCACCCTGGCGTTTCTGCTCTCCGACGCCGCGCGTGACATTCATGGCACGCATCTCGTCGTGTCGGGACTTTGCTGAGTCTCCCCCACTCTGCAGCGATCCTCTTCTCATCCGCCCTGCTTAGTGCAGCTGCGTGATGAAACCATTCGCACGCTGGCCTTTAATCGATCCTGCAACGCCGCGACCCTTCCGGGTCGCGGCTCGATGAACCGGTCCGCATTCGGCTTGGGGTCTTGGCGGATCGCACAACAGGGCAGAGGAGTCGATGAGCATGAAGAAGATCTGGCGTGTTCCGCTGATCATCCGGGGCGAAGTGATCGATGAGGGAGCGGTCGAGTTTGGCGGGCGTCGCGGCGGCGCCGTGTTCACAGCCCCCGATGTACGCAAGCACCTCGAGCAGCTGGCACTCGACCGTCCTTCGCGGATGGCCGATCTGTATTTGCTGAGCTTCGACGACATCGCCGAGTATCTCGGGCGGCTCAGCGAGCGCTTGAACCTCGCCACCAACCCGCACATGCAGGAAGCCTACGAGCTCTCGCGTCTGACCTCCGGGCTGTCGGACAGCATCCTGCGCAACCACTACGAGAACATCCCGTACTTCTTCCTGTCCGAGGTTGCCCGGGAGTCGGCCGAAAACTTCATCGGGCTCGACTACCTCGAGGGCTGGGTGCCGCAGGCGTCCAGGGTCAATCCGGCGCTCACGGTCAAGGTGCGCGCTTTCGGCGCGCGGGCGGTGCACGTCATCGCCGGCAATTCGCCCGGCGTGGCGGCGCAGACGGTGTTGCGCAACGCCATTACCCGTTCCGACGCGATCATCAAGACGCCCTCCAACGATCCGCTGACTGCGGCCGCGATGGCGCGCACCATGATCGAGATGGCGCCCGACCATCCGCTGACGCGCCATCTGTCGGTCGCCTACTGGAAGGGCGGGGACACCAATGTCGAAGAGATCCTCTATCACCCCAAGCGGGTCGAAAAGATCATCGCCTGGGGCGGCTTTGCGAGCATCAGCCACATCACCCGCTACCTTCAGCCCGGCATCGATCTCATCACCCTGGACCCCAAGCACAGCGCCACCATCATCGACAGCGACGCGTTCGCTGATGAGGCGACGCTGCGCCACGTCGCCCGCCGCCTCGCGCTCGACGTCGGTGCGATGAACCAGGAAGGCTGCGTGTGCGCGCGCGTCGTGTATGTGGTTTCCGGCACCGACGCGAAGGGGCTGGAGAGACTCAACAACCTCGGCAAGCTCACCTTCGAGGCCCTGCAGGCCCTGCCGTCGCACCTGAGTACCCCGCACAAGGCCTTCGATCCCGAGCTGAAGTCTGAGCTCGACGGGCTGCGCTTTGCAGGCGACGAGTACAAGATGTTCGGCGGGCGCAACAACGAAGGCGCGGTGATCGTCTCGCAGAGCGATGCGCCGGTGGACTTCTCGCGCCTCCTCTCCGGGCGCGTCTGCAACCTCGTTCCGATCGATGCGCTCGACGAGGCCGTGCTCTCGGTCAATTCCTACACCCAGACCATCGGTCTCTTCCCCGAGTCGCTGAAGGATCGCCTGCGCGACCGTCTGGCCTATCAGGGCGCGCAGCGCCTCGTCTCGCTGGGCGGCGCCGCCACCCTGTTTGCGACCGCCGCGCCGCAGGACGGCATCGAGCCCGTGCGCCGCATGTGCAAGTGGATCGTCGACGAATCGGCAAGCGCCGAATTGCTCGAGGGCCTGGCGCTCGCACCCGACGCGGCCGTGGCCGCCAACTGATCCGCCAGGCGGCATCCACACCCCCAAGAACACCGGAGATGAACATGACTTCACTGTCCGCACAATTGCGCGCCGACCCCACCAGCTTCGTCGAGGCCCGCTACGACGAGGCCTTCAATCTCGGCCGCGAAGCGCTCGACGAGATCCACCTGCACGGCCTGCAGAAGCGTTTCAACGAGCTGCGGCCGCGGCTCCCCGTGCTCGACGCGCTGGCGAAGGAGCAGGGCATCGAGCACATCAATCATGTCGACGATGCGGTGCCGTTGCTGTTTCCGCACACGGTCTACAAGTCCTACCCATTGTCGCTGCTCGAGCGCGGCCGTTTCGACCGGCTCACGCACTGGCTGGCGGGCATGACCACCACCGATCTGTCCGGTGTCGATGCGAGCGGCGTGCAGACCATCGACGACTGGATTGCGTTGATCGAGAAGACCACCGACATCCAGTTGCTCCACACCTCGGGCACCACGGGCAAGCTTTCATTCATCCCGCGTACCCGCCGCCAGTGGGACGACACGGTGCGCATCACCGCCAACAGCCTGCGTGACTGGCATGGCGCCGGCGCGGGGCCCGATGTGCTCAAGGATCACATGCCGCTCGTCATCCCGGCGTACCGCTACGGTGCGAGCTCGTCCCACCGCGGTGTCGATCGCATGGTGCGGATGTACGCGGGCGGGGACGACAACGCGCTCTTTCTCTACCCGGGCGCCTATTACAGCGCCGATGTGGCCTCGCTCGCCGGACGCCTCAAGGCGGCCGAGTCGCGCGGCGAACAGGGCAAGCTGCAGCTTTCGCCCGCGCTGCTCGCCCGCCGCGAGGAGTTCGCCGTGCGCGAGGGCGACCGCCCCGAGCAGATGCGGCGCTTCTTCGAGGCCGCGGTCGAACGCTACGCGGGCAAGGACGTGATCCTCTTCGCGGTGTGGCCGATCCTGTTCGAATGGGCTGAGGCCGGTCTCGCGCGCGGCCTGCGCAACGTCTTCGGCCCCAACAGCGTGCTGATTACCGGCGGTGGCAGCAAGGGGCGGGTGCTGCCGGACAACTACCGGCAGCAGATCTTCGATTTCATCGGCTTCTCGCGCTATTACGAGTACTACAGCATGAGCGAGATCATGGCCGGCTGCCCGCGTTGCGACGAAGGCAACTTCCACATTCCGCCGACCATGGTGCCCTACGTGCTCGATCCCGATACTGGCGAGCCGATGCCGCGCAGCGGCACGCACACCGGACGCTTCGGTTTGATGGATCTGTTGCCCGACAGCTACTGGGGCGGCCTGATCACCGGTGACGAGGTCACCCTGTCCGGGTGGGACGAACCTTGTGCCTGCGGTCGCCACGGCCCCTACCTGCACTCGACGATTGGCCGCTTCAGCGAGAAGCAGGGCGGCGACGACAAGATCAACTGCGCGGGCGCCCCCGAGGCGCACGACAAGGCGATCGATTACCTGTTGCAGCAGACCCAGGGCTAGCCTCGGGGCGAATGCCCAGTTCTGCAGTTCCTTTCCCTCCCTCGTCTGGCCGCCTCCCGCAAGGGTTGGCGGCTTTTCTTCATCAGGCATGCAAGAAGGGGGGGGCCATCGTCTTAATGGATGATGGCCAAGGAGCCTCGTGCTGGCATCGTCACCTCCTGCGATCACTGCAACCAGGAAATACCATGACGGCACGTCTTGAGAACGGCTACGACGAAGAGAAGGTCCGAAGAGCCTTTCGAGTCAGCGTGCCGAGTGCCCTTGCACTGGGCTTCGTCATGGTGTGCTGGCCTGTCTGGTTCTGGGGCTTGCTTGGCATCGACCTGGGTGCTGCACCCTATCCCGCGATCCTTTACGGAAGCGTGATCATGGGCGTCGGGCTAGCGAGCATCGGTGGGATGCGCGCACCGCGGTCGCATCTCGGCTTGCTGTTGTTCCTTGCCTGCTACAAGGGCGTGGCGGTCGTATTTCTCCTGGGGCACGGCCTGCATTTCCTGCTCAATGGTCGGCACGTGCCTGTCGCCGTGTGGATCGTCGCGGCGCTGTGGCTGCAACAGGCAATCAGCAACGCGCGTCTCTATCCGTGGGGATTGCGGGAATGATTAGACGCCCGGACGACGATGCGTACGAGGCCGGCGCAGTTCCGATTGTGCACAGCGGATGGGTTGCGGGCGATGTTCGCGCCTGGCCGGCGCTGAAGTCGGATATCGATGTCGATGTCGCCGTGGTCGGCGCCGGCGTGGTCGGCGCCTCGGTGGCACTGCATCTTGCCGAGCGCGGCGTACGTGTCGCACTGATCGAGGCGCGACAGCCGGGCGATGGCGCTTCGGGCCGCAATGCCGGGCAGGTCCTGCCCTATCTCGGCAAGCTCGTCGATCGTGCGTCGTGGCCCGATCGGGGAGAGCGCTTGCTGGATTACTTCGTGCAGCATCGAAACATCGTTTTCGATCTGTGCGAGCGGCATGGCATCGACGCGGATGCGGCACCTTGCGGCATGGTCGGGGCCGCGTATCGCGAATATGCCTCGATGACGAAGAATGTTCGCTACTGGCGTGGGCTGGGCTATGACGTCGATGTTGTGGATCACGGCCGCCTGCGCGAATTGCTCGGTACCGATCGCTACAGTTTCGGGGTGCATTGGCGTGAGGGCGGGCGCGTCAATCCGCATCGTTTCACCAATGGCATGGTCGATGCGGCAGCAAGGTCCGGGGCGCTGGTGTTCGGCGACTCCCCGGTGGAAAGCTGCACGCCGGTCGGTCGTCGCTGGTGCGTTCGCACGCCGCACGGAGGCGTCACGGCTTCGAACGTGGTGCTATGCACAAACGGCCATGCTGGCAACGCGTTCTTTCCCGAGCTGGCCGACACCCAATATCCGCTGCTGGCCTGCGGCGTCGCCACCACGCCGCTTCCCAGATCGTTGCTCGATGTGATCGACCCCGCGCGGGTGGTCATGTCGCAATATCCGCTGGGCCTCTTCCCGCTTGTTCTTGATGGAATGAACCGGCTCGTCAGCGCGACCATTCCTGCGCCGGGGCGGGCGAACGAGGCCGGGCGCTATTTCGGCTACCTGCTGCGATACCTAAATCGCACCTGGCCCGAGACGCGCGACCACGCTATCGGGCTCGAAGCATACTGGACTGGAATAACAGCCAACTCCGCGCCCGCCTATCAGGCTGGCAGTCCCCGTCTTTACAGGGCGGCCGACGGCGTGTTCGCGCTGTTGAACTTCGGTGCCGGCGGCAATGTGATCGGCCCGATGCTGGGCATGAATCTCGCTCACGCGCTCGCCGATGAGCGTCATCAGGATCTCCTCCTGCCCGTGCAGACGCCCGTGAGCGTTGCATCGCCCGGGCGCTTCGAGTGGAAGATCCGCCATCTGATGATCCCGTTTGCGCGCTTCATCGATCGCCTCGGTGGATTGCGCATCTGAGGTTCGCGCTTCATTCCGTCTGGCCGTTTCCCCACCGTGCCGCATGAGCTGGTGCCACGGTGCCCTCGTTCGGGCGCATGTCGGACCCTGGCCGCAACCGCCCGGTTCACCGTGGATGATGCGTAGTCTCAACGGACGATGATCGCGCGGCCGCCTGTTCGCACAATGCTCCCACGTATCCGACCAATCTTTGGGGGCAGCAATGATCGACATCCGCGGTTTGGCCTACTTCGTCGCGCAGATCGACGACCTCGCCGAATGGAAGCATTACGCCGAGGAGGTGCTCGGCATGATGACCTCGACCGCGCCTGGCGGCGGTCTGTACATCAAGATGGACGAGCGCCCCTTCCGCATCCTGGTGGTGCAGGGCGCCGAGCGCCGCTACGTCGCATCCGGCTGGGAGCTGGCGGGCGAGGGCGCCTTCAAGGCTGCGCTCGCCGAACTCGACGCCAAGGGCGTGGGCTACGAGCTCGCCGATGCCGCCACCGTCGCCCAGCGCGGCATGCAGGCGGTCGCGGTGGTGACCGACCCCTCGGGCAACCGCCACGAGCTGTGCTGGGGCCATCTGTCGGACTGCCAGCCCTTCGTGTCGCCGCAGGGCGTGCCGCGCTTCCTCACCGGTGACATGGGCCTGGGCCACACCGTGATGCCGGCGCCCAACTTCGACGCCACCGCGGCCTTCTTCCGCGACGTGCTCGGCTTCGGCCTGTCGGACATCTTCAACTTCCGTCCCGATCCGTCGGCGCCGCCGGTGCGCATCCACTTCCTGCACTGCAACAACGCCCGCCACCACAGCCTGGCGATCGCCGAGTACCCGGTGCCGAGCGGCTGCGTGCATGTGATGGTCGAGGTCGACTCGATGACCGAGGTCGGCCGCGCCCACGACCGCCGCATCGCGCACAAGGTGCCGCTGTCGGCCACCCTGGGCCAGCACCTCAACGACCGCATGATCTCCTTCTACATGAAGACCCCCTCGGGCTTCGACCTCGAGTACGGCTACGGTGGGCTGCAGTGCGACTGGGAGCGCCACAACGCCTTCGAATTCACCCGCGTCAGCATCTGGGGCCACGACTTCGGCGTGGGTCAGCAGGAACAGGCCGCCTGAGCGCGGCCGGCAACAGGAAAGAATCCATGAACAAACTGATGACGACGGCCGATGTCGTCGCCCAATTGCGCGATGGCATGACCATCGGTTTCGGTGGCTGGGGCCCGCGGCGCAAGCCGATGGCGATCGTGCGCGAGATCCTGCGCTCGGACGTGAAGGACCTCACCGTGGTGTCCTACGGCGGCCCGGACGTGGGCATGCTGTGCGCCGCCGGCAAGGTGAAGAAGCTGATCTTCGGCTTCGCCACGCTGGATGCCATTCCGCTCGAGCCCTGGTACCGCAAGGTGCGCGAGGCGGGCAAGCTCGAACTGCTCGAGCTCGACGAAGGCATGTGGCAGTGGGGCCTGCGTGCCGCCGGCATGCGCGTGCCCTTCCTGCCCACGCGCTGCGGTCTAGCCACCGATGTCACCAAGCTCAACCCCGAGCTCAAGACCATCCAGTCGCCGTATGACGACGGCGAGGTGCTGCTGGCGATCCCGGCGCTCAAGCTCGATGTGGCGCTGGTGCACGTCAACGTCGCCGACCAGCTCGGCAACACCCTGATCCAGGGCGGCGACCCGTATTTCGACCACCTCGTCGCGCGTGCGGCGGACGCCTGCTACGTGTCGGCCGAGCGTGTCGAGGAGCGCCTGGCGCTCACCCCCGACCAGGCCCGCCTCAACACCTTCGAGCGCTACCTGGTGAAGGGCGTGGTGCACGCGCCCTGCGGCGCCCACCCGACCACCTGCGCGCCCGAGTACGGCTGGGACATGAGCCACTTCAAGCGCTATGTCGCCAGCGCGGCGGAAGAGGGCGGCTGGCAGGCCTACATGGACGAGTTCGTCACCCCGGGCGAGGCCGCCTACCAGGACAAGAACGGCGGCATCGAGCGCATGGGCAAGCTGCCCCTGCCGGTGTTTTGAGGAGCGCGAGCGGCATGAGCAACAACACTGAATTCACCCTGGCCGAGCTGATGATCGTCGCGGCCTCGGAAGCCTGGCGCGGCGACGGCGAGGTGCTGGCCTCGGGCATCGGAGTGATCCCGCGCCTGGGCGCCAGCCTGGCCAAGCTCACCTACGCCCCCGAGCTGCTGATGACCGACAGCGAATGCTTCCTGGTCGAGGAGCCGATTCCGCTCGGCCCGCGCGGCGACTACGTGCCGAAGTACTCCGGCTACATGTCCTTCGAACGCGTGTTCGAGTGCGTGTGGGGCGGCCGCCGTCACGCCATGATCGGCCCGACCCAGATCGACCGCTTCGGCCAGACCAACCTGTCGGTGGTGGGCGACTACAGGAAGCCCAAGGCCGCCATCCTCGGCGTGCGCGGCCTGCCGGGCAACAGCATCAACCACATAAACTCCTTCTTCGTGCCCAACCACAGCAAGCGCGTGTTCGTCGAAGGCGAGGTGGACATGGTGTCGGGCGTCGGCTTCAACCCGGCGCGCTGGGAACCCGGCATGAAGCAGGACTTCATGGACATCCGCCGCATCGTCACCGACCTCTGCGTGCTCGACTTCGAAGGTCCGGAGCGCGCCATCCGCGTGCGCTCGCTGCACCCGGGCGTCAGCTTCGACGAGGTGCAGGAGAAGACCGGCTTCCCGCTGCTGAAGGCGCCGGAGCTGGGCGAAACCCCGCACCCGACGGCGGCGCAGCTGGAGATCATCCGCCGCCTCGATCCGCACGACCTGCGTGGCGCGCAGATCAAGGGCAACCCGCCCGGCATCCGCACTGCAGCCTGAGGCCGCAAAGGAAGAAGCAGAGATGAGCGCCCCCGACCAGAACTTCGTCACCCGCCCCGACAACGCGGTGTACGAGACCGACAGCCCGGTGCACTACGCCGTGGCCGACGGCATCGCCACGGTGACGATGAGCCGTACCGAGTTCAACAACGCGCAGAACTCGCAGATGACCTATGCGCTGGACGCCGCCTTCCGCCGTGCGGTGGATGACGACGCCGTGAAGGTCATCGTGCTGCGCGGCGACGGCAAGCATTTTTCCGCCGGCCACGACATCGGTACGCCGGGGCGCGACATCAACAAGCCCTTCGACCGCGTGCACCTGTGGTGGGACCACACCAACAAGCCGGGCGGCGAGTACCTCTACGTGCGCGAGCAGGAGGTGTACCTGAACATGTGCCGGCGCTGGCGCGACCTGCCCAAGCCGACCGTCGCCATGGTGCAGGGCGCCTGCGTCGCCGGCGGGCTGATGCTGGCCTGGGTGTGCGACCTGATCGTCGCCAGCGACGACGCCTTCTTCCAGGACCCGGTCGTGCGCATGGGCATCCCGGGCGTGGAGTACTTCGCCCACCCCTACGAGCTCAACCCGCGCATCGCCAAGGAATTCCTCATGACCGGCGACCGCATGGGGGCCGAGCGCGCGTACCAGATGGGCATGGTCAACCGGGTGGTGGCACGCGAACAGCTCGAGGCCGAGACCTACGCGCTCGCCGCGCGCATCGCAAAACAGCCGCGCATGGGCCTGGCGCTGACCAAGCAGGCGATCAACCACGTCGAGGACCTGCAGGGCAAGCGCACCGCGATGGATGCGGTGTTCGCCTGGCATCACTTCGCCCACACCCACAACGAACTGCTGTCGGGCGACAAGCTCGGTGGCTATGACGCGAAAGCCATGGCCAGCGCCAACAAGCAGGCCGCCGGCGAGCGCAAGGCATGAGTCACTCCGCCATGAATCCCGATTTCTCCGCGCTGCTGCGCACGCCGCTCACCGAGCGCCTCGGTTGCCGCTACCCCATCATCCAGACCGCGATGGGCTGGGTGGCGGATGCCAACCTGGTGATCGCCACCACCAAGGCGGGCGGCTTCGGCTTCCTGGCCGGCGCCACCATCGACGCCGACAAGATCGAGGGCGAGATCCAGAAGGTCATCGCCGCCACCGGTGGCAGCAACTTCGGCCTCAACTTCCACATGTTCCAGGAGAACGCCGCGCAGTGCGTCGACCTGGCGATCCAGTACAAGCTGCGTGCCGTGAGCTACGGCCGCGGGCCGGACAAGAAGACCATCGCCCGCTTCAAGGAAGCCGGCGTGCTGTGCATTCCCACCGTGGGTGCGTTGAAGCACGCGATCAAGGCGGTCGAACTGGGCGCCGACATGATCACCATCCAGGGCGGCGAGGGCGGCGGCCACACCGGCGGCGTGCCTACGACCATCCTGCTGCCGCAGGTGCTGGCGGCGGTGAAGGTACCGGTGATCGCGGCCGGCGGCTATTCCACCGGGCGCGGCCTGGCCGCGGCGCTGGCCGCCGGTGCGGCCGGCATTGCGATGGGCACGCGCTTCCTGATGACCACCGATTCGCCGACGCCGCCGGCCACGCTCGACCGCTACGTCAAGGTCGACGACCCGCAGAAGGTTCGGGTGACGCTGGCGGTCGACGGCATGCGCCACCGCATGATCGAGAACCCCTTTATCAACAGGCTCGAGGCTGCGAGCCCGCTGGGCCGCCTGATGATCGCGCTCAGGAGCGCCTGGCAGTGGAAGCAGCAGACCGGCATGAGCTTCGGCCACATGCTCGGCGTGTTCCGCCAGGCGGTGAAGGAAGACCCGGGCGCGGTGTCGCAGACGGTGATGTCGGCCAACCAGCCGGTGCTGCTGCAGCGCTCGATGGTCGAGGGCTACCCCGACGAGGGCATCCTGCCCAGCGGCCAGGTGGCGGCGGCAATCGGCAAGCTCGAAAGCTGCGAAGAGGTCATCCACGGCATTGCGGCGGAGGCCGAGGCCTGCCTCGCCGCGCTGTATTCACGCCTGGGCGATGCGGCCTGCACCGAACCCTGCAAAGAGACCGTGGCGGTCGCCTGAGCGCGCTGCCCGAACCACACAAACGACAAGATCCCACGGAGCCCCATAACGTGAGCCAGGCATTCCAGACAACGATCGACAACGGCATCGCCGAACTGGTCATCAACAAGCCCCCGGTCAACGCGCTCGACAGCAGCGAGTGGTACGCGCTGGCGCATCGCATCGACGAACTCGGCCACGACCCCGAGGTACGCGTGATCGTGATGCGCGCCGAAGGGCGCGGCTTCTGCGCCGGCGTGGACATCAAGGAACTCGACGCCCATCCCGAGCGCATCGTCGCCGTCAACGGCGGCAACTACGCCACCTTCAAGGCGGTGCATCGCAACCCGGTGCCGGTCATCGTCGCGGTGCACGGCTTCGTGCTCGGCGGCGGCATCGGCATCACTGGTGCGGCCGACATCGTCCTCGCCGCCGATTGCGCCACCTTCGCGCTGCCCGAGGTTGATCGCGGCGCGATGGGCGGCGGCGCCCACCTGCAGCGCCTGTTCCCGGTGCAGAAGGTGCGCTACCTGTTCTTCACCGGTGAGAAGATCGGCGCCCGAGAAGCCGAGCGCTACGGCTTCATCGAGCGCATCGTGCCCAAGGCCGAACTGCGCGAGGCTGCGTTCGAGATCGCCCGCAAGATTGCCGCCAAGAGCCCGGCCATGATCCGCATCGCCAAGGAGGCGCTGAACGGCATCGAGGACGGCAACCTGGAAGACAAGTACCGCTGGGAGCAGGGCTTCACGCTGCAGGCCTACACCAGCCCGGATTCGGCGGAAACTCGCCGCGCCTTTGTCGAGAAACGCGAAGCCAAGTTCTGAGAGGACCCCATGGATCTCGCCTATACCCCCCGGCAGAAAGCCTTCCGCCAGGAAGTGCGCGACTGGCTCGCGGCCAACCTGCCGCGCGAGCCCCTGGCCAGCTACGACACCCGCGAGGGCTTCGAGCAGCACCGCGAATGGGAGCGCAAGCTGTTCGACGCGCGCCTGTCGATGGTGATCTGGCCCGAAGCCCTGGGCGGCCGTGGCTGCGACCTCATCGAATGGCTGATCTTCGAGGAGGAGTACTACGGCGCCGGCGCCCCGATGCGGGTGAACCAGAACGGCCAGCTCCTGCTCGGCCCCACGCTGATCGAGTTCGGCACCGAGGAACAGAAGGCGCGTTTCCTGCCGCGCATGGCCTCCAGCGAGGACATGTGGGCGCAGGGCTGGTCCGAGCCCAACGCCGGCTCCGACATGGCGGCGATCACCAGCAAGGCCATCCTGTCCGCCGACGGCACGCATTACGTGGTCAATGGCCAGAAGACCTGGTCGACGCGGGCGAGCTTTGCCGACCTGCTGTTCGGCCTGTTCCGCAGCGATCCGGCTTCCAGCCGCCATCACGGCCTGTCCTACCTGGCGGTGCCGCTCGATGCGGAGGGCGTGACTATCCGCCCGATCCAGGCGCTCAACGGCAAGCAGGCCTTCGCCGAGATCTTCTTCGACGACGTCAAGGTGCCGGTGGAAAACCGGATCGGCGACGAGGGCCAGGGCTGGCACGTGGCGATGGCCACCGCCGGTTTCGAGCGCGGCCTGCTGCTGCGCTCGCCGGCGCGCTTCCAGTACACCGCACGCCGCCTGGTCGAGCTGTACAAGGCGAACCGCGCGGTCGCCGACCGCGATCCCAGCATCCGCGACGCGGTCATCGAGGCCTGGACCGGCACCGAGGCTTACGCGCTCGCTGCCTATCACACCGTTGGCCGTCTGGCGAAAGGCGCCCGCATCGGCGCCGAGGCCAGCACCAACAAGATCTACTGGTCGGAGCTGGACCTGAAGATGCACGAAACCGCGATGCGCATCCTCGGCCCGCTTGCCGAACTGACCGGCGACGCGCCGGCGGCGGTCGAGGCCGCGCGCTGGCTGGACGGCTTCCTGTTCGCGCAGGCCGGACCGATCTACGCCGGTACCAACGAGATCCAGCGCAACATCATCGCCGAGCGCATGCTCGGCCTGCCGAAGTAAGAGGGGCCGGCCATGGACTTCACCTTTACCGACGACCAGCTCACCTTCCGCGAGGCGGTGAGCCGCTTCCTGATGACCGAAGCCGCGCCCGAGATGCTGCGCGAGATCTGGGAAACCGACACCGGGCGCTCGCCCGAGCTGCGCAAGAACATCGCCGAGCAGGGCCTGACCGCGCTGTCGGTACCCGAGGACTGCGGCGGCCTGGGCATGGACGATGTCGCCTGGGCGCTGATGACCCAGGAACTGGGCTACTACGCCATCCCGGATTCGCTTGCGGACGCGGCCTACGTGGCTGCCGGACTCATCACGGCGCTGCCGGCCGGCACCGCGGCGCGCGAGGACTGGCTCGCCCGCATCGCCGAGGGCAGCATCCGCATCGCCGTCGGCCATCCGGTCAATCCGCTGGTGGCCGATGCCAATCCGGCTGACCTGCTGCTGCTCGCCCACGGCGACGAGGTGCACGCGGTGCCGCGCGGCCAGGTCGAGATCGAGCCCAATCCCAGCATCGATCTGTCGCGCCGCCTTGCCGGCGTGCGCTGGACGCCATCGGCCGCCACGCGGCTTGCCGGCGGCGACGACGGCCGCACGCTGTGGGCCCAGACGCTCAACCGTGGCGCGTTGTCCACGGCCGGTCAGCTGCTTGGCCTGGCGCAGCGCATGCTCGACCTGTCGGTCGACTACGTCGCCCAGCGCAAGCAGTTCGGCAAGCCGATCGGCAGTTTCCAGGCCGTGAAGCACCATCTCGCCGACGTGGCGACCCAGATCGAGTTTGCCAAGCCTGTGCTGTATCGCGCCGCCTATGCGCTGGCGAAGGGCGAGGCCGGAGCCGACGCCCGCGTCTCGCACGCCAAGCTCGCCTGCGGCGAGGCCGCCTGGCTGGCCGCGCGCCACGGCATCCAGGTGCATGGCGCGATGGGCTACACCTGGGAAGTCGATCTGCAGATGTTCATGAAGCGCGCCTGGGCGCTGGATGCCGCCTGGGGTGACCGCGGCTACCACAAGGCCCGCGTCGCCGACGCGATCCTGGCCGACGGCGCCGCGCTCGGCCCCGGCCACACTTTCGAGGAATGAAGATGGCTGAAGCCTATATCGTCGATGCCCTGCGCAGCCCCACCGGCAAGCGCAAGGGCGGTCTGTCCCACGTGCATGCGATCGACCTCGGCGCGCATGTCCTCAAGGCGCTCGTCGAGCGCAACGCCATTCCCGCCGACGAATACGATGACGTGATCTTCGGCTGCGTCGACACCATCGGCTCGCAGGCGGGCGACATCGCACGTACCGCGTGGCTGGCCGCCGGCCTGCCGCTGAACGTGCCCGGCACCACGGTGGATCGCCAGTGCGGCTCCTCGCAGCAGGCGGTGCACTTCGCCGCGCAGGCGGTGATGAGCGGCACGCAGGACGTGGTCGCGGTCGGCGGCGTGCAGACGATGACGCAGATCCCGATCTCGTCCGCCATGCTCGCCGGCCAGCCGCTCGGCTTTCCCGACCCGTTCTCGGGCAGCAAGGGCTGGAAGGCGCGCTTCGGCGACCAGCCGGTGAACCAGTTCTATTCGGCCCAGCGCATTGCCGACCACTGGAATCTCAGCCGCCGCGACATGGAGGTCTATGCGCTCGAGAGCCACCGCCGGGCGCTCGCCGCCATCGCCGAGGGCCGCTTCGAGCGTGAGATCGTCGGCCTCGAAGGCGTGACGAAGGACGAGACGCCGCGTGTCAGCACGCTCGAGAAGATGGCCGAGCTGGAGCCGGTCGGGCCTGAGTACCCGTCGATCACCGCGGCGGTGTCGAGCCAGACCTGCGACGCTTCGGCCGCGCTGCTGGTGGTGTCCGAAGCCGCGCTCAAGCGCTACAACCTGACGCCGCGCGCGCGCATCCATCACCTGTCGGTGATGGGCGACGACCCGATCTGGCACCTCACCGCGCCGATTCCCGCCACCCGCGCCGCGCTCAACAAGACCGGCATGCGCATGAGCGACATCGATGTGGTCGAGATCAACGAGGCCTTCGCCTCGGTGGTCATGGCCTGGCAGAAGGAGCTGGACTACGACCCTGCGCGCATGAACCCCAACGGCGGCGCGATCGCGCTCGGCCATCCGCTCGGTGCCACCGGCGCGCGCCTGATGACCACGCTGCTGCACGAACTCGAGCGCAGCGGCGGCCGTTTCGGCCTGCAGACCATGTGCGAAGGCGGTGGCCAGGCCAACGTCACCATCATTGAAAAGCTGTAAGAGAAGGGATCGACATGGGAATTTGTGAAGGACGCACCGTCATCATCACCGGCGCCGGCGGCGGCCTGGGCCGCGCCTATGCGCTCGCCTTCGCGGCCGAGGGTGCCAACGTGGTGGTCAACGACATCCGCAAGGAAGCGGCCGACGCCGTCGTGGCCGAGATCGCGGCGGCGGGCGGCAAGGCGATCGCCAACGCCGACGACATCACCCGCATCGAGACCGCGCAGCAGATCGTCGATGCCGCCGTGGCGGCCTTCGGCGAGGTGCACGTGGTCGTGAACAACGCCGGCATCCTGCGCGACCGGATGTTCATCAGCCTGTCGGAAGACGACTGGGACCAGGTCATGCGGGTGCACCTGAAGGGTCACTTCTGCCTCGCCAACATCCTCGGCAAGCGCTGGCGCGACCAGGCCAAGGCCGGCAACAGGATCGCCGCGCGCATCATCAACACCAGCTCCGGCGCCGGCCTGCAGGGCTCGGTCGGGCAGTCGAACTATTCCGCGGCCAAGGGCGGCATTGCCGCGCTGACCCTGGTGCAGGCCGCCGAGCTGGCGCGCTACGGTGTGACCGCCAATGCGCTGGCTCCGGCCGCGCGCACCTCGATGACCGAGAGCGCGATGCCCGACGTGGTCAAGGCGCCCGAGACCGGCTTCGACGCCTGGGCGGCCGAGAACGTGGCCCCGCTGGTGGTGTGGCTGGGCAGCGAGCTGTCCTCGCACGTCACCGGTCAGGTGTTCGAGAGCCAGGGCGGGCGCATCTCGGTGTGCGACGGCTGGCGCACCGGCCCGCAGAAGGACAAGGGCGCGCGCCTGACGCCGCTGGAAGCCGGCGCCAACGTCGATGAGCTGATGAAGCAGGCCGTGCCTGCGCAGAAGGTCTGGGGGACTTGAGATGAGCGAGCGGGCGGTGGCGCAGGGGCGTCGTGATTTCCTGAAGACGGGTGCGGCGCTCGGTGGCGCGGCGGCAGTCGGGCTGGGTGGGGCGATGCCGGGTACTGCTGCGGCTGCGGCCGCCACGGCCCTGCCGCTGCCCGACTACGAGCAGTGGGACGCGACCGAGATCGCGCTGCGCATCCGCCGCGGCGACGTCAAGCCGAGCGAGGTGCTCGAGGCGGCGATCGCCCGCGCCGAGGCCTATGCGGCGATCAATGCCGTCACCGTGCCGCACTTCGACATGGCGCGCGAGGCGGCGCGCGCGCTCGACGGCGCCGCTCAGGCCGAGCGCGAGGCGCGTCCGGTACTGTCCGGCGTGCCGTTCGCGCTGAAGGACCTCGGCATCGCGCTCAAGGGCACGGTGACCACCAACGGCTGCGCCTTCTTCAAGGACGCCGTCGCCGATCACGACTCCACCCTGGTGCAGCGCTACCAGGCGGCGGGCCTCAACATCTTCGCCAAGCTCGCCTCGCCCGAGTTCGGCCAGACCGGCACCACCGAGTCGCGCCTGTTCGGCGCCACCCGCAACCCGTGGGATCTCGAACGCAGTTCCGGCGGTTCGTCGGGCGGCGCCTCGGCGGCGGTGGCTGCCGGCGTGCTGCCGGTGGCGCATGCCAGCGATGGCGGCGGCTCGATCCGTATTCCGGCTTCGCACTGCGGCCTGTTCGGCCTCAAGCCGAGCCGCGGATTGATCCCGATGGGGCCGAAATCGCTCGAAGGCTGGCTCGGCCTGTCGGCGCACAACGTGATCAGCCGCAGCGTGCGCGACACCGCGCTGCTGATGCAGCTCAGCCAGGGCGCGGAGGCGGGTGCGCGCACCTTGCCGCCGACCAGCGACCTGCTTGCGGCGCTGGAGCAGGCGCCGCGCGGGCTGAAGATCGGCCTGTTCCAGACCAACCTGTTCGGCGCCGGCGTGCATGCGGAATGCCTGGCAGCGTCCAGCAAGGCCGCCACCCTGTGCGCCGGCCTGGGCCACCACGTCGAGCCGATCGACCTATCGGCGCTGCCCTTCCTGGAGATGGCGGGCAGCATGGGCGTCGTCACCGCCAGCGGCATGCTCTACACCGTGCGCGAGCGCGAGAAGGCGATCGGCCGCGAGGCGCGCGAGGATGAATTCGAGCCGATCGACTGGCAGAGCCTGCAGAAGGCCAAGTCCTACACTGCCGAGCAGATCCTCAAGGCGCGCAGCGTGTTCGATCGCGGCGGCCGCGTGCTGGACGAACTGTTCGCGCGCTACGACATCATCCTGTCGCCGACCACCGCGGCCTTGCCGCCGAAGCTGGGGGCGCTCTCGCTCGACCAGCCCTTCGAGGCGTTCGCACGCAATGCGGTTCAGGCCTCGGCCTTCACCTCGATGTTCAACATGACCGGGCTGCCGGCGATGTCGGTGCCGCTGCACTGGAGCGCGGAAGGATTGCCGATCGGCGTGCAGTTCGCCGCGCCCTACGGCGGCGAGGCGCGCCTGATCGCGCTGGCCGCGCAACTGGAGAAGGCCGCGCCGTGGGCGGATCGCCGGCCGCCGCGGCTGGGCTGATCGACGAGGGCATCGCAGATGAGCTATGCACTCACAGGGCTGGAAGGCAAGGTCGCCGTCGTCACCGGTGCGGGGCGGATGCGCAGCATCGGTCGCTCGATTGCGGTCGAGCTCGCCCGGGCCGGCTGCGACGTCGTCATCACCGGCAGCGGCCGCTCGCCGGACGCATTCCCGGCGGACGAGAAGCAGGCCGGCTGGCGCGACATCGAGTCCGTCGCGGAGGAAATCCGCGCCCTGGGCCGGCGCGCGTTGCCGGTGGTCAGCAACGTCGCTGACCCGGACGCCGTCGCGGCGCTGGCCGACACGGTGGTGCGCGAGTTCGGCCGGGTGGATTTCGTCATCAATAACGCCGGCGCCGCGCGCGCGGGTGACCGCGTCCCGGTGGTCGATGTCGATCCGGCCGCCTGGCGCAAGGTCATCGACGTCAACCTGAACGGCAGCTTCTACATGAGCCAGGTGTTCGGTCGCCAGCTGATCGCGCAGGGCGAGGGCGGCACCATCATCAACATCTCGTCCGTGGGCGGCAAGCTGATGGCGCCCAACACGGCCGCCTACGCTGCCAGCAAGGCGGGGCTGCATGCCTTGACCGCGGCGATGGCGGGCGAGGTGGGGCGATACGGCATCCGCGTCAATGCGATCTGCCCCGGCATCGTCTCCACGTCGCGGCTGGACGATCTCTCGTCCGAGCAGTGGGACGCCATCATCAACACCTATGTGCCCTTGAAACGCGCGGGCGCCCCTGCGGAGATCGGCAGCATGGTGGTCTATCTCTGCAGCACGCAGGGTGCGTGGATCAGCGGCCAGCTCTACAGCGTGGACGGCGGGCAGGTCGCCGGGCGATAGCGGGCTGGCACCGGGGCGCCGCATGCCCCGAACTCGTTGCGATGGAGAATCGATGAATACATCCGCCTCTCAGGGCGTCGCCCTCGTTACCGGCGCCAGCCGCGGCGTGGGCCGGGGCGTGGCCGAAGCGCTCGGCGCGGCCGGCATGACGGTCTACCTGACCGGACGCAGCACCACCGAAGGCGCCTCCCGCATCGGCGACACGCCGCTGCACGGCACCATCCACGCCGCCGCCGCGGCGGTTACCGCCGCGGGCGGACAAGGCATCGCGGTGCCGTGCGACCATGCCGACGACGCGCAGGTGAAGGCGCTGTTCGCGCGCATCGCGAACGAGCACGGCCGGCTCGACATCCTGGTCAACAACGCGCTCTGCATCGACGACAGCCTGATCGAGCCCGGCCCGTTCTGGACCAAACCGCTCGCCCAGGCCGACATGTTCGGCGTCGGCCTGCGCTCGAACTACGTCGCCGCCTGGCATGCGGCACCGCTGCTGATCGCCGCCGGGCGGGGGCTCGTCGCCTTCACGTCCTCGTACGGCGCCGGCTGCTACATGCACGGTCCCGCCTATGGTGCGCAGAAGGCCGGCTGCGACAAGATGGCGGCCGACATGGCGGTGGATTTCGAAGGCAGCGGCGTGGCGGCGGTCTCGCTCTGGCTGGGCGTGCAGCGCACCGAACGCACCGAGATCGCCGCCCGCCTGCGTGGCGATGCCTATGGCGACTTCATGGCGCGCAGCGAGAGCCCGCAGTTCGTCGGGCGGGTCATCCATGCGCTGTGGCGCGACCCCGGACTTTCCGAGCTGTCCGGCCGCACGCAGATCGTCGCCGAACTCGCGCAGCGTTACGGCGTGCGCGACGAGGACGGCCGCGAGCCGCCGACCTGGCGCAACATCCTCGGCGCGCCGTGCGCCTTCCATCCGGCGCGAGTGAGCTGAGGAGCGTGCGATGACGCTTGAACAACGCATCGCGCGGCTCGAGGCGCTGGAAGCCATCCGCCAGCTCAAGCACCGCTACCTCAACGCCTGCGACCTCAAGGAAGTCGAGACGATCCGCGACTGTTTCGCCACCGGCCTGATCGTCGTCGACTACGAGGCCGTCGGCCGCTTCGAGGACCGCGACAGCTTCGTCGCCCTCTACCAGTCGCTCGCCTGCCACCCGCGCGTGCGCGACAGCCACCACGGTGCCAATCCCGAGATCGAGCTGCTCGGCGAGGACCATGCGCGCGGTCGCTGGTCGCTGGCCTACTTCAACCTCGATGCCGAAACCGGTGCGACCCGCCGGCTGGGCGTGATGTACGATGACGAGTACCGCCGCATCGACGGCACCTGGAGGATCGTGGCGACGCGGTCGCGGATACTCTCATCCGTTCTGGGCCGCGATGAAACGAGTTCGCGGCCCGCGTAGCGCGTCAGGTGCGGTGGCGCCGGTTCAGGCGGGAATCCGCAACACGTGCAGCAGGTTCGTGCTGCCGCTGTGTCCGAAAGGAATCCCGGCGATCACGACAACGACGTCGCCGGGATTGGCGAACGCCTGACGGACCGCCGCGGCCCCGGCATGCTCGACCATCTCGGCGACATCGTGGACTTCCTCGAAGGGAACCGGATGGACGCCCCAGACAAGCGAGAGCCGGCGCGCGGTGCCCACATGCGGCGTCAGCGCCAGGATGGGCGCCTTCGGGCGCTCCCGGCTGGCGCGCAGGCAGGAGAACCCCGAGGTCGTGTAGGTCACGGTCGCGGCCGGCTCGAGCAGGTCCGCCACGCGCCGCAGCGCGCAGCAGATGGCGTCCGGCGTGTTGGCGGCGGCGGGGCTGTGGCTTGCCTCGAGCCCCTCCCGGTAAGCCGGATCCTTTTCGACCTCGCAGATGATGCGGTGCATGATGCTGACCGCTTCGACCGGATACTGGCCCGAGGCCGACTCGGCCGAGAGCATCACTGCGTCGGCACCATCGTAGACGGCCGTGGCGACATCGGAGGCTTCGGCTCGGGTAGGGACGGGCGCGCTGATCATCGATTCGAGCATCTGCGTGGCGACGACCACCGGCCGGCCGGCCGCCCGCGCCGCTCGCACGATGCGCCGCTGCAGCACAGGTACCTGCTGCGGCGGCAACTCGACGCCAAGGTCTCCGCGCGCCACCATGATGCCGTCGGCCAAGGCCACGATGGGTTCGAGCTGGTCGATCGCGGCGGGCTTTTCGAGCTTGGCCATGATCCAGGTACGGTCGCCCACGAGTTCGCGTGTCTCGCGGATGTCCTCCGGGCGTTGGACGAAGGACAGGGCGACCCAGTCGACGCCCAGCGACAGCCCGAATGCGAGGTCGGCACGGTCCTTGGCGGTGAGCGGCGAAATGGGCAGCACCACCCCCGGCACGTTGACGCCCTTGCGATCGGACAGGACGCCGCCCACGATCACCGCGGTCTCGGCAAAGTCCGGGCCGAAGGACTCCACCCGCAGGCGCAGCTTGCCGTCGTCGAGCAGCAGCTCGGTGCCGCGTTCCAGGGCGGCGAAAATCTCGGGATGCGGCAGGCTGACACGCGTCTCGTTGCCGTCTTCGGGCGACAGGTCGAGGCGGAAGGACGCGCCCGCCTTCAACGTGACCTTGCCGTCGGCAAAGCGGCCGACACGCAGCTTCGGGCCCTGGAGATCCATCAGCACGCCGATCGGGCGTTCGAGTTCCTGCTCGACCCGGCGGATCAGCTGAAGGCGTTCGGCGTGGTCCGCGTGCGAGCCATGGCTGAAGTTCAGGCGAAAGACGTCGGCGCCGGCCTCGGCCAAGGCGCGGATGCTCTCGAGGGAGGAACTGGCAGGACCCAGGGTGGCGAGGATCCGGGCGCGTCGTTCGCGTTTCATGTGGCCTCCTTGACTGTGGTGAGGGCAGCGATCCCGGCACGTGCGACCTGGGCGTCCTCGCCCGAGCGGACACCGGATACCCCCACGGCCCCGATCACCGTGCCCTCGACGATGATGGGCTCGCCGCCTTCGAGCGGCACGACCGGCATCTTCAGTGCGGCGAAGCGACCGTTGTTGACCATGTCCTCGTAGGTGCGGCTGGGCTTGCCGCTCAGCACGCAGGTGCGTGCCTTCTCCGGCGCCACCAAGGCACTCATCGGCGGCGCGTCGTCCAGGCGCTGCAGCCAGAGCGGATGCCCGCCGGCATCGCACACGGCGATGCTGACGGCCCAGTTGTTGCTGCGCGCTTCGGACTCCGCTGCGGCCGCGATGCGCTTCACGTCGTCCAGCGTCAGCAGTTTCGTGCTTCTCATGGGGTGTCTTCTCCTTGGTTCTGATGAATCGGCAGTCACGTAATCAGGATGGCGCGGAAGTCATTCACGTTGGTCAGGGTCGGCCCGGTGACGAGCGAGTCGCCGAGCGCCTCGAAAAAGCCATGGCCATCGTTGTCGTCCAGTCTGTCACGCGGGCGAATGCCCTTTGCCCAGGCCCGCGACAGCGTGTCGGGGGCGACGAAGGCGCCGGCGATCTCCTCGAGACCGTCCACGCCGTCGGTGTCGCCGGCGACGGCATGGACGCCGGGGGTGCCGTCGAGCGCGAGCGCCAGCGACAGCAGGAACTCGACGTTGCGTCCGCCGCGTCCCGCGCCGCGCACGGTCACGGTGGTCTCGCCGCCCGAGAGCAGTACGCACGGCGGGGGTACGGGCTGCCGCTGGTGTCGGGTCTGGAGCGCGATGCCGGCCATCACCTTGCCCACCTCGCGCGCTTCGCCTTCGATGCTGTCGCCGAGCAGGACAGGCGTCACGCCTTCGAGCGCGGCCACCTTGGCGGCGGCCTTGAGCGCCATCTGGGGTGTCGCGATCAGGTGGGTAACGACGCGGGCGAGCCGGTCATCGCCGGGCTTGACGGTCTCGCCCGCGCCGCTTTCCAGCAGCCGCCACGCGCCGGGCGGAAGTTCGATGCCGTAGCGGCGGACGATATCGAGCGCGTCCGCACAGGTGGTCGGATCGGCCACGGTGGGGCCGGATGCGATATCGACCGGGTCGTCGCCGGGAACGTCGGAGATCAGGAGATTGACGACCCGCGCCGGGTGGCACGCGGCGGCCAGACGCCCGCCCTTGATGCCGGAGAGGTGGCGGCGGACGCAGTTCATCTCCGAGATCGTGGCGCCGGACCGAAGCAGTGCGCGGTTGATCGCCTGCTTGTCGGCGAGCTCGATGCCTTCTCCCGGAAGGGGCAGCAGGGCGGAGCCGCCACCGGAGATCAGGCAGATCACGAGATCGTCCTCGGTCAGGCCACGCACCTGTTCAAGCATGCGCCGGGCGGCACCGAGGCCGGCGGCGTCGGGAACCGGGTGGGACGCCTCGACGATCTCGATGCGTTCGCAGGGCACGGCGTAGCCGTAGCGGGTGACGACGAGACCGGAGAGCGGGCCTGTCCACGCCCGCTCGAGTGCCTGCGCCATGGCGGCGGAGGCCTTGCCGGCACCGATCACCAGCGTGCGGCCTTTGGGGGGCGCCGGAAGAAGCCGGGGGATGCAGTGTGCGGGCTGGGCAGCCTGGACGGCCGCGTTGAACATGGCGGCGAGCAGTTCGCGCGGTGAGGTGTTCATGCTGGATCCTGTGCTTTGAGCCTAATGACTGCGGTGCGTCGACGTCGCTGACGCACGTGGGCGGTGCCGCGCGCTGCGTCAGCGCGCGCCGAGGTCGGAGAAGCGAATCGCTTGCGCGCCCTTCCAGAGTACGGTCCGGCCCATTTCGTAGAGCTGGTCGACGCCCTCGACCACGGTGAGGAAATGATTCCCCGCGAGCTGCCCCATCTTGCTGGCGAAGCAGCTGCTGCCGTATGCGAACAGGATCTCGGTCTCGGAAAATCCGCCCGGGTAGAGGAGGATGTCGCCGCGCGAGGGGTGGCTGGTGTGGTTCTCGAAGCCCAGCCCGGTGTCGAACTCGCCGAGCGGCACCCACACCGCCTCACCGCTCCAGCGCGAGTGGATCACCTGGTTGGAGAAGGGCAGCAGTTCCAGAAAGGCGGCGCAGGTCTTCGGCGCGGCGCTTTCCTCCATACGGGCGACGAAGCGGAACGAACCGACATCGATGGCGAGGTGACGCATCGGAATCTCCTAGAGTAGGTGGGCGGCACGCCGGGGGGCGCGTCCCCCCGGGGGGACGCCGGTCGGTGCCGGCGTCTTGTCTTATTACCCCATGGGTGACAGGGGCGGGCGTGCCGCTCGTGCAGCCGGGACGCCCGCCGGTGCAAGGCCGCTTACTGGCCGATCTCGTAGTTGGCCATCTTCTCCAGCGCCCGCACCATTGCCGAGTGGTCCCACTTCGCACCGCCATGCGCGGCGCAGGCATTGAAGAGCTCTTGCGCCGTGGCCGTGTTCGGCAGCGACACGCCGAGCTGGCGTGCGGTGGTGAGCGCCAGGTTCAGGTCCTTCTGGTGCAGTTCGATGCGGAACCCCGGATCGAAGCTGCGCTTGACCATGCGTTCGCCGTGCACCTCGAGGATGCGCGAGTTGGCGAAGCCGCCCATCAGCGCCTGGCGCACCTTTGCCGGGTCCGCGCCGGCCTTGGCCGCGAGCAGCAGGGCCTCGCCCACGGCCTCGATGTTGAGGGCGACGATGATCTGGTTGGCGACCTTGGTGATCTGGCCGTCGCCGTTGCCGCCGACCAGGGTGATGTTCTTGCCCATCAGCTCGAAGATCGGCTTGACCCTGTCGAAGGCCGCCTCGCTGCCGCCCACCATGATGGTGAGGCTGGCCGCCTTGGCGCCGACCTCGCCACCGGAAACCGGGGCATCCAGGTATTCGCAGCCGAGCGCGTTGATGCGGCGGGCGAACTCCTTGGTGGCCACCGGCGAGATCGAGCTCATGTCGACCACGATCTTGCCCTTCGACAGGCCGGCCGCGACACCCTCGGGGTTGAACAGGGCGTCTTCGACGTGCGGCGTGTCGGGCACCATGGTAATGATGATGTCGGCGTTGCGCGCGACCTCCGCGCCGTTGGCGCAGGGTTTTGCGCCGGCCTCGAGCAGGGCCTTCGGCGTGTCGCCGCGGGTGTAGGTGTGGACCGCGTGGCCGGCTGCGAGCAGATGTCCCGCCATGGGGGTGCCCATGATGCCGAGACCGATGAATCCGATGCTTGTCATTGTCGTTTCTCCTGTTGTCGAAGCTGTCGCTGTGCGGCTCAACCCGCGAGCGCCGTGACCCAGCCCAGCCCCTCGCGGGTGCCGGCGGCCGGCTTGTACTCGCAGCCGATCCAGCCGTCGTAGCCCAGCTGGTCGATGTGGCGGAACAGCCAGGCGTAGTTGATCTCTCCGGTGCCGGGCTCGTTACGCCCGGGGTTGTCGGCGATCTGCATGTGGGCGATCCTGGGCAGGTGCCTGGCGATGGTGTTGGCGAGTTCGCCTTCCATCCGCTGCACGTGATAGATGTCGTGCTGCAGGTAGAGATTGCCGGAGCCGACCGTGTCGATCAGCGCGATCGCCTGCGCCGTGCGATTGAGGTAGAAGCCCGGAATGTCGAAGGTGTTGATCGGCTCGATCAGCAGGCGGATGCCGGCGGCTTCGAGCTTGTCGGCCGCGAAGCGCAGGTTGCCGACGAAAGTCTCGTGAAGCGTGTCGGGCGCGACGCCAGCGGGGGCGATGCCGGCCAGGCAGTTCACCTGCTTGCAGCCGAGCGCGGTCGCGTACTCGAGCGCGCGGCCGACGCCGTCCTGGAACTCGCCAACGCGATCCGGGTGGCAGGCAATGCCCCGTTCGCCGGCTTCCCAGTTGCCGGCCGGCAGGTTGTGCAGCACCTGAACCAGGCCATGCTTGTCGAGGCGCTCGGCGAGTTCGTGCTTGTCGAACGCGTAGGGGAAGAGAAACTCCACGCCCTTGAAGCCGGTTTCCGCCGCTGCCTGGAAGCGGTCGATGAAGGGCACTTCGTTGAACAACATCGTCAGGTTGGCGTTGAACTTCGGCATTTCTTCGTCTCCGGTAATCGGTTGCAGCCGGGCGCGGAACGGACCGCCCCCGGCCAAGGGGCTCAATCGAGGAGGGCGATGGCAGTCGGGGCGTCGGCGCCCTTTTCGGCGAGGTCCTCGAACTCGTTGATCGCGTTGATCTCCGTGCCCATCGAGATGTTGGTCACACGTTCGAGGATGATCTCGACCACCACCGGCACGCGGAATTCCTCCATCCACTGCTTCGCCTGGGCAAAGGCCGGCTGGATCTCCTCCGGTGTGCGCACGCGGATCGCCTTGCAGCCCAAGCCCTCGACCACGCTGACGTGATCGACGCCATAGCCCTCGGTTTCCGGTGCGTTGATGTTGTCGAACGCGAGCTGCACACAATAGTCCATGTCGAAGCCGCGCTGTGCCTGGCGGATCAGGCCGAGATAGGCGTTGTTCACCAGCACATGGACGTAAGGCAGCTTGAACTGTGCGCCGACCGCCAGTTCCTCGATCATGAACTGGAAGTCGTAGTCGCCCGAGATCGCCACCACCTTGCGCTGCGGATCGGCTGCGCAGACGCCCAGCGCGGCCGGCACGGTCCAGCCCAGCGGGCCGGCCTGGCCGCAGTTGATCCAGTAGCGCGCCTTGTACACATGCAGGAACTGTGCGGCAGCAATCTGCGACAGGCCGATGGTGCTGACGTAGCAGGTGTCCTTGCCGAAGGCGCGGTTCATTTCCTCATACACACGCTGCGGCTTCATCGGCGCGTTGTCGAAGTGCGTCTTGCGCTGCATCGTGCGCTTGCGCTGCTGGCATTCGGCGACCCATGCGCTGCGATCACGCAACTGCCCGGCGGCCTTCATCTCGCGCGCCACCTCGATGAGGCGGTCGAGCGCGGCGCCGGCGTCCGACACGATGCCGAAGTCGGGGCCGAACACGCGGCCGATCTGGGTCGGTTCGATGTCGATGTGGACGAACTTGCGCCCCTGCGTATAGACCTCGACCGAGCCGGTGTGGCGGTTGGCCCAGCGATTGCCGATGCCGAACACGAAGTCGGCGGCGAGCAGGGTGGCATTGCCGTAGCGGTGCGAGGTCTGCAGACCCACCATGCCGGCCATCAGCGGATGGTCGTCGGGGATCGTGCCCCAGCCCATCAGGGTCGGAATCACCGGCACGCCGGTGAGCTCGACGAATTCCTGCAGCCTGGCTTCGGCGTTGGCGTTGATCACGCCGCCGCCGGACACGATCAGCGGGCGCTCGGCGGCGTTCAGCATCGCCATCGCCTTCTCGGCCTGGGCGCGGGTGGCGGCGGGCTTGTAGGCCGGCAGCGGCTCGTAGGTGTCGAGGTCGAACTCGATCTCGGCCATCTGCACGTCGAAGGGCAGGTCGATCAGCACCGGGCCGGGGCGGCCGGAGCGCATGACGTGGAAGGCCTGCTGGAACACGCGCGGCACCAGCGCCGGCTCGCGCACGGTCACCGCCCACTTGGTGACGGGCTTGGCGATCGACTCGATGTCGACGGCCTGGAAGTCCTCCTTGTACAGACGGGCGCGCTGTGCCTGGCCGGTGATGCACAGGATGGGGATGGAGTCGGCCGAGGCCGAGTACAGCCCGGTGATCATGTCCGTGCCGGCGGGGCCGGACGTGCCGATGCACACGCCGATGTTGCCCGGATTGGCGCGGGTGTAGCCTTCGGCCATGTGCGAGGCGCCTTCGACGTGGCGGGCGAGGATGTGATTGAAGCCGCCGTTCTTCTTCATCGCCGAGTACAGCGGGTTGATCGCGGCGCCGGGAATGCCGAACACGGTGTTCACACCTTCCTTGCGCATCACCGCGGCTGCGGCATCGACTGCTCTCATGAGGGCCATCTGTCTCTCCATTGCCATTTTTGGTTGGGGGATGGCGAAAGCTTAGGGAGTCGCTAGCCATTCTTGAATCCCACTATTCGTCGCTTCTATCGATACAAATAGTATTGAATGCCGGAGCGACCGGGAGACGGACAGGCCCGCCGCCTGGTTATGGATGATGTCCGGTATAAGCGATCTCAAATGGTGTCGGCCGTGTAAGCGCTTAAAATTTCGTCTATTTATTGGCCAAGACGTGCGGTGGAGCGGCGTGCTCGTAGGCGGACGTGCTTGCCGTCGATCAGGAGGGTGATGATATGGTGACGCTCGATCAGGACGATATTCGATATCTGCGTAGAGCTATTGAGCTGTCGCGCGCAGCCAAGGCCAAGGGCAACGGGGCCTACGGCGCCGTGCTTGTGGGTGCCGACGGGGCGGTGCTGGCCGAGGCCGAGAACGATCAGGCCAGCGGTCATGACGTGACCGGTCACGCCGAGATGAACCTGCTGCGGATTGCCGGCGGTCGCTTCGATGACAGAACCCTGGCAGGCGCCACCGTCTACGCGAGCGCCGAACCGTGCGCCATGTGCGCAGGCGCCGTATTCTGGAGCGGTGTTCGGCGACTGGTGTATGCGCTCAGCAGCGAACGCAACTATGGCGCGCTGCCACGCACCGAGAATGAGCTGCATCTGGGCTGCCGTGAGGTGCTGGCGCGCGGCCGGCGGGTCGTGGTGGTGGATGGACCGGCGCTCGAGGACGAGGCCGAGCAAGTGTTCCGCGACTGAGCGGACCTTGGCGGGCCGCCGCCGAGGCTGGACCCGCCCTTGCGTCGGCGCCGCAGCCGATCGTCGGCAGCACGCCGGCTCGCACCCATGGGAGGGCAGGGCATGGATCGGTATACGGAAATACGCAGCTTCGTCCTCGTGGCCGAGAAGGGCAGCTTTGCGGCGGCCGCACTGATCGAGGGGGTGACACCGGTCGTTCTGGGGCGCCGCCTGGATGGGCTCGAAGCCCGGCTCGGCGTGAAGCTCATGCACCGTTCGACGCGCGGGCTGCGCCTGACCGACCTGGGCGAGCAGTTTCTCGACCAGTCGCGTCAGCTGCTAAGGGATTTCGACGAAATCGAGCGCGGCATCAGCTCGGGTCGTAACGCAGTGCGCGGCCACCTGGTGGTATCGGCCCCTGCGGCCTTTGGCCGGCGTCATGTTGCGCCGCACGCGACCGCGTTCAAGGCGCTGCACCCCGATCTGCGGATGTCGTTCAACTTTACCGACAGCGTGGTTGACCTCGTGCGCGAGGGTTACGACATGGCGATACGCATCGGCGAAGTGACCGATCCCAACTACGTCGCGGTGCGGCTCTTCGCCAACCGCCGCGTGGTGTGCGGGACGCCGGCCTATTTCGAGCGCCATGGCGTTCCGCGGCAGCCGGAGGATCTCGCTCGTCACAATTGCCTGGCCTTCAACCTGGCTGGCGGCCAGCAGCGTGGCTGGACCTTCCTGCGCGATGGCCGTCTGTTTGCGGTACGCGTCGAGGGCGATCTCGCCTGCAATGATGGCGAGCTGCTCTACGGATGGGTCAGACAAGGGCTGGGCGTCGGCTGGCGTTCGACCTGGGAGATCCAGGCCGAGCTGAAGCGGGGCGAGCTGGTCACCGTCCTCGACGAGTTTGCCGTGCCGAGCTACGACATCCAGGCCGTGTATCCGCAACAGCGCCATCTGCCGGCGAAGGTGCGCCACTTCATCGACTATCTCAAGACGGCCTACAACCAGCCCGGTTACTGGGCGGGCGGGATCTAGGCAGCGCTCGGGCAGGCCGGCGAGCGGAGGTCACAGCGCTTCCGTTCCTTGCCAAGCAGGAGACCGAGGTCGAGGAATCCGGGTACATCGAACTTCAGCGTCGGATTCACGACCAGCAAGCGCTCGCCCGCCGTTCAGGCCCTGAGCAGAGCCTCGAACACAGACTCGAGATCGAACTGCTCCTCGTCGTCATCGAGTCGCAAGGTTGGCTCGAGGTGCTTCAGGGGCTCCCGTTGCTCGGCGCACTCCTGCATCTCGGCCTGATGAGCCGCAAGGCGCCGGTCGTTGCGGCGCAGCCGATGTGAGTCGGGCGCCGGTGGGTAGGCCGCGTGGCGGGCGAGATCCGCTGCCCGTTGCCGCCGAGCCGATAAGCGCTATCAGCGAGACCTTATGTCAGCACGCCTCTTGCTGTGCATAATGCACCTCGCACCGTGAATCGCCGCCGTCTCTCCGGCGGCAGCCCTTCGACCGCGGCCCCCACCAGGGGCGCCGCGGCGTTTTCTTTTTGGAGGTCCGATGTCCGCATCCGGTACGCCCCGTCTCGCTCTCTTTGCCCTCGGCCTGTTGTCGCTGATCTGGGGCTACAACTGGGTCGTCATGAAGCAGGTGATCCAGTACGTGGATCCCTTTGACTTTTCCGCCATTCGTGCCGCACTCGGCGCAGCGACCTTGTTCCTCGTGCTCGTCCTGTTGCGCCGGCCGATGCGAGTGGGGGCGGTTCGCCAGGTGGTGCTGCTCGGCTTGCTGCAGACGGCCGCCTTTACCGCCTTGATCCAATGGGCGCTGGTGGCCGGTGGTGCGGGCAAGACGGCCGTCCTGGTCTATACGATGCCGTTCTGGGTCATCCCGATGGCGTGGTGGGCACTGGGCGAGCGGGTGCGCGGTCTCCAGTGGGCGTCGATCGCGATCGCCGGGGGCGGTCTGGTGCTCGTGCTCCAGCCCTGGGCGATGGGGGGCAGCGGCTTCAGCAATCTCCTCGCGGTGGTGGCGGGCATCACCTGGGCCGCTTCGGCCGTGCTTGCCAAGCGCATGCGCCAGAATCACGCCTTCGACCTTCTGGCCCTGACCGCCTGGCAGATGCTGTTCGGCGCGCTTGCGCTGTGCGTGGTCGCGTTGCTCCATCCGTCGCGGCCGATCGATCCGACGCCGTACTTCTTCGGCGCCCTGGTATTCAACGCGGTGTTCGCCACCGGGCTGGCGTGGCTGTTGTGGCTGTACGTGCTGCAGCGGCTGTCGGCGGGCATGGCCGGGCTGTCGGCGCTTGGCATTCCGCTCATCGGCGCGCTCGCGGGCTGGATCGAGCTCGGCGAGCTGCCGAATACGGTCGAACTGACCGGCATGGCATTGATCGTCGGCGCGCTGGCGATGATGAGCATGTGGCAACTGCTGCAGACGCGCCGCCTCGGCGGATGAGGGCGTCGAGGGGGTGAGATGACCTTCGTGCGTGCGCATCTGCGCTGGATCGCCGGGGCACTGATCCTCTGCCTGATTTCTTCCGCCTGGCTGGCGCATGCGGAGTTGCAGCGCGCAAGGCGTGAGTTCGAGACCCAGGCCGGCATCGTCCACCGGGTGTTGAGCCTGCGCGCAGTCGAGCACGAAGCCATTCTGGCCACGCTGGCCCTGCTCGACACGCCGGCGACGGCAGAGGCCGCGCATCGCCTGCCGGCCATCTACCCGCGGATCGTCACCGTCCTTCGCACCGAGCGGACGCAGGCGTGGGCGCACGGAACGCTCGGGATGGCGCTGTCGCGGGCCGAGGCGTCGTCGCGCAGTGCGGGGCGCGCCTGGGGCCTCGTGTCGGGGATGGAACAGGGGCGTCTGTGGCTGGTGCTCGCAGGCGAGGCCGCGAGCCACGCACTCGAGATCGATCTGGCCGGCTTGGTCACCGATGCCGAATGGCCCTTCGCCATCGATGCCCCCGTGCGGATCGATCTCATGCACGGCGGGCATCGCTGGCGCATCCATTCGGGTGCCGACGAGGCCGGGGGATGGCGTTTCGGTTTCAACCGTCCACTCGACGTCCGCAGTCAGCCCTTCGATGTCGTGGCGGAGCGCAGTGTCGGGTGGGACGAATTGCCGTGGGCGCAGATGCTGGCGAGCAGCGCCGTGCTCATCGGACTGATGGCGGGGGCGGCGGCGCTGGCTCAGCAACGCATTGCCCGTCGCCGCGCCGAGGAGCTGCTGCGTCTGGGGCAGGTGGGGCGGCTCAACGCCATGGGGGAGCTCGCCGCCGGCATGGCGCATGAACTCAACCAGCCGCTTACCGCGATCCTCGCCAATACGGGTGCGGCTGTTCGTCTGTTGCGTGACGAGCCGCCCGACACCGAGACCGCACGCACCGCGATGGAAGCGGCCGCAGGCCAGGCCCGGCGTGCCGCCGACGTGCTTGGCCGCTTGCGGCGCAGCGTCGAACGTCCGGGCGGCGCCGAGCGGGTGCAGGTCGTCGACCTGCGCGCGGCGGCCGAGGCCGTCCTGCATCTGCTCGAGCCGCGCTTGCGCGAGGCCGGCGTGCGCGTCGGGCTCGAGGGAGCGGGCGACTTCCGGGTCCAGGCCGACCCCATCGCGCTCGAGCAGATCGTCCACAATCTGCTGACCAATGCCTTGCAGGCCCTGCAGCGGGTGCCCGTGACGGAGCGACGGCTGACATTGCGCCTCGCGAACGACGGTGCCCGCGCCAGCCTGACCGTAACCGACAGCGGCCCTGGCATTCCTGCCGCACAGCGTCCGCGGGTGTTCGCGCCCTTCTACACGACGCGTGCGGAAGGGCTCGGATTGGGGTTGAGCCTGTGCGAGACCCTGGCGGCGTCCATGGATGGGCAGCTCGAGTTGCTCGAAGCTTCCGGGCGTGGTGCGGCGTTCCGCCTCAGCCTGCCGCGTGTTTCGGGACAGGGGATGCGCGCTTGATTTCCCGGAGTCAGAATTCCGCCATGCATGACACGATCCCGCTCTCTCCGCTGATCCATGTCGTCGATGACGACGAGGCCGTGCGCAGCAGCCTCGCCTTGTTGATCGGGACCGTCGGCCTTCGCGCACAGACCTGGCCGACGCCCGAGGGCTTTCTCGCCGGCTTCGATCCCGAGGGCGTGGGGGCGGTGGTGCTCGACGTGCGCATGCCGGGCATCAGTGGCCTCGCCGTGCTCGAGACCCTGATTGCGCGCGGGGTGGACATGCCGGTCATCATGCTTACCGGCCACGGCACGGTGGATCTGTGCCGGCGCGCCTTCAAGTCGGGCGCTGCGGAGTTCCTCGAGAAGCCGGTCGACGACGACATCCTGATCGACACGCTGCAGCAGGCGCTGCGCCGGCACGTCGCCTCCCGCGCGCGCGTCACCGCAGACCGCGCCGCGCGCCAGCGCTATGCGCAGCTGTCTGCGCGCGAGCGGGAGGTTCTCGGCCTGATCGTCGAGGGGCTGACCAACAAGGAGATCGGCCGCGCGCTGGCGCTGTCGCCGCGTACGGTGGAGACGCATCGTGCCAACCTGTTCGCGAAGCTCGAAGCGGCGTCGCTCGCGCAACTGATCCGCCACTACGCATGCCTGGTGGAGGCGGGCGGTCCGTAGTTGTACGGAGGCCGGGCGCGCTGCGGCGGGTAGCCGGCCGGATGGGCAGGGGGCGGCGGGCTCCCTAGACTGCTTCCATGGATCGGAAAGGCCGATCCTCACTGGAGAATGCCATGAACAAGCTGTCCATCCTTGCCGCCACCTTCGTCCTGACCACCGCCGGCGCTGCCCAGGCCCAGGTCCTCAGCCAGCGTACCTTGGGGCTCGAGCTTGCCAACCGTCTCGCCGCCGATGCGGTCCAGGCTTGCGCGGAAAAGGGGTATGCCGTCAGTGCCACCGTGGTCGACCGCGCGGGGATCGTGCGGGCGGTGCAGCGAGCCGACAACGCCGGTCCGCACACGCTGGCGGCCAGCCAGCAGAAGGCCTTCACGTCCGCATCGGCACGCAACGCCACCCAGGCGATGATGGAGGCGGCGCAGAAGAACCCGGGCGCCGCCAACCTCACCGACATCCCCGGCTTTCTCCTGCTCGGCGGCGGCGTGCCGGTCCGGGTCGGCGACGAGGTGATCGGTGCGATCGGTATTGGCGGTGCGCCCGGCGGCCATCTCGACGAGCAGTGCGCATTGGCGGCCGTCGCAGCGTCGGCTGAGCTGCTCAAGTAAGGCCGGCTGATCGACCCGGGGCGTCAGGCTCCTGGCGATGATGCGCCTAGTGCGCCATCGCCGGCTCGATCGCGTCGCTGCCAGGGGTGCGGCGACCCCCGTTGAGGAAAAGGTTGAGCGTGATCGCCGTGATCGCGGACAGCAGGATCCCGCTGTGCAGCAGGGGCTCCAGGGCATGCGGCATCTGCTGGAAGAACCGCGGTGCCACCATCGGGATCATCCCGGCGCCTACCGAAAGCGCGACGATATAGAGGTTGAAGCGGTTGTTGCGCAGATCGGCCGCGAGCAGGATCTTGATGCCGGTGGCGGCGACCATGCCGAACATCACCAGGCCCGCGCCGCCGAGTACGTACTGCGGCACGGAAGCGATGATCAGCGCCATTTTCGGAAACAGGCCGAAGGCCATCAGGATTGCGCCGCCGGCCACGCACACCCAGCGGCTCTTGACGCCGGTGACGCCTACGAGGCCCACGTTCTGCGAGAAGCTGGTGTGCGGGAAGGTGTTGAGGAAGGCGCCGATGAGGGTGCCGAGGCCGTCCGTGCGCAGCCCGCGGGTGAGGTCGTCACGGCTGAGTTGGCGGCCGGTGAGCTCGCCGAGCGCAAGGAACATGCCGAGCGACTCGACCATCACCACCACCATCACCAGGCACATGGTGGCGATCGAGATCGGATCGAAGATCGGCATGCCGAAGTGCAGCGGCGTCACCACGGCCACCCAGGGCACATCGCTCAGGCCGTCGAAGCTGACCTTGCCCAGCGCGATCGCGATCGCGAAGCCCACGCCCATGCCGAGCAGCACCGCGACGTTGGACAGGAAGCCGCGGCCGTAGCGGGTGATCGCGAGCACCACGACCAGCACGATGGCGGCGATGGCGAGATATTCGGGCGAGCCGTAGGCAGGGTTGTCCACCATCAGTCCGGTCGTCGCGTTCCGGATACTGGGCTGGCCGCCGGCCGACCAGTTGATCGCCACCGGTATCAGCGAGATGCCGATCACCGCGATGATCGAACCCGTCACCACCGGCGGAAACAGCGGTAGCGCGCGCGATACCAGCGGCGCGAAAAGGATGCCGAACAGCCCTGCGGCGATGCCCGAGCCGAGGATGGCGTTGATGCCGAGCTCGGGGTTGGTGGCCATGGCCACCATCGGCCCGACGGCAGCGAAGGTCACACCCATCATGACCGGCAGGCGGATGCCGAAGCGGCCGACGCCGAGCGCCTGGATGATGGTGACCAGGCCACAGCACAGCAGGTCAGCGTTGATCAGGAAGGCGATCTGGTCCTTGGGCAGCCCGAGGGCGCCGCCGACGATCAGCGGGACCGCGATTGCGCCGGCGTACATCACCAGCACGTGCTGCAGGGCGAGGGTGAACAGGCGCCCGCCGGGCGGGCACTGGTCTACAGGGTCGAGCTCGATCGGGCTGCTTGTGCGGGTCTGATCGGACATCGTGGTGTCTCCTTGTCGTTATGAGCCGATGAGTCCAGTCTAAGATCGCGCAGCGATATAAAAAGCCTTATCGGCTTATAGAAGAAATCAGCCAATCCGTATGGGCAGCGTTTCGGCCGCCTGTGCGTGGCCCTCAAGTGCGCTCGGACCAGAGCACGCCGCCCGTCGCCCAGTGCTCGCGCTTGACCTCGACCAGGATGATGTCGACAGCGCCGGCCTCGCAGTCGAGGACGCGACAGGTTTCGCGCGTCAGCGCCTCGACGAGTTCGCGTTTTTTCTCCGGACTGCGGCCTTCGAAGAGTTCGATATGGAAGGTGGGCATGCTTTGCTCCAGAAAATGGGTGTTCAGGTGGGGGCTTGCGGGATGGGACAGGATGGATTCAGCGCGCGAAATCGGGTTCGCTGCGCATCAGGCCGCGCAGCAGCGCGGGCCATTCGAGGGTGCCTTCGGGCTCGGGGTCGGCGGTGAGCTGGGCGTGGGTCCGGGCGAGTACGTCGGCGGCGGGCATCGCCACCGGTCCGGCCGCCATCGCGGCGAGCTGGATGCGGCAGGCCTTGTCCAGCGTGTTCATCAGCACGAAGGCCTCGGCCACGGTGCGACCGCAGGTCAGCGTGCCGTGGTTCTTCAGGATCATCGCGCGGTGCGTACCGAGTTCGGCGACCAGCCGCGTCTGCTCCTCGGGGCCGAAGGCGAGCCCCTGGTAGTCGTGATAGCCGATGTCGCGCCAGAAGCGCATCGCGTGCTGCGACAGCGGCAGCAAGCCGTCCTGCAGGGCCGAGACCGCGATGCCGGCGTCGGTGTGGAGATGGATCACGCAATGCGCGTCGGGTCGCGCGCGATGCACCGCGCCATGGATGGCGAAGCCGCTCGGATTGGCGACGCGGTCGCTGCCGTCGATGACGCGGCCCTCGACGTCGATGGCGAGCAGGCTCGAGGCGGTGATTTCGTCGAAGGTCTGGCCGAAGGCGTTGATCAGGAAGGCGTCGTCGCGGCCGGGCAGGCGCAGCGAGAGGTGGGTGTAGATGAGATCGCTCCAGCCGCGGCGTGCGGCCAGGCGGTAGGCGGCGGCGAGATCGACGCGCGCGCGCCATTCCTCGACGCCGAGGGTGTCAGGGCGCGCGGCGTAGGGGTCGAGGGGCAGCATGGTCGAGGCCGTCGTGGGTCACGTCGTCATCGTACCGCCGCTGCGCCTCAGCTGCGCAGGGCGGGGATCAGCCCCGGTGTGTCGAGCTGCACCTCGTCGCAGTTGTGCCCGGGTCCGCTGCGATCGATGACGATGAAGTCGGAGACGGTCTCGAGGGCGAGCAGGGGGTGGTGCCAGACGCCGGTGGCGTAGTTGACGCCCTGGTCGCCGCGGGCGAGGAAGACCTTGAGGTCCCCGGCCTTGGGCGGCTCGCCGGCGGGGGCGACCACCACGAGGTAGGGCTTGCCCGACATGGGGATGAAGG
This sequence comes from Thauera sp. 63, assembly GCF_000310165.2. Lineage (NCBI taxonomy): Bacteria > Pseudomonadati > Pseudomonadota > Betaproteobacteria > Rhodocyclales > Zoogloeaceae > Thauera > Thauera sp. 63. Next base: position 143,210 of record NZ_AMXC01000006.1, read on the forward strand.
CCTGGGAGGCCTTGGGGTGGCGCTCCATCATCTGCACGGTGAAGGGCAGGGTGCGGGGCTGGCCGCGGAAGATGGAGACGATGACGCGGCCATCGGGTCCGGGCTCGATGCGGGCGAGATCGTGGTAGCGCTCGGTGTTGCCGGCGTTGATGGTGAAGTGCTGGGCGGCGTCGCTGGCCTCGATGAGCTCGCCGAAGGGGGCGAAGGCCTCGCGGGTCAGGGGCTGGATCTCGAGGGTGAGGGCGGGTTGCGCGGTCATGGTGTGCTCTCGTGTGGGGAAGGGGGGCGACACGCAAGTCTCAGTCACCCGGGCGCTGCGATGCGCCCGGGTGCTGCCGGTCTTACTTGGCCTCGAGTGTGCCCCACAGGCGCAGGCGCGAGACGCCGCCGTCGGGGAAGATGTTGAAGCGCACGTGGGTGATGGGCCCGAGCTTGGCGAGCTGCTCGGTGAAGGTGTGGATGGCGTGCATCTCGAGCTTCTGCTCGGGCAGCAGGGTCTGCCAGAACATCGACTGGGTGGTGATCGAGCGGTCGGTGCCGCCGCTCACGTAGGCGGCCTGGATCGAGCAGCGGTCGGGGTAGTTGCCCTTGAAGTAGGCGGTATCGACTTCGATCTTCTCGACCGTGCCGGGGGCGCCCAGTTCGAGCACGCACCAGTCGTTGCCGGGCTCGCGGCGGCGGCGGGTCTCCCAGCCATCGCCCATGTTCAGGCCGCGTCCGGGCAGCAGCAGGGCGGCGGCGGACGAGCCGAAGCTGGCGTCGTTCCACGACACGGCGCGGCCGCCGTTCTCCATGGCCACCAGATCGACGAGTTCGCCCGAGGCGGCCTTGGCGGCCAGGGTGCCGACCGGGCGTCCATAGACGCGCAGGCGGGCGATGCCGCCGTCCGGATACATGTTCACACGCAGGTGGGTCCAGGCCGCGGTGCTGGCGCACTCGAGGAGGTGGTGGCTGTTGGGGCCCATGGGGGTGGCGGGGAGGATCTCGGTCCAGGTCGCGGCCTGGAGCGCCGCCACGTCATCGGTCTCGGCCACGCAGGCCTCGATGGAGACGGCCGGGGGGTAGTTGCCGGTGAAGTGGGAGGTGTCGACGTCGAAGCCGCGGATCACGCCCTTGACGCCGAGCTTGACGAGCGCCCAGTCGTGGCCGGCGACGCGCTTGCGTCGGGACTCCCAGCCGTCCATCCACTTGCCGTTGGTGTCGAACTTGCCGGGGACGAACTGAGCGGGCTCGGGGTTGAGCATGCGGGCGACTTCGGCGAAGAAGTCGTCGGAGGCGGCAAGTGCCTTGGCGCCCAGGCGCGGGTTGGCGAGGTCGACCGAGCGCAGTGCCCAGTCGGGCAGCTCGGCGGGCGGGGCGAAGACGGGGGCGCCGGGAGTGTGGCTGGCCATGGGGGTTCTCCTTTGGGGTCGGGGGGCCGGCGTCGGGTATGACCGGCCGGCCTGCGTTGAAGGCTTATTAAGGGTTGTAGGGGTGGTGTTCGATCCAGTGCCGCGCGACATCGACGCGGCGGCACACCCACACGCGGTCGTGCTTCTCGATGTGATCGAGGAAGCGCTGCAGCGCGCGGAAGCGGCCCGGGCGGCCGAGCAGGCGGCAGTGCATGCCGATCGACATCATCGCCGGACGCTCCTCGCCCTCGGCGTACATCACGTCGAAGGCATCGCGCAGGTACTCGAAGAACTCGTCGCCGTGCGAGAAGCCCTGCGGCAGCGCGAAGCGCATGTCGTTGGTGTCGAGCGTGTAGGGCACGACCAGATGCGGCACCGTCTCGCCGTCGGTCTTCTGCACTGCGGTCCAGAACGGCAGATCGTCGCCGTAGTAGTCCGAGTCGTACAGGAAGCCGCCGTAGTCGGCGACCAGCCGCCGGGTGTTGGGCGAGTCGCGCCCGGTGTACCAGCCCAGCGCGCGCTCGCCGGTGAGGCGCTCGATGATCTCCATGCCGATCCGCATGTGCTCGCGCTCGATCTCCTCGGGCACGTTCTGGTAGTGGATCCAGCGCCAGCCGTGGCAGGCGATCTCGTGGCCGAGCTCGCGGAAGGCGGCGGTCAGTTCGGGGTGGCGCTCGAGCGCCATCGACACGCCGAAGATGGTCATCGGCAGGCCGCGGCGTTCGAACTCGCGCAGGAAGCGCCACACGCCCACGCGCGAGCCGTACTCGTAGATGCCTTCCATCGACAGGTGGCGCTCGGGGTAGCTGGCGGCATTGAACAGTTCGGACAGGAACTGCTCGCTGCCGGCATCGCCGTGCAGCACGCAGTTCTCGCCGCCTTCCTCGTAGTTGAGGACGAACTGCACCGCGATGCGGGCGCGGCCGGGCCAGTTGGCCTGCGGCGGGGTCCTGCCGTAGCCGATCAGGTCGCGGGGGTAGACTTTGTTCAGAGTCATGATGTCGCTCCGTGAGGTCGGGTCGGACGGTGGATCACGCGGTTTCGACGAACATCGCGTCGAGCCGGAAGCGGGCGATCTTGCCGATCTCGTTCAGGCAGGTGCGGAACTCGGTGTCGCGATCATTGGCCAGTCGGGCCTCGACGCGGTCCATGATCTGGTGGCGGGTGAGCCCCTTGACCGCAACCACGAAGGGAAAGCCGAAGCGGGCACGATAGTCCTTGTTGAGCTGGCGCAGCCGCTCCAGCTCTTGCTTGCTGCACTGGTCGAGCCCGGCGCCGCGTTGCTCGCCGGTGGAGGCGGTGGTCAGTGTGCCTTCCTCGGCTTCCTTTCCGGCCAGTTCCGGGTGGGCGCAGATGAGGCCGAGCTGCTCGCTGGGGGCGGCGGTGTCCACCGTCAGGCACATCGCAGCGTGCAGCGCGTCGATGCTGTTGAAGGGGCCGGCGCTCCAGGCGCGCTCGGCGATCCATGGCGAATGTTCGAAGATGCCTTCGAGGCGGGCGACGAAGGCGTCCTGCGGCAGCTTCGAGAGCGCGGCAAGGGCGGCGGTCGTGCCGTCCGGAACGGTGACGGGCGTGGCGCCGGTGCGTGCGGTGGCGGTGTGGGTGCTCATGGTGTCTCTTCCTGTCCTGTTCTTTGTGCTGAGTCCTGTGTCGGCGTCTTCAGTCCGCGGTGCGGGCGCCCTGGGCGAACCAGATCGCGATCTTCGCGCGCTCCTCCTCGGTGATGCCGGTGAGGTTGCCGAGCGGCATGTAGCCGCTCGCCACGGTCTGTGCGCTCATCACCGCGTTGGCGGCGATCTGCTCGGGGGTCTGCAGCATCACGCCCTTGGGCGGCTGGGCGAAGCCTTCGTGGGTGGGCTTCTCGGCATGGCAGGTGACGCAGCGCTGGGCCATGATCGACTGGACGGTGGAAAAGCTGACCTTGTCGCCGCTGGCATCGACCTGCTTGGGTGCCATCAGCACCATCAGCAGCGCGATCAGCGCCACCCCGGCCGCCGGCAGCCACCACTTGACCTGGCCGCGGTGGCGCAGCACGAAGAACTGGCGGATCAGCACACCGGCCACCATCAGTACGCCGAGCACCAGCCAGCCGTTGGCATTGGCGTAGGTCATCGGGTAGTGGTTGCTGATCATGATGAACAGCACCGGCAGCGTGAAGTAGGTGTTGTGCACCGAGCGCTGCTTGCCGACGATGCCGGGCATCGTGTCGACCGGCTCGCCGCGGCGGATCTGCTCGACCATCTTCTTCTGGCCGGGAATGATGTGGAAGAACACGTTCGCCGCCATCATCGTGCCGAGCATGGCGCCGACGTGGATGTAGGCGCCGCGGGCCGAGAACACCTGGTGCAGCACGTAGTTCGCCACCATCACGAACACGAACACGATCGCCGCCAGCAGACCGTCCTTGCCGACCATGTTGCGGCACAGGACGTCGTAGAACACCCAGCCCACGACCAGGAAGGCGATCGAGATGCCGACGGCGGCGGCCGGCGACAGCGCCATCACATTGCTGTCGATCAGGTAGCTCGAGGCGCCGATCCAGTACACGATCGCGAGCATGCCCATGCCTGACAGCCAGGTGGTGTAGGCCTCCCACTTCGACCAGTGCAGATCCTGGGTGAGCGGCTCGCCCTTGGGGCCGGTGAGGTATTTCTGGCTGTGGTAGAAGCCGCCGCCGTGCACTGCCCACAATTCGCCGAACACGCCGCGCTTGGCGTCCTCCGGCTTCTTGGGCGGCTTCAGCGAGTTGTCGAGCATCACGAAGTAGAAGGACGCGCCGATCCAGGCGATGCCTGCGATCAGGTGCAGCCAGCGGACGAGCAGGTTGGCCCAGTCGAGCAGATAGGCTTCCATGATCTGTTCTCTTTGTCGGTGTCGGGGGGAAGCGGCGGGCTCAGCTGCCGCGGTAGGTGGAGTAGCTCCACGGCGACACCAGCAGGGGCACGTGGTAGTGCTGGTCTACATTGGCGATGCCGAAGCGCAGTGCGACTTCGTCGACGAAGAGCGGCTCGGGCAGGTTCAGACCCATGGCGCGGAAGTAGTCGCCGGCGGCGAAGACGATCTCGTACTTGCCGGCTTCGAGCGCGGCGCCCTCGAGCAGCGGCTTGTCGCAGCGGCCGTCGTGGTTGGTGACGGTGCGCGCGATCTCGCGGCGCTCACCGTCGAGGCGATAGACCGTGACCGCGATGCCCACGCCGGGCTTGCCGTTGGCGGTGTCGAGTACGTGAGTGGTGAGGCGTCCCATGCTGCGGTCTCCTGATCTTGTTAGGCTATGCGGGGAGCGTGTGAAGCGCAGTGTAAGCCGCTACCGTGTTAACGGATCGCATATGTTCTTATAAGTGATATATGCTCTCGCGTATCTTTTGTTGCCGTATCGCTTCGTGCCGGCGCAAGCGTCCAGAACGATAGAAGCGTGGAGACCCATCATGACCCTGCGGCGCAGCGACGACCCGCTCGATACCTATCTGTTGCGCATTTTCGTGCTGCTGATCACCGAACGCAGCGTATCGCGCACGGCCTTGCGCATGAACCAGTCGCAGCCGGCCGTCAGCGCGGCCTTGAAGCGCCTGCGCGAAATCCTCGGTGATCCGCTGCTGGTGCGGGAGAAGGGCGGCATGGTGCCGACCGAGCGTGCGCTGGCGCTCATGTCGCATGCGAAGGGGGCGCTGGCCGAGATCGACCGCATGGTGGACGGGCCGGAGTCGTTCGAGCCGCACACCACGCGCCACGAGTTCCGTGTCGGTGCGCCCGACTATCTCGCGCCGGTGTTCGTCGCCGGCGTAGCCGAGCGCTTCCGCCGCGAGGCGCCTCAGGCACGCCTGACGCTGCATGCGCTGGGGCCGAACTTCGACTTCGAGCGTTCGCTCGCGGAAGGGGATCTGGACGTGGTGATCGGCAACTGGCCCGAGCCGCCGCACCGCATGCACCTGTCGATGCTGCTCGAGGACGAGATCGTGTGCCTGGTGGCGGCCAACCACCCGTGTGCGCGGAAGGGGATGACGACCGAGGACTACATGCGTGCCGCCCACGTGGTGCCGATGCCTTACTCGATCAGCCAGCGCGGCGTCATCGACAGCGTGCTGGCTTCGATGCGCATCAACCGGGAGGAGCGCGTGGTGGTGCAGTCCTTCACGGCCGCGCCCTACCTGCTGCAGGGGACCGACCTGGTGTTCACCACGACACGGCATTTCGCACAGTTCTATGCCAACCTGCTGCCCTTGGCGATCATCCCGTCACCGATCGTCTTTCCGGCGATGCGCTTCTACCAGCTGTGGCACGAACGCAATCACCATTCGCCCGGCCATCGCTGGCTTCGTCGCCTGCTATCCGACTCGGGGCGGCAGATCGTCCCGGTCGCCGCCTGAGCCGGGCCGACTGCCGGTTGACGTTCAACGATCGATCGGAACCAGAATCACGGGCACGTCGGCCTTCATCGTGACCTTGTGCGCCACCGAGCCGAGCAGCAGCTCGCCGATGGTGCTGTGGCCGCGCGAGCCCATGACGATCACGTCGGCGAGAACGTGCTTGGCGACGTCCAGGATGCGGCGTGAGGCGTCTCCCTCGAGCGCGCGCACGCTGGCGAGCACACTTTTCACATCCAGGTCCGGGTTGGCTTCGGCAAACACTTCGATGCGATGACGCAGCAGAGCCTCGGCCTTCTTGTGGCCAGCCAGCTTGATTTCATCCATCTTTTCTTCGCTGATGAACTCCTCGTACGGCAGGCTGGACGACGGCAGGGTGACCGTGACGGCATGCAGTCGCGCATTGAACTTCATTGCCAGTCCGACCGCGTGACGGAATACGGCCGGCGAACGCGGCGTCAGGTCCGAGGCGTAAAGAATCGAGCGGATCTCGTAGCTCATGAGTGTCTCCCGAAAGGTGTGGCACGGCTCTTGGTGTAAGGGCGCCGGAACGGGTCACGGGACCACGGGGATAAGGTTTTGGCGCCACCATGCGGAGTCTATTGGAATTGCGCCACACGCCTCCGGTGCGTCCTTGATAGCGCTTATACGAGAAAGCTGATAGGTCGGCCGTGGCTTGCCGTTCGCCTGTCGGGCCGCGTGCTAGCGCAGGAACGAGATGCTGCGCAGGACCAGGCGAATCAGGTCGGCCTGGCTGGCAATGTCCATCTTCGCGTAGATCTTCTTCGAATAATTGCGCGCGGCCGTTTCGGCAATTCCCATCTGCTGTGCTGCCTCGGTGATGGTGTTGCCGTAGGCAAGGAACAAGGCCAGCGTGGCCTCCTGCCGTGTCAGGCCGAACAGTTGACCAATGCGCGTGAGGGACTGGGTGTGGGTCGGGCGCAGAGCCTCGAGATTGGCCGTCAGATCTGAAAGGTAGATGACCGCGCAGGGCGCCTGTCCACTCCGATAATAGGGCTGCAGGGGTGTTGGATAGACGAGCATGCCGATCAGCCTGCTATGGAATCCGCCCAGACGCACCAATTCTCCACCAAGGCTGGTGTCGGCTCGCGATCGCGCTGCAATTACGCTCGCAATCGCATCGTTCAGCTGCAACTGGGCCGACCGGTCGGCGAGTGCCAGGCGCTTCTGGGTGATCGTCATGTCGGGGCTGTGCTCGATGACCGAGGATGCCACGCGGTTGACGTGAATCACTTCTCCCTTGTCATTGAGCAGGATGCAGCCCAGCGCGAAATGATCGACGATACTTTCGTAGATGGCCTTCTCCGCTTCCTGCCGCTTCAACTGGGCATAAAGGCCAAGTGCGCGCGTCAGATGGGGCTGCAATGCCCGGATCAATGCGAGATCGGCTGGGGTGAATGAGGGATCGGGGCGAGTGAAGTCCCGGATCACGTCGATCCAGCACCGGAGGCCACCCTGTTCGGCAATGCAGACTCTCAATGTCCGGGCAATCTTGAGATGTGCGAAGAACGCAAGCTTCTTTGCATCGCCCTTGGCGGGCTCCATGACAATCAGCTGGCCGGGTTCCATGCTGGCGGGCCGGAAGGGGTCGTCCTTCATGAACTCGGCGCGGTAGGTTACTTCGACCGCAACCCAGTCGATATCGTCCTCCGGCTCGCTCGCGCTGACGAAGACATCCTGCCCGCCATCATGAGCGTGATGCAGGGTGATGAAGACGTTGCGGGCCTCCAGTGCGGCGCGCAAGCCTTCGGCAAAGCGCTGCCAGGGCACGGCGGCTGAGATTTCCTCGTAAATCTGGTCGAGCAGACTGGAAAAATCATATTGCATGCTGGCTCCATCGAGGACATGCGCGATCTGCCCGATTCGCGTGGCCCTCTGTCTTCACATTGCCCGTTCGCTTTCAGATAACCCCAGGCAGTTTCTCAGTGGCGATTACCAGCGGTACCAGGTGGTACTTGTTCGGCCGGAATCGTATTGGATAGCATGGACTCATCGAAATGAACGGCAATCATACATTCCGAAATGCGTGAGCGCGACGTCGCGTTTGGCTGCGAATCAAGTTTCCGGATAGGAATCCTCGGGCCCGCCCATACGCATCGATTTCGCTGCAGATATCGATGCATCAGTCATCGGTTTATTACCTGGGTTTCAATCAAAACCGTTAAATGATCACGCGCATCGTCAATTCGGATTCGAGAGCAGCCTGGATGCTTGTTGGGGGTCTTGGCATTGTCATGAGCGTGATCTTCGGATTCACGATCAATGCATTCAGTATTCTCACGTTGCCCATCATCGACGCATTCGGATGCAGCCATGAACAGGCGGCGCGCATTGCCACCGTGTTCATGATTTCCATGACCCTGGCCATGCCGGCCGCGGGATGGCTGCTCGATCATGTCGCGCCCAGGCTGGTGATGGTAACAGGTGGCCTGCTCACCGGCCTTGCGTATCTGGCCGCCGCGCATGTCAGTGATCTCGACGCATTCACCCTCGCCATCGCGCTTTGCGGACTCGGCGCAGGCGCGTCGACCTACGTGCCCGCCTTTGTTCTCCTGTCGAACTGGTTTCCGCCGAGACGGCAGGGTCTCGCATTCGGCATCCTCCTTGCGATCGTTGCCGCGGGCGGCACCTTCCTGCCCATGTGGCTCAACCGCATGGTCGAAGTCCTGGGGCTGTTCGCCACCATGGAGGTGGGTGCCTTCCTCATCCTCATGATCTGTGTCCCCTTGTTGCTCTGGCTCGTTCGCATGCCCGCGCAGGCCTCGACGACGAGCCCGTGGCCGATGGATGCAGCCGTGGAGCGCGGTCTGGGCGAGGTCCTGCGCATGCCGCACTACTGGCTGTGGATCGCGATGTTCCTGCTGGTGACATTGAGCGGACTCAGCATTCTGATGGGCCTGGTGCCGTATCTGGTATCCGTCGGCTATTCGGCCAGCGAAGGTGCTGCCGCCTATGGTGCGATCGCGGCGGCGACCATTGTCGGCAGCCTGTCGTTCGGTGCGCTCAGTACGCGCCAGGGCGCGGGGCGCACGCTCGCGCTCGGCATTCTCGTTGGCGGTATCGGACTGGTCTGCCTTTTGCAGGCCTCGCATCAGACGTTTGGGTTCGCCGCGGTCGTGCTGTTCGTCCTGGCCTGGGGGACGACATTCAACTTGGTCAACCAGTTGTCGCCGACGTTGCTGGCTGAGTTCGCCGGCCGGCGAGGTTTCGGCAGCTTGCTTGGGATCGGCAATCTGGTGTCCGGGCTGGGCGCTGCGCTCGGTCCAATGCTCTTCGGCTATCTGGTCGATCGTACCGGCAACTATGTTTTGCCCGTGACGCTTTGCGCCGTGCTGATGGTGTTCGCCTTGCTTCCCCTGGCCATGTTGCTTGGGGCGCAGCGGCAGACACGCGACGCGATTGCTCGGCAAGACCTGGAGCGTTGAGGCCCAGTTGCCTTTTCTCCCGCTCTCAATGCTCGTCCTCAGTGCTCGGATCGAGGCGCCTTTCCATTCAAGGGTATCGGCTGCTGTTCGGCGCGCATCGAAAAATCAGGAGGAGAAATGTCGGAGGGATAGTCGTTCCATTAAAAGCTGGGCAACCAGGAGAAGGAAACAAAATGAAAAACCAAAAGGAGAAAGACGTGGTAAGGAATAAGAACATACTGTTGCTGTCGGTCACGCTCGGACTGGTTTGTACGAGTACCGGCGCGCTCTCGAAGGTGAGCGCGGAAGAGGCTTCAAAGCTCGGCAAGGAACTGACCTGCATGGGCGCTGAAGTGGCCGCGAATGCCGATAACACGATTCCTGCTTTCTCCGGAAAATGGCTGGGTGCTCCTCCCCATCTCAAATACGAAAACAACGTCGGGCAGCATCCGGTCGATCCTTATCCTGAAGACCAGCCAATCTTCGAGATCACCTCGAAGAACTTCGAGAAGTACGCCGACAAGCTGACCGAAGGTCAGCAGGAGATGTTCCGCCGCTATGCCACATTCCGGATCCAGGTCTTCCCGGGACGGCGTGACTTCAGATTCGACGACAAGGTCTGTGAAGTGGCGCGCAAGAACGCGCTTGAAGCGGAGTTGATCGACGGCGGTCCGGAGTTCAGCGGCTATCAGGGCACGCCGCCCTTTCCTGTTCCTTCGCAGGCGATGGAACTGCTCCTGAATACGACCTTCCCGGCCATCGCCTTCACCGAGGAGATCCTGCGCGACATTGCCAATGTGCGTCCGACGGGGGAAATCTTCTGGGGTCAGCACCGCAACCTCAACCTGAACGTCGTCACCGAGCCGAGCGAGGTCGGCAAGCCGATGGGGAAGATCATGGCGTACTCGATGACGCACACGACGCTTCCAATTCGTGACCGCGGATCGGTGTCCTCCGCCGTGGAGCCGGTCAACCTTGCGAAGGACAAACGCCTGGCCTGGAACTATGACCCGGGCACGCGTCGCGTGAGGCAGTTGCCTATGTATGGCTATGACACGCCGATGTCTGGCACCTCTGGCCTGATGACGATCGACCAGGACCGGCTCATGAATGGAGATCCTGGGCGCTACGACTGGAAGATGCTCGGCAAGCGCGAGATATACCTGCCCGCCAACACGTATCGACTCCATGCGAAGGACGTCAAGTACGCCGATCTGTTGCAGCGCAATCACGCGAATCCGAACTACATACGTTATGAGCTGCGTCGCGTCTGGGTGCTCGAGGGAACGCTGAAGGAAAGCTTTCGTCACGTCTTCGGCAGACGCGTCCTGTTCATCGACGAGGATAACTGGCAGGCATCGGTATCCGATTACTACGACAGCCGAGGCGCGCTGTGGCAGCACGCGTTCATTGCCCACTACTACGCGTTCGACCTCAAGGGCTGGCAAGCCGGAAACAGCTTCTACCACGACTTCAATACAGGGGGGTACGTCGCCTACAACCTTTTCCAGGAGCGCCCGGTCGGTCCGATCCTGAATGCCGGAAAGATGAGCCCGACGATGTTCGGTCCGGAAGCCTTGCGACAGATCGGTAACTGAAAAGGAGATGGAAATGACCTCGCTGACGTTCAAACTGTCTCCGGTCGCGACCGCAGTCCTCGGCGCTCTTCTTGCAACGCCCGCTTTGGGCGGAGAAAGCATCGTCTTTGACAACGGCACAAAGCTCGACTGGAAGGGAACCGCAACCTATACGCTTGCGACCCGGCTCCGATCCCCCGATCCGGTGCTGCTGGACGTGGATGGAAACAACAACTTCGACAAAGGCTCGCTCACCGCGAATCGTCTGGGTCTGCTGTTCGAGGGCAAGCTGTCCAAGGACAGGAGCGGCTTCGTGCTCTCCGCCAGCACCTTCTACGACGACGTCTATCATCGCGGTACCGACAGCGACCGCCCGTATCTGAATACGTCGGATACGCCGGGCTCCTTCAGTTCGGACGCGCGCCGCTACCACGGCGGCTACAGCCGCATTCTGGACGCGTATGCCTACACCAGCTTCGGCGTGGGCGATGGCGACGCGACGCTTCGCGTGGGCCGGCACGTCGTGTCCTGGGGCGAGTCCCTGTTCTTCCCGGCGATCTCCCTCGCGCAGGGACCGGTGGACGGTTCGAAGAGCGATATTCCCGGCACCGAGACCAAGGACCTGCTGCTGCCTGAGGACCAGGTTTCGCTGATCTACAGGCCGACACCGGAATGGACCCTGATGGCCCACGCGCAATACGGCTGGCATCCGACGGTGAGCGCGGCGCCCGGGTCCTTCCTCAATACCAGTGACTCGTCCGGTCCCGGCAACGAATGCCTTGGCCCCTTCATCCCCAACGGGCGGGGAGGGCATGCGTGTTCATTCGGTGCCCGGCAAGGCGATGACAGGCCGGGCGACACCGGGCAGTGGGGCATCGGCACCCGTTACCGTGTCACCGAAGAGACCGAACTGGGCCTGTACTACCTGAACTACCACGACCGTATCGCACTGCCCGAGATCGACGTCTTTGCGGCGAGTGATGCGCTGGAGGGTGGCGCGTATCGGAACCGCTACTTCGACAACGTGAAGCTGATCGGCGCATCGTTCAGCACGACCCTGGGCGTGGCGACGCTCGCCGGCGAGGTGGCCTACAAGCGGGGCGCACCGGAACTGGTCGATACCGTCGTCGATCCGGGATCGGGCACCGCCTTGCCGACCCCGAGCCGGGCGAACGTGCTGCAGACCAGCCTCAACTCCTTCATCAACCTGGGGCGTTCGGATTTCGCCGACGGGGCGCTGCTGCTCGCCGAGGTTTCCTACATCGATGTCCGCAGCGTGAAGAAGCTCAAGGCGAGAGGCGTCGAGTCCTTGGGGCCGATGGCGGAGTATTTTCCTGCGTCGAACCGTCTGAGCATGTCCGGTCACGGACTGGGCATCTCCACGTCGCTCATCCTGACTTATGACGGGGTCTTCAGCGGCTGGGATCTCGAAGTTCCGATCAGCTACTCCCACCAGTTGAGCGGGCGCACGCTGATGGGGCCGGTGGGCGGCGAGGGTGATCGCCGCCTGAGTGTCGGGGCAGCGCTGACCTACAACCAGAACCTCAGCTTCGAGCTCACCTATCTCGACTTTCTGGGCAAGGCCAGCACCGACATGAAGACCGAGAGAGCGCTCACCGACCGCGATCAGTTGTCCCTGGTCGTGAAGTACAACTTCTGACAGGCGTCGGAAGGCGCCTTTCGGCGCCTTCCCCGCACATCGTTCGCGACGGATCGCGCCCTCCGGGCCTGACTGCTGGAGGCCGTGCGCGAGCCGTGACGCCAGACCCTGTCCCGAATAGGCCCCTTGAACCGGAGCGGCGATGACGCACGGGCACGCTGAAGCCATGGAAAAACAACATTTGCATCCCGACTTGTATGAAACAGGCTCGGTTCCCGTCGAGCGCAGTGTCTGGACGCTCGATCACACGCCGCCCGCCCATCCGCCACTATCCGGCGACCTGGTGGCCGACATCGTCGTGGTCGGCGCGGGCGTCGTGGGGGCCTCGCTGTGCCTGCACCTGGCCGAGCGCGGGATCGACACCGTGCTCATCGACGCCGCCCAGCCGGCTGACGCGGCCTCGGGGCGCAACGCCGGCCATGTGCAACCCTATCTGCTTTCGCTGGAGCCGCTCGGCACCTTGCCCGGCCAGGGGCGTCCATTCCTGGACTGTCTCATCGAGCACCGCAACATCGTGTTCGAGCTTTGTGCGCGTCATGGGATCGATGCCGACCACGTGCAATCCGGGCTGCTGGAGGTCGCACGCCAGAAGAGCGCAGCGCTCGAGAACAAGGCGAAGAAGTGGGCCGGGCTGGGGCTCGACGTCGAGATGCTCGGCGCTGACCGGCTGCGTCCGCTGGTCGGAACGGATCGCTATTCGTTCGGCACGATCTGGCGTAACGGCGGGAGCGTCAACCCCTTCCTGTTTACCAACGGCATGGTCCGTGCCGCGGCCGGGTTTGGCGCCAGGGTGTATGGCAACTCGCCGGCACACGCCTGTGAGCGTCAGGGGGGGCGCTGGAGGCTGCGCACCCCATCGGGCAGCGTGCTGGCAGACCGTGTCGTGCTGTGCACCAATGGCCATGTCGGCGCGGACTTCCATGCGGATCTCGAGCGCACCCAATTTCCCTTGCTCGCCTGCGGCCTGGCGACACGTCCGCTGCCGAAAAGCTTGCTCGATGTGGTCAATCCCACGCGGACGGCAATGAGCCAGCATCCCGCGGGGCTGTATCCCATGGTCGTCGATCGCAAGGGGCGTCTCATCACCGCCACCATCCCCGGCCTTGGACGGGCGCACCGCAGCGACCTGCATTTCCAGTATTTCCTTCGCCACCTGCGTCGCGTCTATCCCGAGGCCAGGGACGTTCGCATCGAGCTCGAGACCTACTGGACCGGCATGACGCACAACTCATCGGCGATCTACGAGAAGGCCTATCCCAGGTTTTACCGTGTGGAAGACGGCGTGTTCGCGCTGATGAACTTCGGCTCCTGGGGCAACCACCTCGGGCCGATGATGGGCATGGACGTCGCCCGCGCCCTTGCCGCCGATCGGCCCGACGCCGCGGTGCTGGGTTGCGAGCGACCGCAGCAGGTGCGCTTCCCGGGGCTGTTCAGCACCAAGCTCAGGCGTTTCCTGATTCCGTCGGCCAGACTCGCCGATCGGTTCGGACTCGTTTGACGCCCAGGGCTCCATCGCGTGGCGTCCAGCATGGGGCTGACGGCGCGCTTTCAATCATTTGAACAAGGCAGGCATATCCAACCATGTCCATTCGTGACGAGTACGACTTCATCGTTATCGGAGCGGGTTCCGCGGGCTGCGTGCTCGCCAATCGGCTTTCTGCGAACCCGGAGAACAAGGTCCTTCTGCTGGAGGCCGGTGGTCCCGACAAAAGCCCGCTGATTCACATGCCCGCAGGCTTCTTTCCGATGCTGAAGGGCGGAATGTTCAGCTGGCACTATGAAACGGCGCCGCAGAAGCATCTGAATGATCGCGTGCTGGCCGACGCGCGCGGCAAGGTGCTGGGCGGCAGCAGCTCAATCAATGGGATGTGTTACAGCCGCGGGGCACCCGAGATCTTCGATCTGTGGGCGAGCCAGGGCAATGCGGGCTGGTCTTACGCCGAGGTGCTGCCTTATTTCAAGCGCGCGGAGGGCAACGAGCACGGTGAAACTCCTTTTCATGGTGGTGACGGTCCGCTGCCGGTGACGCAGGCGCGTATCAAGAACCCGGCCCAGCGAGCCTGGATAGCTGCGGCGCTGCAGGCAGGGCATCCCTACAGCGACGACCACAATGGCGCCAAGCCAGAGGGCTTCGGGCCGTCCGACCGAACCATCAAGGGGGGGCGCCGCATCAGCACAGCCGTGGCTTATCTGAAACCCATCCGGCGACGGCCCAATCTGCGCATCGAGACGCATGCGCACGTCACCAGGCTGTTGTTTGACGGCTCGCGGGTTGTCGGCGCCGAGTATCGCCAGTCGTCCGGCGTCCGGAAGGCATATGCAGCCAGGGAGGTGATTTCCAGTGCGGGCACTTTCCAGTCCGCGCAGTTGCTGATGCTGTCGGGCATCGGCGATGCGGACCATCTGCGTTCGTTGGGAATAGCGCCTGTCGCTGATCTGAAGGGGGTGGGACAGAATCTTCATGATCACGTCGGCAGTTCGGTGCAGGTGACCTGCCCCTTGCCGGTGACCGATTACAAGCTCGTCACCAGCAACGTCGCAAAAGCCAGGGCAGGCTTGCAGTATCTCTTCACCCGCCGAGGTCCGCTGGCGGGTAACAGCACCGATGCCGTGGCCTATCTGCGTTCGGGGGCTGCGGGCCATGACGAGCTCGATCTCAAGTTCTATCTGTTGCCGCTCCTCACCGGCATCGATGGAAGGTTGCCCAAGGAGCACGGCGTGACCAACCTGGTCATCCTGACCCGGCCGGAGAGTCGCGGGCAGCTGCGTTTGAGGTCAGCGGATCCGATGGACAAGCCCATCATCGACGCCAATTACCTTGCTGATCCGCGCGATCGCGAGGTGCTCAGGCGTGGCGTCAGGATTGCCCGCGAGATCTTCGCGCAGTCTGCCTATGCGCAATATCGCGGGCGCGAGTATCTCCCCGGAGCGCACTGCAAGAGCGATGCGGATCTCGACGAATTCTTCCGCAACACCTGCAATGTCAATTACGAAGCGGTTGGCACCTGCAGGATGGGCAACGACGCACTTGCGGTCGTCGATGACACGCTGCGCGTTCGCGGTGTCGATGGGCTCCGGGTCGTCGACGGGTCGGTCATGCCCAGGATCACGACGGGTGACCCGAGTGCGACGATCATCATGATCGCCGAGAAGGCGGCAGACCTGATCCTCGGCAGCGCCCAAGGTGGACCTGCGGTCTGATGCCATCGCCCACCCGTTCGTGACGTTCCGGTAACAGGCAGGCGACAGGGCAAGCGTGCTTGCCCGCGCCGAGCATTCCCTCGCGGGCGAATCCTGCCGCGCATTCCACCTTGCATTTCAATCCAGAAAGAGGAAAGAAGATGTCCATTCGACACATCAATCCAGAAGGGCTGCTCAAGTTCGATCAACTGACGCAAGTGGTCGTGACCGAGGCTTCGCGCATGGCGTTCATCGCTGGCCAGTCGGCGATGAACGAGCGGTTCGAGCTCGTCGGTGGCGACGACTGCTTTGCCCAATCTGTCCAGGCGCTCCGCAACCTCCGCACCGCGGTCGAGGCGGCGGGTTCATCGGTCGATCGGGTGGTCAGCAGCACCGTCTATCTGAAGAACCTGACCCCGGCCGTGGGGGAGCAATTCATGCGGGCGCTGGGCGTCGCGCTCGATGGCGTGCCGTTTCCGCCCCATGCGTTCTCGATGGTCGGTGTGCAATCCCTCGCCAGTCCGGACATTCTGGTGGAGATCTCGGCTGTCGCAGTGGTCGATGCCTGATTGTCCTCGGCGCGCTTGCCATCAGGCGCGCCGCGAAATCCCGTCGGGCACCGTCCGTTTTGACGATGCTGCCCGCCGGCGCCCCCCCTATAAATGACGGCATCACCACCCTTCGAGGTTCACGCCGTGAAAGAAGCGCCTTCCTACGTTCCCGGTCACCAGTTGCTCGCTGGCAAATCCGTCCTGATCACTGCAGCGGCCGGCGCCGGCATCGGCTTTGCCGCCGCGCGCAAGTGCGCCGAGGAGGGCTGCCGCGCGCTGATGATCTCCGACATTCATCCGCGCCGCCTGGAAGAGGCGGTCGCCAAGCTCAAGGCCGACACCGGGCTGCAGAACGTCTGGGGTCAGCTGTGCAACGTCACCAATGAAGAGGAAGTGCAGGCCCTGGTCGCCGCGGCCGAGGACAAGCTCGGCGGCGTCGACGTGCTGATCAACAACGCCGGTCTGGGCGGCGAGAAGCGCGTCACCGAGATGACTGACGACGAGTGGAGCCGGGTGCTCGACATCACGCTGACCGGCACCTTCCGCATGACGCGCGCGATGCTGCCGCACATGGAGAAGCGTGGTCGCGGCGCGATTGTGAACAACGCCTCGGTGCTGGGCTGGCGTGCACAGAAGGGCCAGGCCCACTACGCCGCGGCCAAGGCCGGCGTGATGGCGCTGACGCGCTGCTCTGCGGTGGAGGCGGCCGAGCACGGCGTGCGCATCAACGCGGTGTCGCCGTCGATCGCGCTGCACGAGTTCCTGAAGAAGGCGTCGAGCGAGGAGCTGCTCGCCCAGCTCGCCAGCCGCGAGGCCTTCGGCCGTGCCGCTGAGGTGTGGGAGGTGGCCAACGTGATGGTCTTCCTCGCCAGCGACTATGCGTCGTACATGACCGGCGAAGTGCTGTCGGTCAGTTCGCAGCACGCTTGAGGGACGCGGCCATGACCATGGTTTTCTCCAGCGCCGAGCAGCTGGTTGCAGCCGAAGGACAGGACCTGGGCACGACCGACTGGATCGAGATTCGCCAGGACCGCATCGACCAGTTTGCCGATGCCACCGACGACCACCAGTGGATCCACGTCGACCCCGAGCGCGCCAAGGACGGGCCGTTTGGCGCCTGCATCGCGCACGGCTACCTGACGCTGGCGCTCGCCAACCTGTTCCTGCCGCAGCTGATCCGCGCCGACAACCTGAAGATGGGCGTGAACGTCGGCTGCGACCGCGTGCGCTTTCCGGCGCCGGTCAAGGTCGGTTCGCGCATCCGCGGCCGCGGCGAGATCCTCAAGGTCGAGCGCATCAAGGACGCGGTGCAATCCACCGTGCGCGTGACCATCGAGATCGAGGGCAGCGAGCGCCCGGGCTGCGTGGTCGACACCATCAGCCGCTACACCTTCAACGACTGAGCGCAGCGCGCCCGTCATTTCCGTCCCGACATCCGAACTGCCAGAGAGAACATCGCCATGACCGAAGCCGTCATCGTTTCCACCGCGCGCACTGCGCTCACCAAGTCCTTCCGCGGCTCCTTCAACGACACCGAGGCGCCGGTGCTGGGCGGCCATGTGGTGCGCGCCGTCGTCGAGCGTGCCGGCATCGAGCCGGCAGCGGTCGAGGACGTGATCATGGGCGCCGCCGTGCAGCAGGGCACCCAGGCCTACAACATCGGCCGCCTGTGCGCCTACACCGGCGGCCTGCCGGACACGGTGCCGGGCATGGCGCTCGACCGCATGTGCGCCTCGGGCCTGATGACGATCGGCGTCGCCGCCAAGAACATCCTGGCCGGCGAGATGAAGATCGCAGTGGCGGGCGGCGTCGAGTCCCTGTCGCTGACCCAGACCAAGCACAAGAACACCTACCGCGCGCAGTCCGAAGCGGTGAAGGCGATCGTGCCCGCGGCCTACATCCCGATGCTGGAGACGGCCGAGATCGTGTCGGCGCGCTACGGCATCTCGCGCGCCGCGCAGGACGAGTTCTCGCTGCAGAGCCAGCAGCGTACCGCCGCCGCGCAGGCCGCCGGCCTGTTCGACGCCGAGATCGTGCCGCTGGCGGCGCGGAAGCTGGTGTTCGACAAGGAAGGCAAGCCGGTCGGCCACGAGGACGTGATCGCCACGCGCGACGAGTGCAACCGCGCCTCGACCACGCTGGCGGATCTCGCCAAGCTGAATCCGGTGGTGAAGGACGGCCAGTGGGTGAAGCAGGGCGAGTTCGTCACCGCCGGCAACGCCTCGCAGCTGTCGGACGGCGCCTCGGCGGCGCTGGTGATGAGCCGTGACGAGGCCGAGCGCCGCGGCATCGCGCCGCTGGGCGCATATCGCGGCATCGCGGTGGCCGGCTGCGCACCGGACGAGATGGGCATCGGCCCGGTGTTCGCCATCCCCAAGCTGCTCGAGCGCTTCAACCTCAAGGTCGGTGACATCGGCCTGTGGGAGATCAACGAGGCCTTTGCCTGCCAGGTGCTGTACAGCCGCGACAAGCTCGGCATCCCCAACGACCGCCTGAACGTGAACGGCGGCGCCATCGCCATCGGCCACCCCTTCGGCATGTCGGGCGCGCGCATGGTGGGCCACGCGCTGATCGAGGGCCGTCGCCGTGGCGTGCGCTACGTGGTGGTGTCGATGTGCATCGGCGGCGGCATGGGCGCGGCGGGCCTGTTCGAGGTGCTGTGATGAAGCTGTCCGACGAACAGCGTGCGCTGCAGGAAACGGCGGCCGACTTTCTCGCCGCCCATACCAATGCGCGCAAGGAAACGGATGCCGACGCTGAGCTGTGGTCGCGCATCGTCGAGCTCGGCTGGGCGGCGGTGCAAGTGCCGGAAGACCTCGACGGCCTCGGCCTGGGGCCGGTCGAGCTGGTGCTGCTGATGGAGGAGATGGGCCGGCGCCTCGCGCGCACGCCCTTCCTGGCCAACGTGGTGCTGGCGCAGACCGCGCTGCTGCAGGCTGCCAGCGCGGAGGCGCAGCAGCGCGCGCTGGCGGCGCTGGCCTATGGCGAGCGCACCGCCACGCTGATCCTTGGCCGGGGCCTGGACGCGGAGCCGGCGTCGCTGACCGTCAAGGCGCGTCGCGACGGCGAAGGCTGGGTTTTGGCCGGCGAGGCCGCGCAGGTGCTCGACGACGGGCTGCTGACCCACGCCTACGTGGCGGCACGCATCGAGGAGGCGCCGGGCGTTGGGCTGTTCGAGCTGGCGGTGGACGCCGCCGGGCTGTCGCGCACGCCGCTCGAGGTGTGGGACCTCACTCGGCCGCAGGCGCGCTGGTGCTTCGATGAAGTCCGGCTGACGGCCGATGCGCGTGTCGATGATCCGGCGCGGGTGCTGGCCGGCCTGGCGCGCACCCGCGTGCTGGCGACGCTGCAACTGGCGGCGGAGCAGGTCGGCGGCGCGGCGCAGTGCCTGCAGCTGGCCGTCGATTACACCAAGGAGCGCGTGCAGTTCGGCAAGCCGGTGGCGAGCTTCCAGGCGGTCAAGCACCGTGTGGCCGAGATGATGGTGCGCATGGAAACCGCGCGTTCCACCGTGCTCGGCGTGGCGGCCCGGGTGGCGCAGGGTGCGCAGGGGAACGGACTCGACGACGCCGCGCTGGCGGCGGAGATCGCTGCCGCGCGCGTGCAGGCCAGCGAGGCCTATCGCTACTGCGCGCAGGAAGCCATCCAGCTCCACGGCGGGGTGGGCTTCACCTGGGAATACGACCCGCAGATGCACTTCAAGCGCGCGCAGTGGGCGAGCCAGTGGTTCGGCCCCACCCGCGACTGGCGCGAGGCGCTCGCCGCCCATCTGCTCGACGCCGCCTGACAGGACCGACAAGGACCGATGAGCATGAACGAACAGGAATTTCGCCAGGAGGTCGCCGACTGGATGGCGACCCATCTGGTCGGCCGCTTCGCCTGCCTGAAGCACCGCGGCGGCCCCGGCGACGAGGAAGCCTTCCCGGCGCTGCGCAAGGAATGGGAGCAGGAACTGGCCGCCGGCGGCTGGGTCGGCCTGGGCTGGCCCAAGGCGCACGGCGGGCGCGACCTGCCGCTGGCGCTGCAGCTCGCCTTCCACGAGGAATACGTGCGCGCGGGCGGACCGGGCCGCATCGGCCATATCGGCGAGACGCTGATGGCGCCGACGCTGATCGCGCTCGGCACGCCCGAGCAGCAGCGCCGCTTCCTGCCGGGCATCCGCGCGGGGCGTGAATACTGGGCGCAGGGCTACTCCGAGCCGGGTGCCGGTTCCGACCTCGCCGCCATCACCACGCGCTGCTGGCAGGACGAGGACGGCCGCTGGCGGCTGCAGGGGCAGAAGGTGTGGACCTCGCTCGCGCACGAATCCGAATGGATCTTCGTCGTCGCGCGTAGCACGCCGGGTTCGGTGGGGCGCGAGGGGCTGTCCTTCCTGCTGGTGCCGCTCGACCAGCCCGGCATCGAGATCCACCCCATCCGCCAGATGACCGGCGAGGCCGAGTTCAATTCGGTGTTCTTCGATGGCGCGGTGACCGAGGCCGACTGCATCGTCGGCAAGCCGGGCGAGGGCTGGAAGGTGGCGATGGCGCTGCTCGGCTTCGAGCGCGGCGTGTCGACCCTCGGCCAGCAGATGCACTTCATCCACGAGCTGCAGCTGGTGATCGATGTTGCCCGCGCCAACGGCGCGGCGCGCGACCCGGCGATCCGCCAGCGCATCGCCGACGCCTGGGTGGGCCTGCAGGGCCTGCGCTACAACGGCCTGCGCATGCTGGAAGAAGACACCGGCTCGACCAAGGTCCGGCCCGAGGCGCTGATCTACAAGTACGCGTGGTCTAACTGGCACCGCGAGCTCGGCCAGCTGGCGATGGACGTGATCGGCGTGGCGGGCGACGTGCGCTCGGACGACGACGCGGTGCGCCGCCTGCAGCAGGTGTTCTTCTTCTCGCGCGCCGACACCATCTACGCCGGCACCAACGAGATCCAGCTCAACATCATCGCCGAGCGTGGCTTGGGCATGCCGCGCGGCTGAGCGGGACGCCGTCCTGTCAACAATCTGCGGCCGCATGACTTCGGAAGGGTCGTGCGGCCGTTTTCATTCGGAGTGTCGATGCATATTGAAGAACGCTGGAAGATGATCTACCTGGCCAGGCGTAACCCCGCGCTGGCTCCCGAGGACTTTCCGCAGGCCTGGCGCGAGCACTCTGCGCTTGGCCGGGAGTGCCGCAACGTTCAGGACAAGGTGCTGGGCGTGCGCCAGTGCTCGCGTGTGCTGGATCGGCCGGGCGTTCCGCAGGGCGCGAGCGCAGAATACGACGGCGTAAACCTGCTTTCGCTGCGCGACCGTCAGGCCGCGGACGACATCTGGAGCGACGATGAGACGCTGAGGATCATGCGGCCCGACGAACCGCGGGTGTTCTCGACCTATGTCCGCGACTTCACGCTGGTCGCGAGCGAGACGGTGCTGGTCGATGGGGAAGAGACTGGTGTGTGCGTGGTGCTTTTCCTGCGCGGGCGTGCCGGGGGAGTGAAGTCCCTGAGTCGCGCTGACATCGAGCCCGGTTCGCCGTGGGCTGCGGCCGCGCGTCTGGTATGGAACACGGTCTCAGGCGAATGTCCCCCGGGATACGAGTACGACGCCATCGTCGAGGCCTGGTTCGCTTCAGCAGACGTGATTGCCGAGGCATTCGGCAGCGGATCGGTGTGGGCGCAGCTTCCGGGCCAACTCACGGGGGAGGTCGATGCCGCACGTTCGGTGTGCGTACTGACCCATGTGACGCATCGCCGCCCTTAGCAGCCTTCGGTCGGCGAAAGGAAAAAGGGCCCGTCATGTGACGGGCCCCAGGATGCCAAGGCGAACTGCAGGAAGGGGTCAGGCGACCGCTTCAGGTTCGGTGTAGGGCGCGATGCCCTTCGGCACGTAGTAGCCCTCGCACTGCTCGAGGTACTCGTTCTTCTTCGCGCGCGGGTTGTAGAACTGCTTGTACCAGATGCGGGCCTTCATGAACGGGCCGTCGCTCGGGATGAAGAGGCCGTTCAGGCAGGCCGCCTTGTGCGACCAGACCTCGAAGTCCTGGGCGAAGGCGGTGAGTGCCATCTCCTGGTAGTGGCGTGCAGCCACCATGTCGGTGTGGGTCGCGACCTTGCTGCCGCTCGGCGACTTCACCAGCAGCGCATGCCAGACCTTGATCGTGCCGTCTTCGACCGGCGTGTTGCAGATCATCATCACTGCGTCGTACAGGCCGGTGAGGTGCGAGATCAGCACGCCCGGGCCGTGGTAGATGGTGATGGTGTGCAGGATCGGGCTGACGCCGTCCTCACCGACCAGGGTGCGGTGCGGTCCGCACTGGCGCTGGATCGCGTTGTGGCCCTTGAACTCGTTCTCGTACTTGAGCACGGTCGAGCCGTGGATCGGGCTCAGGTGGCCGTAGTCGCAGATGTTGTCGATGACTTCCTGCGGGTGCTGGTTGAGGATGCCGAGGTGGTCGAATTTCCAGTGCACCCAGGCCGGGTCATTCCACTCCTTGAGGCTGGGGTGGTCCCATTCCGGCTCGCCGCCTTCGGGGTCGTGCCACACCCAGATCGCGCCCAGGCTCTCGACAACCGGCCAGGACTTGACCTTGGCTGCGGCCGGGATCTGGCCCTCGTGGTAGGGGATGTGATCGCACTTGCCGTCGTCGCCAAAACGCCAGCCGTGGTACGGGCAGCGAATGCCGTCGCCCTCAACGTTCGTGCCGCCGCCGTCGAGCACGACGTAGGAGGTCTTGTTGGGTGCGGCGAGATGGGTCTTCATGTGCGGACAGTAGGCGTCGAGCAGCACGACCTTGCCGCTCTCGCGACCGCGGTAGAGCGCGAAGTCCTGACCGAAGAAGCGCACCGCGAGCGGCTTGTGGGTGTCCAGTTCGGACGCCTCGGCAATCATGAACCAACCGCGCGGGAAGGTGTATTCACCAAGGCGATAGTCTTTCGTTGTGGCCATGCGGGCCTCCTCTTCGTTGTAATCCAGTCTGCATTCCGCCGGGCCTGCGCCAACCGTAGGCCCGAAGCCGCGAACTTGATCGATTCTGTCCAGCTGACATGGACTGCACATCCTCTGTTTGGACGATGGTGGGCCAATGCTCAGGGGCGCAGCGGGAAGGGAGGCGGGTATCGTCCTTTTGGACGTGTCGGTCTGCAGCGCCCCCGCCTAATGTGAGGCAAAGACAACAACGACAATGACGGAGACACCATGGTCGAAATCGTGCAATCCCCTGCAGAGGCGGCTGCCAGCGACACGGAACATATCGCGTTTCCGTTCACGCCGCCGCGGCCCGACGGTGAACTGGTCGAGCTGGCACAGGGTGTTTTCTGGGCGCGCATGCCGATGCCGATGCAGCTCGATCACATCAACGTCTATCTGCTGCGCGACGTTGATGGATGGTTCATCGTCGACACCGGCCTCAATCTGCCGACCTCCCGCACGCTGTGGGAGACGATCGTCGAGCGTCATTTCGACGGCCTGCCGTTGAAGGGCCTGATCTGCACGCATTTCCACTACGACCACGCCGGCCTGTCGGCGTGGCTGACCGAGCGCTTTGATGCGCCGCTGTACATGACGCATGGCGAGTACTTCACCATGCGCACGCTCGCCGGGCCGCTGCCCGAGCCGCTGCCCGATTCCATGCTCACGTTCTACCTGCGCGCGGGCATGCCTCGCGAGCGCGTGGAGGAGATGTTCGCCAAGCTGCGCCGCGACCCCTTCATGCCGCCGCAACCGCGCGCGTTCACCCGGCTGCGCGAAGGGCAGGCGCTGCACATCGCCGGTCGTGACTGGCGGGTGGTGATCGGCGAGGGCCATTCGCCCGAGCATGCCTGCCTGTATTGCGATTCGGACCGACTGCTGATCGCAGGCGACCAGTTGTTGCCGCGCATTACCTCCAACGTCCTGGTCTCCGACATCGAGCCCGAGGCGAACCCGCTCAAGCTCTGGCTCGACTCACTCGACCGTCTCGCCACGCTCGCGCCCGATACCCTGGTCCTGCCCTCGCACGAGCGGGTGTTCCGCGGTCTGCTGCCGCGAGTGGCGGAGCTGCATGCGCACCACGCCCTGCAATTCGATATCGTACGCGGCCACCTGCGCGAGGCCGGCAGCGCCACGGCATTCGAGACCAAGGGCAAACTCTTCCCGCGCGTGCTCAACGCCGTCGAGGACATGATGGCGCTCGGCGAGACCATCGCCCATCTGTCCTTCCTGCGCTACGCGGGCGAGGTTCGCCGCGTGCTGGATGACGACGGACTTTACCGTTTCAGCCTTGCAAACTGATCTTCAGGAGTATTCGATGTCCCCGCTTTCCGAACTGGCCCACAAGGTTCGTGCCCAACTGACGGCGCCTGGCGCGCCCTTCGAGACGGTCGAGGCCGAGGTTGACGGACGCACCGTGCGCGTTTACCGCAACGCCTTCCCCAATGTGCCCGCGCTGATCGCGAGTGCGCGCGCACACGGCGCCAAGCCCTTCATCCGTTACCAGGGCGAGACCTGGACCTTCGACCGCTTCTTCGCAGAGGCGGACGCGATTGCCGCTCAGCTTCGCACCTGGGGCGTACAGCCCGGCGAGCGGGTCGCGATCGCGATGCGAAACCGTCCCGAGTGGGCAGTGGTATTCGCGGCTGCCGCACTGATCGGCGCGGTGCCGGCGCCGCTCAACAGCTTCGGTCTCGGCGAGGAGCTGCATGCGGCAATCGACGACGTCGAGCCGCGCGTGTTTGCCTGCGACGCCGAGCGCCTGGCGCGCATCGAGGGCGACACCCGGGTCGAGGGCTGCCGCATCCTCTGCGTCGGTGATGGGACCCTGCCGGCCGGTGTCGCTGACTATCGTGCGCTGGTGAGCCAGCCTGCAGAACCTGCAGCGGCGCCTGCGCTTGGTCCGGATGATCCAGCCCTGATCCTGTTCACCTCCGGGGCGACCAGCCGTGCGAAGGGCGTGCTGTCCTCGCAGCGCGCCGTTTGCCAGGCCCTGTTCAACATCGACTTCATCGGTGCGCTGTCCGGCATGACCTCGCCCGAGGCGGTTGCGGCGCTGATGGCGAAGGGCCTGCCGCCGACCACGCTCACCGCGGTTCCGCTGTTCCACGTCAGCGGTTTGCACGCGCAGCTGCTGAATTCGCTGCGCAACGGGCGGCAGTTGGTGTTCTTGACGCGCTGGGATCCGGCGCAGGCGATTGAGGTAATCCGCGATGAGCGCATCACCCAGTTCAACGGCGCGCCCTCGATGGTAATGCAGCTTCTGGCACAACCGGGCTTCGACGATCCGGCACAGACGGGAACCCTCGCCGGCCTGGGCTTCGGTGGTGCAGGCCTGCCGCAGCGGCTGATCGACGAGGTCATGCGCCGGCGGCCGAACTCGCTCTCCGGCATCGGCTTCGGTCTGACCGAAACCAATGGCGTGGGCGCCGCGTCATCCGGCGCGCTGTTCGCCTACAAACCGCGCAGCTCGGGCCTGACTTCGCCGATCGTCGAGGTGCGGATTGCCGACGCCGATGGGCAGCCACTGCCGACGTGCGAGGCGGGTGAGATCTGGTTGCGCGGCGTCACGGTAATGCAGGGCTACTGGCGCAACCCGGACGCCACCGCCGCGGCGATGCACGACGGCTGGTTCCGCACCGGCGACGTCGGCTATGTGGACGACGAGGGCTTTCTGTTCATCGTCGACCGAATCAAGGATGTCATCAATCGCTGTGGCGAGAAGATCGCCGCGGCCGAGGTCGAATCGTGCCTGCTGCACGTGTCCGACGTGCTCGAGGCCGCCGTATTCGCAGTGCCCGACGAAGAGACGGGCGAGGCCGTCGCCGCGGTGGTGTCGGTGCGCGAGGGCAGTGGCCTGGATGCACAGGCCTTGCGTGCTCATGTGGGCGCACACCTTGCCGCCTATAAGGTGCCGGCCGTCATCCAGGTGCTCACCGACGCCTTGCCGCGCAACCCGGCTGGCAAGCTGCTGAAGGGGCAATTGCGCAGCGCCTTTATCGCGACCACGCAGGCCTGAAAAATTCGCCTCGTGGACGCGATTTAGTCCCATCGGACGATGTAGCGGGTGACCCGAAAACAAAACAATGCAAACGGGTGCAGAAGCGGCGGTATGGAGAGATGGACGCCCTGCATCCGGTTTGCTGTATCAATCGGGATACACAAAAACGCCCACCAGGAAGGAGACATAAATGATTAAAGCCCGTGTTTGGGTGCCGGTTATGACCACGATCGCAATGTCGTTGGCTGCCGGTAATGCAATGGCGAAGGTGACCGAGGCTGAAGCCGCCAAGCTTGGCAAGGAACTTACTTGTATCGGTGCCGAAGCCGGCCCGAACGCGGATGGGAGCATTCCCGCCTTCTCCGGTAAGTGGCTGGGCAAGCCGCCGCACGTTGAATACACGCTCCACTCGGGCCAGCACCCGGTCGACGTTTACCCGGAAGACAAGCCACTGTTCGAGATCACCGCGGCCAACATGGACAAGTACGCGGACAAGCTGAGCGAAGGCCAGAAGGCTATGTTCAAGCGCTTCCCCGAAACCTTCCGTATTCCGGTTTACCAGAGCCGTCGTGATTTCCGTTACCCGGACCAGATCTGCGAGGTGGCGAAGAAGAACGCGCTCGAGGCCGAACTCACCGACGGCGGCCTCGGTTACACCGGCTACAAGGGCCCGATCGGCTTCCCGATCCCGAAGGAGGCGATGGAAGTTCTGGCCAACATGAACTTCCCGTATCGCGCGCATTCGGAAGAGATGATCCGCGACCTCGCGGATGTCTCCTCGGATGGCACCATCACCTGGGGGCGTGCGGTCAGCAAGAACCTGAATATCGTGACCTCGCCCGGCGAAATCGGTAAGCCGATGGAAGGTTTGATGGCCTACTCGCTGGCGGGGGCCATCCTGCCCGAGCGCGACCGCGGCAACTACACGGTCTCGCAGGAGCCGGTGAACTTCGCTAAGAACAAGCGCCTGGCGTGGACCTATGACCCGGGCACGCGTCGTGTGCGCCAGGTGCCGACCTACGGCTTCGATTCTCCGCTGTCAGGCTCGTCGGGCAAGCTGACCATCGACCAGGAACGGCTGTTCAACGGCGACCCGAGTCGCTACGAGTGGAAGCTGCTGGGCAAGAAGGAAATGTACATCCCGGCGAACAGCTATCGCCTGCACGCTAACACCGTCAAGTACGCCGACCTCCTGAAGAAGGGCCACGCTAACCCCGATTACCTGCGCTACGAACTGCGTCGCGTCTGGGTGCTTGAGGGTTCGCTCAAGGAGAACTTCCGCCATGCCTTCGGCAAGCGCGTGATGTTTATCGACGAGGATAACTGGCAAGCGTCGGTCGGCGATTACTACGACACGCGCGGCCAGCTGTGGCAGCACGCCTTCATCAACCATTACTACGCGTTCGACCTGAATGCCTGGCAGGCCGGTACGTCCTTCTATCACGACCTCAACTCTGGCGCGTATATCGCGAACTCGCTTCTGCAAGAGCGTGAGAAGGGCCCCATCCTGAACAAGGGCGACCTTACCCCCGAGATGTTCACCCCGGCGGCCTTGCGCGCCATGGGCCAGTGACCCATTCGATATTCAGGGAGTACGTAACATGAGATTGCACAACAAGATCAAGCCGGTCGCGCTCGCCATGATCGGGATGGGGGTGATGGCACCCGCCATGGCCTTCGATGCCATTCAGTTCGACAACGGAGTGGTGCTGGAGTCGCGGGTTACTGCGACTTACACGCTGTCGACCCGCCTTGAGGACCGGGATCCGGTGCTGGCAAACTTCGCCAGCGGCAACGACGGTAACAACAACTTCGACAAGGGCTCTTTGACGTCCAACCGTCTGAGCCTGCTGTTCGACACCCATTTCAAGAAGGGCCGTTCGGGTCTCATCCTGTCGGCCAGCACCTTCTACGATGACGTGTATCACGGCACCAACGACAATGACGGCGTCTCGTTCCCCAACAAGATCGGGGGTGCGGCAAATCGCTTCACTGGCGATGCGAAGCGCTATCACGGCGGCTATAGCCGTATTCTCGACGCCTACGGCTACACCGCCTTCGATGTGGGCGACCAGGGGCGTGCGACGATCCGTCTCGGCAGGCATGTGGTGTCGTGGGGCGAGACTCTGTTTATCCCGGGCATCTCGGGTGCGCAGGGGCCTGCGGATGGCACCAAGGCCGGCATCCCGGGCACCGAGGTGAAGGATCAGTTGCTGCCCGAGGACCAGATCTCGGCCCTGTACGAAGTCAATGACAAGCTGTCGCTGATGGCCCATGCGCAGTATGGCTGGCACAAGACGCTGGTGAATGCGCCGGGCTCGTTCATGAGTACCTCCGACTTGGTGGGCCCGGGGGCCGTGTGCGCCACGGCCGGGCCCACGTGTTTCGTTCCTCGGGGTGCTGATGACAAGCCGGGCAAGACTGGGCAGTGGGGGGTCGGCGCCAAGTATCGCGTCACCGATGAAACCGAGGTGGGTCTGATCTATCTCAACTACCACGATCGTGCGCCGATGGTAGATATCGACTACGTCGACGCCCGGTTGGGCGGTGGCAGCGTCGGCTTCAACCATCGCTATTTTGAAGACATCAAGATGCTGGGCGCGACGCTCAGTACCACTTTCGGTATCGCGACACTTGGTGGCGAGATTTCGTACCGCAAGGATGCGCCTGCACTCGTGAATGCGAGACTCGGACCCGCAGCGATCCCAACAGCCACCAAAGCGGATGTGCTGCAGGTCAACGCCAACACCTTCGTCAACGTGGGTCGTACTTTCCTTGCTCCGCAGGCAAACTTCCTGGCTGAACTGGCCTATACGGACGTGCGCAACCCGGCAGCACGGCGGGTTGCGGGGGCCACAGCCACATCCAACCAGTTCGGGCAGACGCCGGAATCGGATTCTCTGACTTTCGGCAGCTACGGCCTCGCTTTCGCCTCGACCCTCAGCCTGACCTACCCGGGCATCATCGAGAACTGGGAGCTGGGTGTTCCGATCAGCTACTCGCGCCAGCTCAAGGGTCGCACGCTTCAGGGCAACCTTGGCATGGGTGAGGGCGATCACCGTCTGAGCGTGGGCGCGACGATGACGTATCGTCGCAACCTTCAGATCGGCCTGACCTACCTCGGCTACTTTGGCGACGCGAGCACGGATTCAGTCAAGAACCGACTGCTCACCGACCGCGATCAGCTCTCGATGGTGGTGAAGTACACCTTCTGATTCCGTTTTGAAGCTGTCCCCGAAACCTGCCGGTCATCACGATCGGCAGGTTTTTTTTGTGCGCCCAGCATGGGCGCACTCCTGCGGGTGCAAGTCCCGCCGTAAGTTGATCACAGCGAACGAAGTGAAGCGCAACTGCGTGAGGGCGACCGAGCGTGGGAAGGAAGCGTGGAGCATAAGCTGCGAGCCGATGGACAAGAATCGGATAGAAGGCGCTGCCGAGCAGGGCGAGCGGGCAAGAAGCCGCGAAGCTCTCGTGATCAAGGCGAAGTGGCGTAAATCCGGCGGTTGTGCAGCGAAGGAGTGCGTTCTTACCTGGGGAGATCTCGCTTTGTGCCTGAAAGGGCGACGGCGCTGAGCCGGAGCGAGAAGTCAGCAGAGGCCATAGTAGCCGTTGGTTTTGGGCGAAGGGCCGAACGAGTAGGAGGGCCGAAGGCCGTGTCGCTCGGACGTGCAGGGCATCAGAAGCCTGGGGAACCGGGGCGCAACGCGGGAGGGCGAGGTGAAGCCGAGCCTGAAGCGGTGCGTGATGAAGCACGGACGGCGCGGCATGCAACTGGAAGCCCAGGGCGAGATGACCTGCTTGCGCAGGCGCTCGCGAAAGCGAACATGGAGGCGGCGTGGAAACGCGTCAAATCCAATCGCGGCAGTGCTGGGGCGGATGGGTTGTCGATTGCCGAGACGGCGGAGTACCTGAGAGCGCACTGGCCTCGGATTCGGGCCTCAATTCTGGATGGCAGCTACCGACCCATGCCGGTGCGCCGCGTCCAGATCCCGAAGCCCGATGGCGGGGTGCGCGAACTGGGGATCCCGACGGTAACGGATCGGCTAATCCAGCAAGCCCTGCTGCAAATCCTGCAGCCCAGGATTGATCCGACGTTCTCTGAACACAGTTACGGGTTTCGTCCGGGACGCCGTGCGCATGACGCGGTGCTCGATGCACAGCGCTACGTGCAGGACGGTTACCGGGTGGTGGTCGATGTGGATCTGGAGAAGTTCTTCGACCGGGTCAATCACGACATCCTGATGGAACGCCTGGCTAGGCGAGTCGACGACAAGGCCGTACTGCGGCTGATCCGTCGTTACCTTGTGGCCGGGATCATGGATGGCGGGGTGGTCATGGAGCGGTTTGAGGGCACGCCGCAAGGCGGCCCGCTGTCGCCGCTGCTGGCCAATGTGCTGCTCGACGAGGTGGATCGGGAACTGGAGCGAAGGGGTCACCGCTTCGTGCGCTACGCCGATGACTGCAACGTATATGTGCGCAGTCGCCGGGCGGGCGAACGGGTGCTGGCGGGCCTGACCAAGCTCTATGATCGACTCCACCTGAAGGTCAGCGACGCCAAGACGGCCGTCGCGCCGGCCTCGCGCCGGCCTCGCGCCGCAAGTTTCTGGGCTATGCCTTCTGGTACGGCTCAGGCGGACAGGTCAAGTGCAGGGTGGCCGACAAGGCGCTCAAGACCTTCAAGCAACGTATCCGGCAACTCACACGTCGCTCGGGCGGGCGCAATCTGTCCGAGATTGCCGAACGACTGCGGGCCTACATGCCGGGCTGGAAGGCGTACTTCCAGCTTGCGCAGACACCCAAGGTGTTCCGCGAACTCGACGAGTGGATCAGGCACCGGCTGCGTGCGGTGCAGCTCAAGCATTGGCGTCGGGGCACGACGATGTACCGGGAGTTGAAAGCGATGGGCGCCTCGGACGAGGATGCCCGCAAGGTAGCGGCGAACAGTCGGGGCTGGTGGCGTAACAGCCGCATGAGACTGAATCGCGCGATGCCGATCGCCTACTTCGACCGCCTCGGTGTGCCTCGGCTCTCATAACCTCAACGACTCGAACCGCCCGGTGCGGACCCGCATGCCGGCTGGTGTGGGAGGGGAACGGTCAGGAAACCTGGCCGCCCCTATCCCGATAGCCCGTACGGCGAGCAGGCACGCGGGCCGTGTGCCGTCTGTTTGGGCGGCGCCATTGACGCGGAGCAGGAGCAGGGCGAGGGATTCACTGTGGTCGAATCGAAAGTCACGCTCGTCATCCGTCACCCGGGCGTATCCCACCAGACCGTACGCGCCGAGCGGGATCGCACCGCCAATCTAGATTAACCAATTCACGTTTTTCAGCATTGCCAGCCGATCGTCGGCCGGCTGAGTCATCAGCCGCCTTTAGTTCTGAAGTCGGCATCCTCAGTGCACGCTTTCAGGTCAGCCGCTCACGGCCACGATTGATCGGATGAATCCGCGCGATCTAGGCGATCCGACGACGCAGTTCGGCATCGAGATCGAGGCTGTTCAGTTAGCCACGTCAATCAGTCTGTAGATCGCCAGCACGTATTAGAACGTCTCGCTGACCGGCCTTGTCCTGCCTTTGGATTGAGGCGCCGCATGCTGGGTCGTCGCACGCCTACGGTAGTTGCTCCGCGAGCAACGGCTCCAACTCGGCGAGTAGCTCGTCACCTGCTCCGGGCTGCTGCCGAACTGGATGTTGCGCGACTTTGCGATCACCAGCTTGAGGTATGCCACTTCGACCGCTTGGCCGCTCAACTTCGCCCGCAGGGTGGTGACTTAATCGGGGCCAGAAAGAGGGGCAGGGTCCGGCGTTTCGAATCAAGACCTGGGCATGCGTACTGGCGCGGCGGTTGTGGGACGCGAACCACAGCACAATAAAAGAGGGCGCCGACGTTCCCGTCGGCGCCCTCCAGAGGTACGGGAGTCCGCTTAGCTGCGCTGGGGCTGAACCGCGGCTGCAGGTTGAGCGCTGCGCATCGTGCCCGCGTGCGGGGCGGCGCCGGTCGCCACGGCCCGTTTCTGCGCGTCAGCGGACTTTTCCCGCCCTACGCCCAGCCAACACGCCAGGGCCGGCAGCAGGAAGATGGCGCCGAGCACGTTCACCAGGAACATGAAGGCGAGCAGGATGCCCATGTCCGCCTGGAACTTCAGCGCCGAGAACGCCCAAGTGCCGACGCCGATCGACATCGTCACCGCAGTGAACACCGCTGCGGTGCCGCGCTGGCGCATGGCTTCGTAGAAGGCTTCGCGAAGCCCGTAGCCGTGCTCGGCCATCTCGTGCTGCATGCGCTCGTAGATGTAGATGCCGTAGTCGACACCCACGCCCACGCCGAGCGCGATCACCGGCAGCGTGGCCACTTTGAGGCCGATGCCGAGCAGTGCCATCAGCGCATTGCACATGATCGTCACCAGCATCAGCGGGACGATCACGCAGATCACCGCACGCCAGGAGCGGAAGGTGAGCCAGCACAGCAGCGAGATCGAGGCGAAGATCGAGGCCAGCATCTGCACCTCGGCCTTCTCGACGGCCTCGTTGGTGGCCACGGCGACGCCCGCGTTGCCGCCCGCCAGGCGGAAGGTGGCATTGGCCGTCTTGTCCTCGGCGATGAACTTCTGCACTTCATCCACTACGTGCTTGAGCGTCGGGCCCTGGTGGTCGGTGAGGTAGATGGCGATGTGGATCGTCTTGCATCCGTGGGAGTTGAGCCCGTTCTCCGGGTTGGCAGCGCGCCCGCCGGTACGCAGTGCGGCCTCGCTGCGCTGCAGGGCCGCCCAGCGCGGGTTGGCCTCGTTGTTGCCGGCGACGTACAGCTTGGCCATGCTCGCCACCGAGCTAACCGACTGCACGCCATCCACGCCCCGCATGCGGAAGTCGAAGCGCTCCACCGCGTTCATCACCTCCCAGTTCAGGCAGGCCTCGCCCAGGTTCTGCGTCTCGACATACACCGACAGTACGTCCATGCCGATGGAGTAGTTGCTGATGATCTTGTCGTTGTCGCGGTTGTAACGGGAGTCCGCGTGCAGTTCGGGGACGCCGCTGCCGATGTCACCGGTCTGGAGCTGACGCGAAAAGTACGTGGCAGCCGCCAGCAAGACGAGCATGACGGCGAAGGTGACGAGCGCCGGACGGGGCTCGGACAGCGCCGATACTTTCCACCACGTCGGGTGCTTGGTCTTGTTCTCCACCGGCTGGTCAAGTGCCATGCGCTCGAGGTGCAGGTGCGAGAGGATGATGGGCATGAACATCTTGTTGGTCATTATCATCAGGGCGACACCGAGACAGGCGGTGAGGCCGAGTTCATGCACGATCGGGATGTCGATCACCATGATCACGAGGAAGCCCAGCGCGTTGGCGAGCAGGGCCATGATGCCGGGGATGGCGAGCTTGCGGAACGCGCCCTCGGCGGCTTCCATCGCCGTCTCGCCGGCCAGTACATCCTGCTTCCAGGCATTGGTCATCTGCACTGCGTGCGAGACGCCAATCGAGAAGATCAGGAAGGGTACCAGCACCGACATCGGGTCGATGCCGTAGCCGATCAGCGGCAGGATGCCCAGCAGCCAGATCACCGGCAGCAGTGCCACGGCGATCGCCAGAACGGTCAGCTTGAGCGAGCGCGAGTAAAGCCATAGCAGCAGCGAGGTGATGACGAACGCCACGATGAAGAACATCACGACGGTGAACAGGCCTTCCATGACGTCGCCCATGACCTTGGCAAAGCCGACGATCTGAATGTCGATGTTGTCCTTGGCGAATTCGGCGCGGATGGCCTCGAGCCGCTTGGCGACCTCCGCGTAATCCAGCTTCTCGCCGGTCTCGGGACTGACTTCGAGCAGGTCGGCCTGCACCAGTGCGGACTTCAGGTCGTTCGCGACCAGGCGGCCGACCACGCCCGCCTTTGCGACGTTGTCGCGGACCTGGTTGAGGCCTTCCTCGTTGGACTCGAAGCGGGCGGGGATCACGACGTCGCCGTTGAAGCCCTCCTCGGTCACCTCGATGTAGCGCACGTTGGGGGTGAAGATCGAGCGCACGCTGGCGCGATTGACGCCCGGCGTGAAGAAGACCTCGTCGTTCACCTTGCGCAGCACGGGCAGGAACTCGGCGTTGTAGATGTCGCCTTCGCCTTTCCATTCGACGCTGACGAGGATGCGGTTGGCGCCCGAGAACGTGCCCGAATGCTCGAGGAAGGCCGCCATGTACTCGTGCTTGAGCGGGATGAGCTTGTTGAAGCCCGGGTCGAGGCGGGTGTTGAGCGCTGAATAGCCCAGGCCGAGCGTGAGCAGGAGGAAGAACAGGCCAAGCGGCTTGCGCCACTTGATCAGCATGCGGGCCATGACGGCGACGAGGGCGTCCGTCCGGGTGATGGTGTGGGCGGCGTTCATCAGGCGGCTCCGTCGTTCGGGGTCGGGTTGGCGGAAGCGGGGGGGCGGATCTGTAGGCCGCCATCGCTGGACAGCAGCCAGCGGCCGTCAGCGGCGACGACAATGTCAGTGAGGCTGGCGCGGCCCCCGCGGCGTACGATGTCCAGTTTCGTTCCGCCCTGCTTGCTCGACAGTACGATGCCACCCTGGCCGACGAGCAACAGCTCGCCGTCGGGCAGCACGGCATGGCCGTAGATGGAGATCGGTGCGGGAACCTGGGCCTGCTGCCAGGATGCACCCCCGTCGGCAGTGAGGAAGACGTTGCCGCGCATGCCGTAGGCTACCCAGCGGTTGCCGCCGAGGTGGGCCGCACCGTAGAGCGAGCCGTTGTAGAACGGCTCGATGAGTTGCCAGTTCTGGCCGCCATCGGAGGAAGTCAGCGCGGTGCCGGCTTCGCCGACGATCATCCATTGCCGGCCGTCAGAGGACGAGGCGATGTCGTTCAGGTGCCAGTCGGTGAGGTCGGGCAGGCTGTCGGGCTGCCAGCTCCGACCGTCGTCGGTCGAGCGCAGCACGCGTCCGAAGGCGCCCACCGCAAGCCAGTCGCCGGATGGCAGCTGGCGGGCGGACATCATGGGCTCGCCATTGGCGGTGTCGAAATGCACCTCCTGCCAGTTGAGCCCGCCGTCCTCGGTGCGCAGGATCCAGCCCTCGTGGCCGAGCGCGAGGCCGCGGGCAGCATCAGCAAAGATGATGCGGGTGATCAGTGCCTGGCGGTCCTCGGAGATCGTGGCCTTCTGCCAGTGCTGGCCCTCGTCGGCCGACACCAGGATCGCGCCGAGTTCGCCGGCCATGACGATGCCGGCCTTGCTGCGCTCGATGGTGGTGAGCTGCATTCGATCAACGGGAATGCGCGTCTCCTGCAGCGGCGGCACTTGCCTGGGTGAAAACGAATAGATGCTGGCCGCTGTGACAATCAATGCCATGGCCATGCCTACGGGGGCGAGCATGGGGCGTCTCCTTTGTTATTCCGGATGCCGTCCGCCAGGGTGGGCGGCAGGGTGCGATCATTATTGGCGCATGGCGTCCGGGGGCATCGTCCAAAAGGGTTACGGTCCGGCCCGTTCCGGCAATGCGGAGCAGGCCGGGGTCGCGCCGCCCCGATTCCCGGCACACGCCTGTATTCGAAGGGAAAGAGTCTTTATCGGTCAGCCATTTACGTTAGTCCGTTCAGACGATGATGGCCGGTGGGGCGGTGTGGAACATTTCGTCCATCGCAGTAGGGGTATCACCCGAAAAACGCCTTGGTTGGCGATCATGGAGGACATGGAGATGGGCGCGATGGACAAGGATCAGGTTCTCGGCATTCTGGCCGAAGATTACATGACGCCGGAGGCGGTCGAGCTGGTGGCGCGGGCCAAGGCGATGGCTCCGCGGCTGGCCGAGCGTGCTCGCGAAGCCGAGGCGGCGGGGATGGTGCCGGTCGAGACCGTGCAGGAGATGAAGGAAGCGGGGCTGTTCCGCGTGCTTCAGCCCAAGCGCTTCGGTGGCTATGAGCTGGACCCGCGCGTGTTCTACCGTGTGCAGATGGCGCTGGCCGAAGGCTGCATGTCGACGGCCTGGATCTACGGCGTGATCGGGGTGCACAACTGGCAGCTGCCGCTGTTCCCCGAGCAGGCGCAGCAGGACGTGTGGGCGAAGGATACGGGGGTGCTGATCGCCTCGACCTACATGCCCACCGGCAAGGCCGAGGCTGTCGAGGGCGGCTACCGCTTCTCCGGGCGCTGGGGCTTCTCGAGCGGCGTCGAGCACTGCGAGTGGATCTTCCTTGGTGGCCTGCTGCCGAAGAAGGACGGTTCCGGTGCGCTCGAGCACGCCACCTTCCTGCTGCCGAAGTCGGATTTCCGCATCGAGAAGAACTGGGATGTGCTCGGCCTGCGCGCTACCGGCAGCCACGATATCGTGGTGGACGGCTGCTTCGTGCCCGAGCATCGCACGCACCGCACCAACGACCACAGCGATGCCGGTTGTCCCGGCCGCCAGACCAATCCGGGCTGGGTCTACAAGATTCCCTTCACCCAGGTGTTCCAGCGTGCGGTGTCGTCGGCCTGCATCGGTGCGCTCGATGGTGCCATCGCCCACTTCCGCGAACGTGCCGCGGCGCACGTCGGCAAGCATGGCGCGAAGACGGCCGAGGACGTGAATGCGCAGCAGGCGGTTTCCGAGGCGATGATGACGACCGACCAGCTCAAGCTGGTGCTGTTCCGCAACTACGCCCGCATCGTCGAGTGCGCAAAGACCGGCGAGCGCATGCCGGTGGAGGAGCGCCTGATGCAGCGCGCCCAGGCTTCGCAGGTGCCCAAGCAGTGCGCAACCGCGGCGAGCGAGCTGATGCGTGCCTGCGCGGCGTCCGGCACCTACAAGAGCAACCCGATCGAGCGTGTGTTCCGTGACATTCATCAGGCGCGCGGCCACATTGCCAACAACACCGACACCTATGCGCGTGCGCATGGTGCGGTCATGCTCGGCATGCCCAACGCCGATCCTTACATCTGATCGCACGATCGGCAGGGAGTACGACGCACGATGACCGCCCAGCGCTATCACGCCCTCAAGGTGAGGGCGGTGACCGAGGAGACGCACGACGCGAAGTCGGTCGTGTTCGAGGTGCCGCCCGAGCTGGCCGAGACCTTCAGGTACCGGCCCGGCCAGTTCCTGACCCTACGCCTGCCTGTGCTGGGCCGGCATCTGCCGCGCTGTTACTCGATGTCGAGCGCGCCGACGCTGGA
Source organism: Thauera sp. 63 (assembly GCF_000310165.2). Classification (NCBI taxonomy): domain Bacteria; kingdom Pseudomonadati; phylum Pseudomonadota; class Betaproteobacteria; order Rhodocyclales; family Zoogloeaceae; genus Thauera; species Thauera sp. 63. Next base: position 180,435 of record NZ_AMXC01000006.1, read on the forward strand.
CGAGACCTTGCGCGTGACGGTCAAGCGCGTGCAGGGCGGGCGCGGCTCGAACTGGGTGTGCGACCAGGTCCGACCGGGCGACGTGCTCGAGGTGATGGCGCCGGCGGGTGTGTTTACGCCGGCCTCGTTGCAGGGCGACTTCCTCTTGTGCGCCGGCGGCAGCGGCATCACGCCGGTGTTTTCCATCCTGCGCTCGGCGCTCGCGCACGGGCAGGGCCGCATCTGCCTGCTGTATGCGAACCGTGACGAGCGTTCGGTGATCTTCCGCGACGAGCTGAACGCGCTCGCGGCGGCGCACCCGGCCCGTCTTCAGGTCATTCACTGGCTCGATTCGGTGCAGGGTGTGCCGTCGGTGGCGCAGCTCGCCGAGCTGGCCCGGCCGTGGAAGGCGGCGGAAGCCTTCATCTGCGGTCCGGGCCTGTTCATGGATGCGATGGTTTCGGCGCTGGACAAGGCCGGCATGGCAGCCGAGCGCGTGCATGTCGAACGCTTCGTGTCGCTGCCGGACGAGGAAGACGTCGCCGCCATCAACGCCGCCGCACCCGCGCCTGAGACGACGGTCGAGCGCGCCGAGGTGGAGATCGAACTCGACGGCGAGGCGTACACCTTGCAGGTCGCCGGCACCGAAACCTTGCTTGACGCCGCGCTCAAGGCCGGCATCAACGCGCCCCATTCCTGCCAGGCCGGCATGTGCGCATCCTGCATGTGCCAGGTGGTCGAGGGCGAGGTGCACCTGCGCCACAACGAGGTGCTCGATGCCAAGGACCTGGCCAAGCGCTGGACGCTGAGCTGCCAGGCGCTGCCCACCACCGGGCGCGTCAAGGTGCGCTTCCCCGGCTGAGTCCGAGGCTCCGGCGGCTTCAATCGCACACGACGGACGGCGGGCTTTCTTGCCCGCCATTCGTCGTGTGCCGGTGTTCGTCGCAAAGGGCGGGGTCCCGGCCGATGCTCGTCCATTGTCGCTAGTCCCATCGGACGATGGCGCAGCAGGCCCGTTTTTCTACCCTCTACCCACATCCCAAGTGCCTGCAGGCAGGGGGTCGGTCGATTGTGGCCGGACTGCCGGCAGGCTGATCGAAACAACACGCTGCACGCTGCGCGTTGGGTGGCAGCGGCCGTAAGGAGACAGGACATGGCAGGTCGTATGCAAGGCAAGGTGGCGTTCGTGACGGGTGGCGGCAGCGGGATTGGCGCGGCGACCGCGCAGCGGCTGGCGCAGGAAGGCGCGACCGTGGTGGTGTGCGGCCGGCGGCGCGAACCGCTGGACGAGGTCGCCGCAGGCATCGTCGCGGCCGGCGGCAAGGCCGAGGCGGTGGTGGCGGACGTCAGCGACGAGGCAGGCTTCACCGCGGCGCTCGAGGCTGCAGCGCAGCGTCATGGGCGGCTGGATGTGCTGGTGAACAACGCCATGGCCTACACCTGGGGCAGCATCGAGGAGATGAGCACCGCCGACTGGCGTGCCAACTTCGCCACTTCGGTGGATGGCACCTTCTGGGGTACGCGCACCGCGATGCGGCTGATGAAGGGCAAGGGCGGCGCGATCGTCAACGTGTCCTCGATCTGCGGTCAGCTCGGCACGCCGTGGATGTCCGGTTACTCGGCGGCCAAGGCGGCCATCGACAACTTCTCGCGCGCGGCCGCGGCCGAAGGGGCGCCGCATGGCATCCGCGTCAATGTGGTGATCCCGGCGGTGGTGGAAACCCCGGCGACCGCCGGCATGCTGGCCGACGAGGCCTCGCGCCGGAACACCGAAAAGCTGATTCCGATGGGCCGGGTGGGCCAGCCGGAGGAACTCGCCAACGCGATCCTGTTCCTCGCCAGCGACGAGGCGTCCTACATCACCGGCGCCAGCCTGCCGGTCGATGGCGGTCGGTCGTCGGTGCTGGTCACGGCCCTGTGAGTACCGCCATGGCAGCGCTTCCCCATCTTTTCAGCCCCGTGCAGCTGGGCGAATTCAGCCTCGCCAACCGCATCGTGATGGCGCCGATGACACGCAACCGTGCGGATGCGCAGGGCGTACCGGGTGCGTTGATGGTCGAGCACTACGCGCAGCGCGCGGAAGCTGGCCTGATCGTTGCCGAAGGCACGTGGCCGAGCGCGGCCGGCCAGGCCTACTGCCGGCAGCCGGGCATCGCCACCGCGGCGCAGATCGCCGGCTGGCGCAAGGTGACCGACGCGGTGAATGCACGCGGCGGACGCATCGTGCTGCAGATCATGCACGCCGGCCGAATCGGCAGCCATCACATCAAGGGCGAGGGCGTCGACACCGTGGCGCCGTCGGCGATCCGCGCTGCGGGCGAGGTCTTCACCGACAGCGCCGGCATGCAGCCCTACGACATGCCGCGCGCGCTCACCACCGACGAGGTGCGGGCCGTGGTGGCCGAGCACGCACAGGCGGCGATCAACGCCCGCGAAGCCGGCTTCGATGGCGTCGAGCTGCACTGCACCAGTGGCTACCTGCCGATGCAGTTCATGTGCTCGGGCACGAACCAGCGCACCGACGGGTACGGCGGCAGTGTCGCCAATCGCGTGCGCTTTGCGGTCGAGTGCCTGCAGGCGATGGCCGCAGCGATCGGCGCCGGGCGCGTGGGCCTGCGTTTCCGCGTCGGCAACAGTTACAACGACATCCAGGACGAGGACACGGTCGCCACCCATGCCGAGCTGCTGCGGCAGGTGAGCGGCCTGGGGCTGGCCTATGCGCACGTGATGCGTGCCGAAGCGCCGGAGGTCGATGCGTTCGCGCTTGCCCGCGATGGCTTCGGCGGCGAGCTGATCCTGAACGACAGCTTCGACGGGATCTCGGCGGATGCAGCGATCGCGATGGGCCAGTGCGCCGCGGTGTCCTTCGCCCGCGACTTCATCGGCAACCCCGATCTGGTGCGCCGTCTGCGGGACGGCTTGCCGCTCGCCCGCTTCGATCGCAAGACCTTGTACACGCCGGGCGCCGCGGGCTACACCGATTACCCGGCCGCAGAGGGAGTGAGCGCATGATCTACTGGGAAGACGTGGTCCTCGACGAGCCGCGCGAATCATCCGAGCGCTACCTGCTCTCCGCCGAGAACATCAAGGGCTTCGCGACCGAGTGGGACCCGTTCCCGCCGCACGTGGACGAAGCTGCGGCGGCGAAATCGCCGATCGGCCAGCTGTTCGCGGCCGGCGTCCACCTGCTGTCGGTGACGATCCGCCTCAGCCACACCATCCCGACCGATGAGACGGCCTCGATCGCCGGCCGCGGCTGGGACAATCTGCGTTTTCACCGGCCGGGTGTGGCGGGCGACGAACTGCGCGCCCGCGTCACCCACGTCGAGCGAAGTCCTGGCAGCCGGCCCGAGCGTGGCGTGCTGGTTTCACGCTTCGAGCTGCTCAACCAGCGCGACGAGCAGGTGATCAGCTTCGATGCAAATGTCGTGATGCTGCGCCGCGAGCCACTCACGGCCTGAGCCAGCATCCAGATTCCGATAATTCCCAAGGAGAACACCTTGAAGATTCTTGTCCCGGTGAAGCGGGTCGTCGATTACAACGTGAAGGTGCGGGTCAAGTCGGACCAGAGCGGGGTCGAACTGGCTGGCGTGAAGATGTCGATCAACCCCTTCGACGAGATTGCCGTCGAGGAAGCGGTACGCCTGAAGGAGGCCGGCGTGGCCACCGAGGTGGTCGCGGTGAGCTGCGGCACGAGCGCCTGCCAGGAGACCCTGCGCAGCGCGCTGGCGATGGGCGCGGACCGCGCCATTCTGGTCGAGACCGATGCCGAACTGCAGCCGCTGGCCGTAGCCAAGCTGCTAAAGGCGGTGGCCGAGCGCGAGCAGCCGCAGATGGTGATCTGCGGCAAGCAGGCGATCGACGACGACGCCAACCAGACCGGCCAGATGCTGGCCGCGCTGATGGGCTGGCCGCAGGCGACCTTCGCATCGAAGGTGGTGGTAGGCGACGGTGTGCTTGCGGTGACGCGCGAGATCGACGGTGGCCTGGAGACGGTCGAGCTGAAGCTGCCGGCGGTGGTCACCGCCGACCTGCGGCTGAACGAACCGCGCTATGCGACCCTGCCCAACATCATGAAGGCGAAGAAGAAGCCGCTGGACGTGGTGCAGGTTGCCGAACTGGGCGTCGACATCGCGCCGCGCCTGCGCAACGTGCGCCATGCCGAACCGGCGGCGCGCAAGGGCGGCATCAAGGTGGCCGACGTGGCCGAGCTGGTGAACAAGCTTCGCAACGAAGCGAAGGTGATCTGAGGCGGACGATGAAGACACTGGTCATTGCAGAACACGATAACGGCCGCCTGGCGACGGCGAGCCTGAATGCCGTGACGGCCGCGACGCGGTTTGGCGGCGAGATCGACGTACTGGTCGCCGGGTCGGCGTGCGATGCGGCTGTGGCGCAGGCGCAGGGGATTGCCGGCGTGGCGCGCGTGCTGAAGGTCGACGCGGGTCATTATGCGGAGCCGCTGGCGGAGAATCTGGCCGTGCTGGTGCAGCGGGTGGCGGGTGAGGGCGGCTATCGTGCCGTGCTTGTCGGGGCGACCAGTTTCGGGAAGAATCTGGCACCCCGCGTGGCGGCCCTGCTGGACGTGGCCGCGGTGTCGGATGTCGTCGCAATCACGGCGCCGGGACGTTACGAGCGCCCGATCTATGCAGGCAACGTCATGGTGGCGGTCGAGTCGGACCAGGCGGTGGACGTGCTGACGGTGCGTACGACGGCCTTCGATGCCGCTGCTGCGGGCGGTGGGGCGGCGGTGGAGTCGCTGGCGGCAGGTCCAGACCTGGCGCTGTCGCGCGTGCTCGGCCGCGAGCTGAGCAAGTCGGAACGACCGGAACTCGGCGCAGCGGCCATCGTCGTATCCGGAGGTCGCGGTATAGGTAGCGGTGAGAACTACCAGCGCCTGCTCGAGCCGCTTGCCGACACCCTGGGTGCGGCGCTGGGCGCCTCGCGTGCCGCGGTCGATGCCGGGTTCGTGCCCAACGACTACCAGGTGGGCCAGACGGGCAAGATCGTTGCCCCCGGCCTGTATGTGGCGGTCGGCATCTCGGGCGCCATCCAGCACCTTGCCGGGATGAAGGACTCCAAGGTGATCGTGGCCATCAACAAGGACCCTGACGCGCCCATCTTCCAGGTGGCCGACTACGGCCTGGTCGCCGATTTGTTTGAAGCCGTGCCGGAACTGACGGGGAGTCTTTCGGGGACTTGAGGAGACGGGCCGCCTGGTCCGCCGGAATCGAATTGAGGGGGAAAGGCATTGAACAAGATTGAACTGGAACTCGATCAATACGACCGCATCGTATCGGCGCTTTACGACGCCTCCCTCGACAGTCGGCGTTGGGCCGAGGCGCTCGAGATGTTTCGTGTCCTGTTCCAGGCCAACTACGTCACCCTGATCCTCCGCAGTCCCGATGAAAGCAACCTGGGCATGATGATTGACGTGGGCGTGGAAGGGGGCGACAAGGTCACCTACCTGCCCTACGGCCATTCGATGACGCCCTTCGTCAATCAGTCGGTGGACAAGGTCTTTACCGTCGAGGACCTGATGACGGAGGCGGAATGGCGACGCATGCCCTATTACCTGCACTGGTGTGCACCGGTCGATGTGTTTCACGTGATGGGTGCGGACATCGCCACGCCGGACTCGGGCAAGTTGCGCTTCCGCATCACCCGTGCGGAAACGGCGCCGAAGTTCAGCGCATTGGACCGTGCGCGCTGCGAGGCCTTGCTGCCGCATCTGCGCCGGGCGCTGCATATCCACAATCTGCTCGACCGCAGCGAGTCCCTGGGCACCCTTTATTCACAGGCGATCGGCCGCTTGTCCGTCGGCACCATCGTGCTCGACGACAGCGGCAAGGTGCTCGAGCAGAACCTCATCGCGCGGGAGATCCTGTCCGCCAACGATGGGTTGAAGCTGGTCGGGGGAAGGCTCGAGGCGTCCTACCCGAGCGACAATCGCGAACTGCAGCAGTTGATCCGCGGTGCTTTCGCACGGCATTCCGGTGACCCGCTTGCGGTCGCCTCGGCAATGTCCGTGTCGAGACCGTCCGGCCTGGTCAGCCTTGGTGTCGTTGTGGAGCCGGTTCCCTCGCAGGAGTGGGCCGAAGGTAAGGGACAGCCGGCGGCCGTGGTGTATATCCGCGATGCGGCCGGCAAGTCCCTCGCCAGCACCGCTGCGGCGAAACAGCTGTTCAATCTGACGCCGGCCGAAACCGCATTGGCGATGGAGCTGGCCAACGGCCTGTCCCTGGAAGAGGCGGCAGAGGCGCTCAACATCCGGCGCAACACGGCGCGCGCGCATCTGCGCTCCATCTTCTCGAAGACCGGCGTCCGGCGTCAGACCGAACTGGTTCGGATCATGCTGAACAGCGTGGCCGCCTTGAGCCGGAACAACTGAGGTCTTGCGCCCCGCAGCGCGATGCGCCGCGGGGCATGGCGCTTACTGAGCGGGGCCGACGTAGGCGCCTGCGCCGACGAGGTAGTTCCCCACGCGGACGATGTAGCTCCGCTTGTTCTCGTTCTTGAGCGTCAGCGGGTTGCGGAAGGTGTAGCTGACCTCGCCCTCGCCACGCTGCTTCGCCACTTCGATCATTTCCAGCAGGAAGCGCTTGCCATTCGCGTCGGTGAGGTCTGCGGCCTTGCGCCCGACCTGGCGCGGCTGGCCCCCATGCGCTCGCACGATGCCGTCGTCGAGGCCGATCACGAACACGTACAGATCGTCCTGAATGAAGCCGCCGTTCAGGTTGTTGAATCGGCTGATCGCCGTCTCGCCACTCACATTCAGCTCATGCACGGCGCGCCACACGAGGGACTTCGCAAGTTCGAAGCTCGCATAGGGGGCGTAGTAGCCGACGACGAGAATCCTGTCTCCGACCCGGCGATAGGTCGCGATCTTCGGCTCGTTGCGACCGCGGATCGGGTTGTTCCAGCGGTACTCGACGCGTCCTGCAGGCTGCGCCTTTGCGCCGTCCAGGATCTCGCGGATGAAGTGACGGCCTTGCGAGTCGGTCAGGTCGGTCACATTCCGTCCGATCAGGGTCGTCGAGCTTCCGCCGCTGGCGAGGAAATTGCCTTCGATATCGATCACATAGACGTATAGCTCGCCATCGACGAATTCCCCTGCACGGCTGAAACTGGCCATTGCCTGATCGCCCTTCTCGCGCAGGTGGCTTTCAGCGCGGTCGAGCAGTGTCTGCGTCCTGGCAGCCTCTGGACTGACCGTTGAGCGGATCGCGCTGGTCTGCGCCGCGGTTTCCGCTGCGTGGCTCGGGCTGGTGAGTGCTGAGCTGCCGAGCAGCATGGCGAGGACGACGGTTTTGAACGAGCTCATGGCGTTCGCTCCTGGAAGGGCGTGGCGATGCACGATTCTAGGCTGAATGCCCGGCGGAGCGTTTAGTCCGCCTGGACGATGCGAGTCGAAGGATAGGGTGGAGATACTGATCCGACATCAATCGGCCTCTCGGCCATCGAAGGAGTTTCTCATGACCGTTACCGTTGTCACTGGCTCCGCGTCCGGTATTGGCGCAGCCGTCTGCCAGCAACTGGTGAAAGCAGGGCATCGTGTCATTGGCATAGATCGACAGCATGCCGATATTGTGGCCGATCTGTCCACGGCCGCTGGTCGCAAGGCGGCGGTAGAGGCAGCGCTGGCGGCATGCGATGGCGTGCTCGACGGACTCGTGTGTTGTGCGGGACTCGGGCCGACTGCACCGTCGAGTAGCGTAATTGTCGGCGTCAATTACTTTGGCATGACGGAGCTTGTCGATGGGCTCGAGGAAGCACTGGCGCGTGGTAGCAAACCGTCGGTCGTGCTGATCGGTTCGGTCGCCTCCGTGCATCCTGGCATGGACAAGATGCCGATGGTGGCCGCGATGCTTGCCGGTGACGAGGCCGGCGCCCTGGGCCAGGCCGATGCGATAGCCATGCCTCAGGCCGCGTATGCCGGCTCCAAGTACGCGGTGACGGTATTTGCGCGCAGGAAGGCCGTTCCGCTCGGGGCCAGAGGGATACGCATCAATGTGATCGCGCCGGGTGCTGTCGAGACGCCGCTGCTCGATGCCTCAAGGGCAGATCCTCGCTACGGTGAGGCGATTCGCAACTTCGTCGCGCCGATCGGACGCAACAGCGCGCCGGACGAGATCGCCAACGTGGTGTCCTTCCTGCAGTCTGAGCAGGCCAGTTTCGTCCATGGGACCGTGGTCTTCGTGGACGGAGGCATGGACGGCATGAGCCGCAGCGATCGATTCTGAGTACGTTGTGATTGGCGCCTCCGGTGTCAATCACTGTGGAACCGGCCCTCGAGGCCGGTTTTTCATGGTCCGAACCGACGATGTGGTGGCGGGGGGCATCGTTAGACTGGCAGTGGCGCGTCTTGCGGGAGAGTTGGCATGAACAGGGTGGCTTTCATCACCGGCGCAAGCCGGGGAATCGGGCGTGAGACCGCGCTCGCTTTTGCACGTGCAGGGTTCGATGTGGCGATCAGCGCGCGGACCCTGGAGCCGGGTGAGACGCATGAGCATGCCCTCACGCACGCTGATGGCCGTCCGCTCGCCGGCAGCCTTGAGGAAACCGCGGCGGATTTGCGCGCTTTGGGCCGTGAGGCGTTGGCGGTACGCATGGACCTGCTTGACGAGCATTCCGTGCGTGCGGCGGCTGCCGCCGTGCTGGCTCGCTTCGGTCGGGTGGATGTGCTGGTCAATAGCGCGATCTACCAGGGCAGTGATCTCAATCTCCCCTTCATGTCTCTTGGACTCGACACCCTGCAGCGGGTCTTCCAGGGCTATGTCGTCGCGCCGGTGGTCCTGACGCAGTGCTTGCTGCCCGCGATGCTGGAGCAGGGCGGGGCGACGGTGATCAACGTGACCTCGGGCGCGGGCGAGAGCGATCCTCCGGTTGCCGCCGGCAAGGGCGGATGGGGCTACGCCTACGGGGCCGGCAAGGCCGCCGTATCGCGGCTCTCCGGGGTGTTGCGGGCCGAGTTCGGCGACCAGGGCATCCGTGCCTACACGATCAATCCCGGCGTGGTCACGACCGAGGCACTGCACGCCACCATCGGCGACAAGGGGGTTCTGGCAATGCGCAAGGGCGTTGCGCCGCCCGAGGTGCCGGCAGCCGTCCTGTGCTGGCTTGCCACGGCAGACGCGGCGCCGGCCTTCCAGGGGCGCACCATCCAGGCCCAGCCGTTCGCGCTGGAGCAGGGCATCGTGCCGGACTGGCGCGAGCCAGCGAAGGCGAGCGCCTGAGCAGCGGTTTTCCATACGGAGTCTGGTTTTCATGAGCATCGAACGCGAAGCGATGGAATTCGACGTGCTGATCGTCGGCGGTGGCCCTGCTGGGCTGTCGGCGGCGATCCGCTTGAAGCAGCTGGCCGCCGAGAAGGGCCAGGACGTCTCGGTGTGCCTGATCGAGAAGGCGGCCGAGATCGGCGCGCACATCCTGTCGGGCGCGGTGATGGACCCGCAGGCGCTCACCGAGCTGATCCCCGACTGGAAGGAACGGGGCGCGCCGCTCAAGACCGCGGTCACCGAGGACAAGGTGCTGTTCCTGACCGAGACCGGCGCGCGCCAGGCCCCCAACGGCCTGCTGCCCGATTGCCTGGTGAACCACGGCAACTACATCGTGCGCCTGGGCAACGTGGTGAAGTGGCTGGGCGAGCAGGCCGAGGCGCTGGGCGTGGAGGTGTATCCGGGCTTTGCCGGGGCCGAGATCCTGTTCGACGAGGCGGGCGCGGTGAAGGGCGTCGCCACCGGCGACATGGGCCTGAACCGTGACGGCACGCCGGGTCCGCACCACCAGCCGGGCATGGAGCTGCACGCCAAGTACACGCTGTTCGCCGAAGGCTGTCGCGGCCACCTGGGCAAGCAGCTCGAGGCCCGCTACACACTGCGCGAAGGTGCCGACCCGCAGACCTACGGCATCGGCATCAAGGAGCTGTGGGAAGTGAAGCCCGAGCACCATCGCCCGGGCCTGGTGGTGCACACGGCGGGCTGGCCGATGGACACCGCCACCTACGGCGGCGGCTTCGTCTATCACCTCGAGGACAACCTGGTGGCGGTGGGCTACGTGGTCGGGCTCAACTACAGCAACCCGCATCTGTCGCCCTTCGAGGAGATGCAGCGCTACAAGACCCACCCCGAGATCCGCAAGTATCTCGATGGCGGCAAGCGCCTGGCCTATGGTGCGCGCGCGATCGCCGCGGGCGGCCTGCAGAGCCTGCCGCGGCTGATCTTCCCGGGCGGCGGCCTGATCGGCGACGACGCCGG
>NZ_AMXC01000007.1:0-187622 GCF_000310165.2 Thauera sp. 63
TCGCCACCCTCGCGGCCCGCGGCCTGCTGGGTGCGCGGCCGGCACGCGCCGCGCACATGCTGCGGCCGCCCGGCGCCCTGCCCGACGCCGATTTCGACGCCCGCTGCATACGCTGCGGCCTTTGCGTGCAGGGCTGTCCGTTCGATATCCTGAAGCTGGCGGACTGGGACGATCCCGCCCCGATCGGAACGCCCTTTTTTGTCGCCCGCCAGGATCCGTGCCGGATGTGCGCCGACCTGCCTTGCGTGCGTGCCTGTCCGTCCGGGGCGCTGGACCCGCTGCTGGTCGATGTGCGCGAGGCCGACATGGGCGTGGCGGTACTGGTCGGTCACGAGAGCTGCCTCAATTACAAGGGATTGAGCTGTGGGGTATGCGTGCGTGTGTGCCCGGTGCGCGGCGAAGCGATCGCGTTGCGCGAGATCGTGCGCAATGGCGCGGTGATCCGCGTGCCCACGGTGAATACCGACCAGTGCACCGGCTGCGGCAGCTGCGAGAAGCATTGCGTGCTGTCGCATGCGGCGATCCGGGTGTTGCCCCGGGCGCTGGGCATCGGCCGCTCGGGCGCCAATGCGGCCGGGCGTGGCGGGGTCCGCGGATGAAAGCGATGCGGCGCCGCTTCCCATACTGGCTGCTGGCAAGGCGCAGCGTGCAACTCGCCGTGCTCGCCGCCTTCATGTACGAACTGCCCGGTCTGGGCCGGGTGGTGACCGGCAATCTGGCGTCGAGCACCTGGTTCGGACAGCTCCATCTCACCGACCCTTTCGTCGCCCTGCAGGCGCTGCTGGCGGGCCAGGCCCTGGGGGCGGCCGCGCTCATCGGCGCGCTGGTGGTCGCAGTGGCGTACGCGGCGTTGGGCGGCCGCCTCTACTGCGCCTGGATCTGCCCGATCAATCTGCTGACCGACCTGGCCCATTGGCTGCGCACCCGCCTCGGCATCCGGCGCCATGTCCCGGTATCGCGACATGTCCGCTATGGCGTCCTGGCCGCTGCACTGTGCGCCTCGGCGGCTGGATCGACCCTGGCCTGGGAGATCGTGAATCCCATCACCCTGCTGCAGCGCGAACTGATGTTCGGTGTCAGCAGCGGCAGTTGGCTGCTGGTGGTGCTCTTCCTGTTCGACCTGCTGTACAGCCGGCGTGGCTGGTGCGGGCATCTCTGCCCCGTGGGGGCGTTCTATGCCCTGCTCGGACGGTTCGGACGGCTGCAGGTCGGTGCATCCGGGATGGGCGAACGGAGCGCGTCGGTGAGGGCCTGCCCCGAGCCGCAGGTGCTGGCACCGATCGTCTCGGGGCAGGCAGAGGCAGTGAGGTCGGGCGAGTGCATGCGCTGTGGCGCATGCATGGATGCCAACCCGTCGGCAGGCCTCGGGATGCGTGTCCGGATCGTGGCCCGGCCGCGCATCCCGCGTGCCTGAAGGTTCAGCCTTCCAGCTTCAGGCTGCCGCGCATCATCGACCAGTGGCCGGGGAAGGAGCAGAAGTAGGTGTATTTCTCGTCCTTGCCGAGCGCGCTCACCTGAAAGCTGACCGAAGCGCTCTCGCCGCCGCCGAGCAAGGGCGTGGCGGCGATCACGCGCACGTCACCCTTCGCGATGAAGTTGTTCTCCGCGCCAGCCGCCACCCCGGCCTTGGCGATGCTCTCGACGTCGGCACTGCGGGCCAGCACCCAGTTGTGGCCCATGCCGGTCTTGGGCATGCGGCCGCGGTGCTGGAAATGAACGGTGAAGGTCTCGCAACTCGACGGCACGGTGATGCTGCGTACGTCGAAGGTCATGGTGTCAGCGCTGCCGACGGTGGTCTCGCAGGTTTGTGCCTGCGCCACGACCGGCGTGAGCAGCAGGGGAAGCAGCAGTTTCAGGCGCATGACGTCTCCAGTCCAGGATGTGGGGGATTCCGTGAGGAATTCTGAAGACGCGCATTCGTGAGCCGTAGCAAGAATCGGCAGTACTTGTGTCGCGATGTCGAAAGCGTGGCGTGACCGGCCTGCCGTGGCGCCCTGTTGCCGGTTTATTGCATGCCCGGGGCGCGTTCGTGTGCAGAATGAAGTCTCGATACCGGGTCGTGGTCTCCTCCGCACACCGGTCATCGTCGGGGCCCTGCAGCGAGAGGCAGGATGCCGCCGTTCCCGTCATCGGCGATCCGCCTGAGTGGATCGCCGACTTTTTTAGCGCCTCATCGGGGCGCCTGTCCGGGTCGCAGACCCGTCTCAGTCTTCCTGGCGGTACTTGTCGTGACAGGCCTTGCAGTTCTTGCCGACTTCGCCGAAGGCAGTCTTCACGGCGGCGGCGTCACCGCTGGCGGCGACCTTGGCCAGTTCGTTTGCGGCGGCGTTGAAGTCACGCGCGATCTTGCCGACGTTGTCACCGTCGGTGAAGAACTCGGGTTTCACACGGGTCTTGACGTTGCCGATCGCCTTGTCGGTGCCCGGGCCATACAGGGCGCCCATGCCGGAGTTGGCGATACCGGCGATGGCATTGGCGGCGGCGATGACCTGATCCTTGTTGTAGCTGCCTTCCAGGTTGGTCTTGATCTTGCCCATGTTCCAGCTCATGAACGAGTAGCCAGCCTGGCGATAGCGGATCTGGTCTTCGGGCTTGACCTGGGCGGAGGCCAGGGTCGTCAGGGACAGTGCGATCACGCCGAGGGTGGCGCGGGCGATGGACTTCTTCATGTGTTGCCTCGTGGTTACGATGGATCGAAGGTCCGGGTTCAGGTTTCCGGACCGGTCTGTGACAGCGCCGACAGTGTAGCGGTTCGCTCTCCGTTCAGTCATTGGTCATCGGATTGCCTGCCGTCGCCCGATCTGGGCGGGGTATCCGTCGCTATTCCGGCGACGGCGAAGGGCTGCGTTGGCCTACACTGGCGTCATCTTGGCGAAATTCAAGTTCATATTGGGAATCAGGGGACCGATGATGCGCCGCATGGCTGATACGCCAATCTGGGTCCGGCTCACCGCAGCCATCTGGCTCATGCTGGTGCTTGCCTGGGGGGGAATGATCGCCTGGGAAACCAAGGCGAGTCGTGACATGGCGATTGCACAGGCCAAGGACTTCGCCGGTACGGTCAACGAGATGACCATGGCCGGCCTGACCGGCATGATGATCACCGGCACGGTCGGCCAGCGCGATGTCTTCCTCGACCAGATCAAGGAACTGTCGGTCGTGCACGACCTCAAGGTGATCCGCGGCGAAGCGGTGAGCACGATCTTCGGGCCCGGCAATGCGGGCGAGGTGGTCATGGATGAGGCCGAACGCCAGGCCATGGCTGACGGTAAATCGATGATGGTGCTCGAGCACAGCGCCGAGCATGGCGACTACCTGCGCGTCGTGATGCCCTCGCTGGCGTCGAAGAACTGGCTCGGCAAGGACTGCATCGCCTGCCATCAGGTCGCCGAGGGGACCCCGCTGGGGCTCGTCAGCATGCGCATCTCGCTCGAAAAGGCCGAGGCCGCGGTGGCCGAGTTCCGCAACAAGAGCCTGCTGTTCGCCTTCCTCGTGTCCCTGCCCCTGCTCGGCTTCGTGTTCCTGTTCATCCGCCGTTTCGTGAGCCGGCCGCTCTCCTCCCTCGCAGGCAGCCTGTCCGAGATCGCCAAGGGTGAAGGTGACCTCACTCGCCGGCTCGAGCGCCGCGGCGAGGATGAGATCGGCCGCACGGCGGGTTCCTTCAACAACATGATGGGTACGATCGCCGCGCTGGTGCGCCAGGTCGGCGATGCGGCCGGCGAAGTGACCGTGGCGGCGCAGAACCTGGCGAGTGGCGCCGCGGATCTGGCGATCCGCTCGCACCGCCAGAACGACAGTTCGGTGACGGCGGCGGCGGCGGTCGAAACGATGATGGAGAACGTCACGCACATTGCCGACAGCACGGCCTCGGTGCGCGAGCGTTCGCACGAGAGCCTGCAGCGTTCGCGCGAAGGCCAGGAGAGCCTGCAGCGGCTGGTCGAGGGCGTCGGCCAGGTCGAGGCCGCGGTGCGCCAGATGGCGGGCACGGTCGGCGATTTCGTCCAGTCCACCGTCGCCATCACGCGCATGACGAGCGAGGTGCGCGAGATCGCCGAGCAGACCAACCTGCTGGCGCTCAATGCGGCGATCGAGGCCGCGCGTGCCGGCGAGCAGGGCCGCGGCTTTGCGGTGGTGGCGGACGAGGTGCGCAAGCTGGCGGAGAAGTCTGCCCGCTCTGCGGGCGAGATCGACGAGATCACGCGTGAGATCGGCCAGCGCTCGGATTCGGTGCAGGGTGCGATCAACAGCGGCCTGGAGCACCTCGAGTCGAGCCGCCGCGTCGCCGACGACGTGGCCCGTGTGCTGGTGACGGCCAATGCGCTGGTGGCCGAGGTGGGCGAGGGTCTGGACCGTATCGCGGCCGCGACCGCCGAGCAGCGCCGTTCCAGCGAGTCGGTCACCGCGAGCATCGACGACATCGCCGGCATGGCACGCGAGAACAACGTCGCCATCGAGCAGACGGTCAATGCGGCGCGCGAACTCGAACAACTCGCCCGCCGCATGCAGGAATCGGTGGCTCGCTTCCGCGTCTGAGACGGGGGCCGGCCGGCGCCGTTCGCGGCCGGCCAGCCCGGATTTGCGGCTTACTCCAGCCGCAGCGGCACGAAGATGCGCGATTCGCCGCGCTGGATCAGCAGCGCGAAGCGCTTGCCGGAGGCTTCGACCAGGCTGCGGAACTGCGCGACGCTGGTCACCGCCTGGTTGTTGAGCGCAAGGATGATGTCGCCGCGCTGCAGGCCGGCACGGGCCGCCGGACCATCGACCCCTTCCACCACCAGTCCGCCGCGCAGGCGTAACTGGGCGGCCTCCTGAGACGTCAGGGGGCGCGCCGTCAGGCCGATGCCGGCATTCACGCTTTCGACCTGGCTCGGCGTCGGCGCGCTCGCGACGTTGTCCGCGGTCAGTTCGTCCAGCGTGGCCACGACGTCACGGCTGCGGCCATCGCGCCACACTTCCATGCGGATGCGCGTGCCCGGGCGCTTCTCGCCGATCACGCGCGGCAGATCGGCCGAATCGCCGATGCGCTTGCCGTCCACGCCCAGCACCACGTCGCCGGCCTGCAGCCCGGCCTTCTCGGCCGCACTGCCCGGCTCCACGCTGGCCACCAGCGCGCCGCGCGCATCGGGCAGGCCGAAGGACTGGGCGAGATCCTTGTCCACCCCCTGGATCGCGATGCCCAGGCGTCCGCGCTGGACGCGGCCATGGGTGATGAGCTGGTCCTTGACGTTCATCGCCACGTCGATCGGGATAGCGAAGGAGATGCCCATGAAGCCGCCGGAACGCGAGTAGATCTGCGAGTTGATGCCGATGACCTCGCCTGCCAGGTTGAACAGCGGTCCGCCGGAGTTGCCGGGGTTGATCGCGACGTCGGTCTGGATGAAAGGCACATAGGTCTCGTCCGGCAGGCGGCGGGCCTTGGCCGAGATGATGCCGGCGGTGACGGTGTTGTCGAAGCCGAAGGGCGAGCCCATCGCCACGACCCATTCGCCGACGCGGGCATCGTCAGGCTTGCCGATCTTCACCGCGGGCAGGCCCTTGGCGTCGATCTTGAGCAGCGCGACGTCGGTGCGGCGGTCGATGCCGACCACCTTGGCCTTGAACTCGCGCTTGTCGATCAGCGTCACGGTGACTTCGGACAGCGTCGCGTCGCCATCCTCTCCGGCGACGACGTGGGCGTTGGTCAGCACGTAGCCGTCCTGGCTGACGATGAAGCCCGAGCCGATGCCCTGGCGTGTGCGTGGTCCCATGCCGGGCTGGCCGGGGAAGCCCGGCGTCGGTACGCCGAAGCGGCGCAGGAAGTCGTAGAAGGGGTCGTTGGCGAACGGGTTCTGGCCGGCCATCGCCTGTTGCTGCTGCTGGACGACGCTGATGTTGACGACGGCCGGACCGACCTGCTCGACGAGGTCGCCGAAGTCGGGCAGGCCGTAGCGGTTGGGCGCGACGAGCGAAGCACCCGGTGTCGCCTGGGCGTGGGCGGCGGGAACGAGCGGTGCCGCCGGCAGCAGGGTGGCGACGGAAACGGCAAGGGCGGTGGCGAGGAGAGGTTTGCGCATGGTCGAGTCCATAAGATTTTCGATGCCGACAGTGGCGGTGGACGCAGTTTTGCGCATCCTGTTCCCGCTATCGCATCAACACGCCACATGGGGACGGGTCGGGCGCGGATCAAGTGCGGCCGGCAGGTCCGCTGCGGGGCGTGGCGATCAGGTGCGAGTCGGGATGCGCGCAGGCGTTCAGAACGGCAACTGCAGCGAGACGAAGACCTGGCGGCCGGCCTCGTTCGCGGCCCGGCCCGCGTAGCGCGGCATGGCCTGAAGCGGCTTGTGGGCCAGTTCCTGGTGGGCACCGAGCAGGTTCGTGGCGGTGAGCTGGATCTCGAGCGCTTGCGCGCCGACGCGCAGGCTGCGGCCCAGGCTCCAGTCGAGCGTGGTGTAGGCCGGCACGGTGTAGCGCTGCCCGGGGGCGTAACCGGTCCCGGCCTCGAGCGGGCCCATGTGCAGCACCGATGCGGCCGAACGCCAGGCACCGATCTCCTGCAGCCAGGTCAGGCTGGCCGAATAGGGTGCAACGCTGCGGCGCACCGCCGGATCGTCGGCACGACGCTGCATGACCGTGTGGGTCAGCAGCAGGGTGGTGCCGGCGCGCGGGCGCAGCGTCAGCTGGTATTCGATGCCGGTGAGGCGGACCTTGTCCGGCATGTTGGCCCACTGCGTGCCTCCCATGATCTGGTGGATCAGGAAGGGGTTGCCGCCCAGCATGTCGCTCAGCGCCTGGCTGGGTACGAAAGGCGCCGGATCCAGCACCGGGGTGCGGCGGATGTAGTCGGTGATGTGTTCGTCGAAAACGCGCACGTCGGCCAGCCCGCCCCAGGGCAGCGGGCCGAGATAACCGAGTTCCCAGCTGTCGATCTGCTGCGGCCGGATGCCGGGATTGGGCGTGTGACGCTGGTTGACCACGCCGAACACGTCGGTGCTGACCTGCACGTTGGCCCAGCGTTCGTACAGGGTCGGCTGGCGCCAGGCGCGCGAGTAGCCGACGCGCCAGGCGGTGGCGGGCGCCAGTTGCCAGTTGAGGAACAGGCGGGGGGCAAGCCGCAGCGTGTCGCCCTCGATATGCTCGGCCATCGCACCGGCGTTCCACAGCCATTCGGGCGCCATGCGCCATTCGGCATTGCCGAACAGGCGCCACTCCCGTTGCGAAGGCGTGCGGCCGTCCGAGAACAGGAAGGCCGATTCGATACGGTCCTCGCGCCACTCCGCCCCCCACAGCAGGCGCAGCCCGTCGGTCGGGCTGAAGCGGTGCTGCAGCTCGATGTTGTCGCGTACGCTCCGGCGGTTGTTGTCGACCTCGCCACGCAGTTGCGGCAACCGTGCCAGGAAATCGCAGACCACCGTCAGCACGCAGTTGGCGCGTGAATCGACCTGCCATTCGTCGCGGGTCCGTTCGCCGTTCCGATACCAGGACAGCGACCATTCCTCGTCCGCGCTCGGGGTGTGCCGCCACCCCAGATGCAGCGTGTAGTCGCTTTGCTCGAGGTCGCGCTCGCCGCTGCCGTCGAACAGGGTGTCGCGGAAGCCGACGCCGAGCCGGCCGTCGCTGTAGGCAGCCGAGAACTGCAGCGCATTCATCGCGTCGAGCGCGAGGTCGCCACGCAGGTTGAAGCGCCGCAGGCGTTGCGCGTCGCGCAGCCCCGACCAGCCGTCGTCGCGCTGTTCCTCGGCGCTCAGGCGCAGGCCAAGTGGCCCGTCATGCAGCACGGCCCGGCCGGCGAGATCGGCAATGCCGTGGCTGCCGAGCCGGGTCGAGACCGAGTTGCCGGTTTCAGCGCCGGTGTGACGGGTGATGATGTTCACCACGCCGAGGAAGGCATTCGAGCCGTAGGTGGCGGAGTTCGAGCCGCGGACGATCTCGATGCGCTCGATGTCCTCCAGCAGGACCGGTAGCGCGCTCCAGTTCGCACCACCCGAATAGTGCGGGGAATAGACCGAGCGCCCGTCGATCAGCACCTGCATCTGGTTCGGATAGTCGGCGCCGAGGCCGTGGTAGGTCACCCATTGCTGGCTGCCACGTTCCTGTGCGACCTGCATGCCGGGCACCAGGCGGAAAAGGCGGGCGAGGTCGCGATAGCCGGTGGCGGCGATCATGTCGGCGTCGATCACCGTCACTGCGCCCGGCGAATCCTGCAGCGCCTGCGGCAGGCGCGAGGCGCTGAGCACGACCGGGAGCGACTCGAAGAAGTGGGCGTCGGACTCCATCGCAGAGGCAGTCGTCGTCGTGCCCAGCGCGGGGAGCAGGACGGCGAGGGCGAGGCGTGGACGGATCGGCATCGGCGGGTACGGGAGGAACGGTGGCGCGAGTATACCGGGCGTGATCGGGCTGCGCAGGAAACGGGTGGACGGGGTAACATCGGGCGACGCCCAATTCAGGCTTTCAGCCACGCCCGCTGGGGGTAAGACCATGACCCTGACCGACCTGCGCTATCTCGTCGCCCTCGCCCACGAGCGTCACTTCGGCCGCGCAGCCGAAAGATGTCACGTTTCCCAGCCGACCCTGTCGGTGGCCGTGAAGAAAGTCGAGGATGAACTCGGCATCCAGCTGTTCGAACGCAGCGCCACCGAAGTCAAGATCACCGAGACGGGCCGTCGGATCGTGGCGCAGGCCGAGAAGGTGCTGATGGAGGCGAGCCAGATCCAGGAGATCGCGGCTGCAGGCAAGGATCCGCTCGCCGGGCCGCTGCGTGTCGGCGTGATCTACACGATCGGCCCCTACCTGCTGCCGCGCCTGATTCCGCGTGTTCACCAGCTGGCGCCGCGCATGCCGCTGATCATCCAGGAGAACTACACGGCTCGCCTGGCCGAGGCGCTCAAGCGCGGCGAGCTCGACGTCATCATCATCAGCCTGCCGTTCGAGGAGGTGGGGGTGGTGGCGCAGCCCGTGTATGACGAGCCCTTCCGTGTGCTGATGCCGGCCGATCATCCCTGGACGCAGCACCGCGAGGTCGATGCGCAGCAGCTGGCCGAGGATCAGCTGCTGCTGCTCGGAGCCGGAAACTGCTTCCGCGACCAGGTTCTCGAGGTGTGTCCGAGCTGCCGCAACATCGGTGGTCTGCAGCGCTCGCTGGAGGGGAGTTCGCTGGAAACGATCCGCCACATGGTGGCGACCGGACTGGGCGTGACCGTGCTGCCCAGTTCGGCCGCGGACGGAATGGCGGCCAATCCGCTCGTTGCGGTGCGGCCCTTCGCCGAGCCTCAGCCGTCGCGCCGCGTCGCGCTGGCGTGGCGGGTCACCTATCCGCGCAGCGGTGCCATCGACGTCCTGCGGCGTGCGATCTTCGACAGCGAGCTGCCGGGGACCAGGCCGGTCGGCCGCGTATCGATGCCGGAGGCAGTCGCCGGCGCCTGAGCGCGGCCGCCACCGTCCGGAGCGTCAGGTCGCCAGGCAAAGGAAAAAGGGCTGCGCAGGCAGCCCTTCGTTTCTTCTTGCCGGTGTTCAGCCGGCCTTGCGGGACGGGCTGCGTTTCTTTGCCGGGGCTTTGGTGGCATCGGCATCGGCGTCGCCTTCGGCGGAAGCCTTTGCCGCCGGTGCCTTGCTGGCGGCTTTCGGCGCCTTGGCCTCGAACTCGAAGCCGACCTTGCCGTCCTTGCCACGTACCAGGAAGGCCGAGAACTTGCGTCGCGTGCGCGCCGACACGAAGCCCTTCAGCAGATCGGTCTTGCCTTCGGTCAGCAGCTTGGCCATCTGCTCGCGCTCGATCGGCTGCTGCAGGATGATCTTGCCGGAGCGGAAATCGCAGCTCTTGCCGGGGCCGACCGACTTTTCGCAGACGTAGGCCAGGCCATGCTCGAACACGCCACTGGCGCACTTCGGGCAGGCGCCGACCGATGCCTGGGCGGAGAAGTCGACCGCCTCGGCTTCCTCGCCCTCCTTCGGTTGGCCGAAGTCGAAGGCGGGCTGCTTGTCCTCGTTGAGCACGATGTCGGCATTGAACAGCCGGCCCATCTTGTTGCGGAAACCGAGCAGCGGGCCGACCTTGCCCTCACGCAGCAGGGTTTCGATCTCGTCGTACTCGAACTGGCGGCCGGCGACGATCTTCCAGGTGCTCCAGTCGCAGCTCTGGCAGGCGAACTTCTTGTAGTTCTCCTTCACCACGCCGCCGCACTTCGGGCAGGGTGTCTGCAGCGTGACGAAGTCGCCCGGCACGGTGTCGGATTCGAAGCGCTTGGCCCGTTCCACGACTTCGCGCGCCATGTCGGCGATTTCCTGCATGAAGGCTTCGCGGCTGAGTTCGCCGCGCTCCATGCGCGACAGCTTGTACTCCCAGCCGCCGGTCAGTTCGGGCGAAGTCAGCGCGGTGACGCCCAGGCCTTTCAGCAGGGTGATCAGCGAGAAGGCCTTGGCGCTCGGGATCAGCTCGCGACCGTCACGGTGGATGTACTGCTCGGTGATCAGGCCTTCGATGATCTGTGCGCGGGTGGCCGGGGTGCCCAGGCCGCGTTCGGCCATCGCCGCGCGCAACTCCTCGTCGTCGACCATCTTGCCCGCGCCTTCCATCGCCGACAGCAGGGTGGCTTCGTTGAAGCGCGCCGGGGGCTTGGTCTGCAGCGACTTCAGCAGGATGTCGTCGGTGGTGACGGTTTCGCCCTGCTTCACTGCCACCAGTTGCGGGCCGCCGCCCTCCTTGGCGTCTTTCTCGTCACTGGCGGCTTCCTTGCCGTAGATGCTGAGCCAGCCCGGATTGACCAGCACCTTGCCTTCGGTCTTGAAGGCCTCGCCTTCGACGCGGGTGATGCGGGTGGTGATCTGATATTCGGCTGCCGGGTAGAACACCGCCAGGAAACGCTTGGTGACCAGGTCGTAGATCTTCTGCTCGGCTTCGGACAGGCTCTTGGGCAGCGTCCCGGTCGGAATGATCGCGAAGTGATCGGAGATCTTGGCGTTGTTGAAGATGCGCTTGTTCGGCTTCACCCAGCCCTGCTTGACGATCTCGTTGGCGAAGGGCGCGTACTGGCCGGGCAGGTTGCGGATGACCTCGTTGACCGTCGGGATGTAGTCTTCAGGCAGGGCGCGGGCATCGGTACGCGGGTAGGTCAGCACCTTGTGCTTTTCGTACAGCGCCTGCGCCAGTTGCAGCGTGACACGGGCCGAGAAGCCGAAGCGGCCGTTGGCCTCGCGCTGCAGGCTGGTGAGGTCGAACAGCAGCGGTGACAATTGGGTGGAAGGCTTGGCTTCCTCGGTGACTACGCCCGGCTTGCCCTCGCACTTGGTACGGATGGCCTCGGCCTGGGCCTTGTCCCAGATGCGGAATGCGGTCGCGTGCTCGTCGCCTTCGGGCTTCCTGAACTTCTCGTCGAACCAGCGCCCGGGATAATGTCCGGCCGCCGCGGCAAAGTCGGCTTCCAGCTCCCAGTAGTCGCGCGGCTTGAACTTGCGGATCTTGTCTTCGCGCTCGACCACCAGGGCCAGCGTCGGTGTCTGTACGCGGCCGACCGTCGTCAGGTGGAAGCCGCCGGTCTTGGAGTTGAACGCGGTCATTGCCCGCGTGCCGTTGATGCCGATCAGCCAGTCCGATTCGGCGCGGCAGATCGCGGCGTTGCGCAGGCCTTCGACGTCCTGGGCGGCACGAAGGTGGGCGAAGCCGTCGCGGATGGCCTGCGCAGTCATCGACTGCAGCCACAGGCGCTGCATCGGCTTCTTGGTGCCGGCGTGCTGGGCGATGAAGTTGAAGATCAGTTCGCCCTCGCGCCCCGCGTCACAGGCGTTTATGAGGCCGGTGACGTCCTTGCGCTTGATCAGCCGGGTCAGCAGCTTGAGGCGGTCCTCGGTCTTCTCGATCGGCCTGACCGCGAAGTGCGGCGGGATGACCGGGAGGTGGGCGAAGGTCCACTTGCCGCGCTTGACCTCGAATTCCTCGGGCACGGCGAGCTCGAGAAGGTGACCGACGGCCGACGACAGCACGTAGTCGTCGGACTCGTAGTAGTCCTTCTCCTTGGTGAAGCCGCCCAGCGCACGGGCGATGTCCTGTGCGACGGAGGGCTTTTCCGCGATGATCAGTTGCTTGCTCATGCTCTCTGGCTATGGGGCGGGCTGGCGGGTGCCAGCCTCGGGAGTGGTGGGGCTGAAGCCGCGGATGATAAAGACGCCGCGTTGCGCCTTGCAAGCTGTGCCGGTGCCTGCGTCAGTGCAGGGTCGGCGCGTAATCCCAGTCGTCGTCCTCGCTCAGGAGTTCGTCGACCATCAGGGTGTCGATCGGGTGTTCCTGCTGCCACAGCACCATCAGCACGATGACCTTCAGCCGGTTGAGCGTGATGTTGAAGCCTTCCAGCGCCATGGCGCGCTCGATGATGAGTTCGCGATGCACGCCTTCGAGCACGCCGGCACTTTCCATCAGGGTGAGGAATCCACGGCAGTCGGGACTGAGGTGGGCCTGTTCCTGCTCGGAGTAGATGCGGATCGAGCCTTCATCCGGTGCCGTGCCCGGGTGGATCTCGCGCGCCACACGCCGCAGTCCGGCCAGCCATTCCAGCGCTTCGGAGATCTCCTCGTCCTCGAAACCCGCTGCAGACAGCTTGCGGGCGAGCAGGTCGGACTCCGGGCAGGCGTCGGCGTGGATGTAGCTTTCGAACAGATAGACGAGGATGTCGAACAAATCGGCCTCTCAGGGGAACGGCGGGAATGCGGCAGGCGATGCGCAGGGCGCATGCGGGGAGGTTGGAGTGCGGTTCTCAGGCGCGCTGGAAGCGTCCGCCCGGCAAACGGGTGACGTGTCCGTCCAGCTCCAGCGGCAGCAGAATGGCGTAGAGGGCATCGACCGTCAAGCCGCAACGGGCAGACAGGGTATCGAGGTCGACGGGGTCGTGCCCGACCGCAGCGAGCATTCGTGTCGCTTCGTCGTCGATGGGAAGGTGGGCCTGGGCAGGCGTGCGGGTGGCGCCGGGCAGGCTGCCTTCGGCATCCGCCGCGGCCGGCGCCGGCCAGCCCGGGCGTCCGCGCAGTTCCTCGATGATGTCCTCCGCGGTCTCGACCAGCTTGGCACCGTCGCGGATCAGGCG
The DNA here is from genome assembly GCF_000310165.2 of Thauera sp. 63. Lineage (NCBI taxonomy): Bacteria > Pseudomonadati > Pseudomonadota > Betaproteobacteria > Rhodocyclales > Zoogloeaceae > Thauera > Thauera sp. 63. The sequence continues at coordinate 13,047 of NZ_AMXC01000007.1, forward strand.
ATGGCAGCCGCGCGCGAGCGGGGAATGGATCGAGCCCGGGATGGCGAAGACTTCGCGCCCGCACTCGGTGGCCAGGCGCGCGGTGATCAGCGAACCGCTGTTCAGCGCAGCCTCGATGACCAGGACGCCCTGCGCCAGGCCGGCGATGATGCGGTTACGGCGCGGGAAATTGTGCTGCAGCGGCGGCGTGCCGAGTGGAAACTCGCTGACGATCGCGCCGCAGGTCGCAATCTCGCGTGCGAGAGCCGCATTGCGGGCGGGGTAGATGCGGTCGATGCCCGTGCCGATGACGGCGATCGTGCGACCCGCAGCGGGGCCGGCGGCGAGGGCACCGCGATGCGCGGCGGCGTCGATGCCGGCGGCGAGTCCGCTGACGATGGTGAGGCCGCGGGCGGCGAGGTCGAGTGAAAAGGCCTCGGCGTTGGCCATGCCTTGTGCCGTCGCGCTGCGTGCACCGACGATGGCCAGCCCCGGATGCTGCAGCAGGCCCGGATCGCCCTTCACGAAGAGCAGCACCGGCGGATCGGGAATCTCGAGGAGGCTGCGCGGATAGGCCTCGTCCGCGAGGGTCAGGACGTGGCTGCCGGGCTCGGCTGCCCAGGCGAGCGCCGGGTCGATGCGGTCGCGCACCGGGGGAGCGAGCAGCGCGTCTGCCAGCTTGCCGCCGACGACGTCCGCGACGCTGCTGCGCCCCGCGGCAAAGATGTGCTGCGGAAGTCCGAAGGCCGCAAGCAGGCTGCGCTGTCTTTCGGCCCCCAGTCCGGGTACCGAGGTCAGGCGCAGCCAGTCTTCGAGATCGTCCGCGGCCAAGAGTGTGTCTGCAGGGCGCCTGCCGGTCAGGGCTTGCGCCCTGCGTCGCCGATGGTCACGGGGCCATCGGTCTCCATCACCAGCGCGTAGGACACGCGGTCGAAGACGCGGAACACGAACACCACGCCGAAGCGCTTCTCGGGCAGGTTGAAGACTTCCTTGCCGTCCTCGCCCTTGTATTCGACGGCGCCGCGGTTGCGGAACAGCGACAGCACGTGGCCGCGCTCGATGCCGTCACGTGCGCCCACGTTCAGCGAGATGACGTTCAGGCGGCCGGTCTCGGTAACGCCGCGGTAGATCGACATCACGCGGCCGTCCACCTCCTGGTCCGGGGCGTGCGGCGCATACGAGAATACGCTGGGGCTCTCGCTCGGCACCATGAGGTCGCCGGTGCCGATTTCCTCGACCGCCGACAGGATCTCGAGGGTGGCGGGCTCGCCGTGCTCGGTCACGCGGGCGGTGCCGAGGTAGTCGGCCTCGTAGGCGATCGTTTCACGGGTGACGGGATCCTGCAGCGGGCGGGCCGGGCGCAGGATCTGCCAGACCTCGGTGTCGGGCTTGACGTTCTTGGCGAACACCGTGTCGCCCGAGCCGGTCAGCACGCGGCTGGTTTCGGTCGCGACGATGGTGGCTGCGTCCTCGAGGCGAGCCTGGTCGACGACGAGCGGCTTGTTGAGGAAAGGCTCGATGACGTGAAGCGGGATGCTCGGCACCGCGGTATCGAGCTGTTCGTTGTAGACCTGCGGCTGCAGCTTGTCGCTGCCCCCGACGCGGCGACCGATCGTCAGCCACGGGCCGCTGCGGTCGAGCATGATCACCTGACCCGGATAGATCAGGTGCGGGTTGCGGATCTCGTCGCGGTTCAGGCGCCAGACTTCCGGCCAGCGCCAGGGTTCGCGCAGGAAGCGGCCGGAGATGTCCCACAGCGTGTCGCCCTTGATCACCGTGTAGCTGTCGGGCGCATCGTCGGCGAGCTGTATCCCGGACTGTGCGATCGATGCACCGCTGAAGAGCGTCGCAATGCCGACGAGGAGAGGGAATATAATTCGGATCATTGATCGCTTCCGGTGGTAGCGGGGCGTACGGATCAAGCTGAGGAACGCCGTCGGCCTGGTTATGTCGAATGCGCAGTGGAACGGCAAGCATTCCGCCGTACTCCTTCAGCACATGCGCATGCGTGTGAAATCACTTGAAATTCTGCACTTAAAGGTTTATTGCGGCAAGCATTCATGGCACTTCTACCCATCCTTCGCTATCCAGACCCCCGTCTCCACACGCGTGCCGCGCCGGTGGAGCAGGTGGACGATGACATCCGCCAACTCGTCGCCGACATGGCCGAGACCATGTATGAGGCGCCAGGCATCGGTCTTGCTGCAACCCAGGTCAATGTCCACAGGCGCGTCGTCGTGATCGACGTCACCGAGGACAAGTCCGGGCTCATGGCGCTGATCAATCCCGAGATTCTCGAGCGTTCGGGCGAGCAGGTCTGCGAGGAAGGCTGCCTGTCCGTACCCGGAATCTACGAGAAGGTGACCCGTGCCGAGCGTGTGAAAGTTCGCGCCCTGGATGAAAACGGCCAATCGCGCGAGATCGAGGCCGAGGGCCTGCTGGCGGTTTGCATCCAGCATGAGATCGATCATCTCGACGGCAAGGTCTTCGTCGAATACCTCTCCTCGCTCAAGCTCAGCCGCATCAAGGGCAAGCTGGCGAAGAAAGCGCGCATCACCGCGTGATGGCCGTCGCTCCGCTCCGCGTGGCGTTCGCCGGAACGCCCGAGTTCGCCGCCGCCGCGCTCGAGGCCATCCTGGCGGCGGGTTACGAAGTGCCGCTGGCTCTGACCCAGCCCGACCGTCCTGCCGGCCGCGGCATGAAGCTCACGCCCAGCCCGGTGAAGCAACTGGCGCTGGCGCGCGGCATCGAGGTCGACCAGCCCGAGAAGCTGCGCACCGACGAGCAGCGGTCGCGCCTGGTCGCGTGTGCGCCCGACGTGCTGGTGGTGGCCGCCTACGGGCTGATCCTGCCCAAGGCCGTGCTCGATCTGCCGCGCCTGGGCTGCATCAACATCCATGCCTCCCTGCTGCCGCGCTGGCGCGGCGCGGCGCCGATCCACCGTGCGATCGAGGCGGGTGACGCCGAGACCGGTATCACCATCATGCAGATGGACGAAGGCCTCGACACCGGGGCGATGCTGCTGACGCACGCGCTGCCCATCCTGCCGACCGACACCACCGCCACTCTGCACGACCGTCTGGCGACACTCGGCGGCAAGGCCATCGTCAGCGCGCTGGCCGAGCTGGACAAGGGCGGCCTGACGCCAGTGCCGCAACCGGCGGAAGGCGTGACCTACGCCGCCAAGATCGGCCGCGCCGAGGCCACGGTCGACTGGACCCGGCCTGCGGTCGAACTTGAGCGCGCGATGCGTGCCTTCGACCCCTTCCCCGGCTTGGCTGCCTCGCTGCGGGGCACGGTCATCAAGTTCTGGTCCGCACAGCTCGTTGACGCCCAGGGCGAGCCCGGCACGGTGCTGGCCGCCGACGACGGGGGGGTGCTGGTCGCCTGCGGGCAGGGGGCCTTGCGTTGCACGGTGTTACAGCGTCCGGGCAGCAAGCGCCTGCCAGCGGGGGAATTCCTGCGCGGATTTCCGGTCTCTGTCGGCGAACGCTTCGCATCGGGCGAGGCCGGTCCGGCTTGATGCCGGGCGCCTGCGCCCCCATGTGTTGAACAACCCGCATCTTTAGGAAGGACCCCGCAATGTTCGGAAACTGGATCAAGACCTCCATCCTGATGGCGGGCATCGTCGCGCTGTTCGGCGCGATGGGTGCCGCCATCGGCGGCCAGCAAGGCATGCTGATTGCCCTCGTCGTGGGTGGCGCGATGAATTTCTGGGCCTACTGGTTCTCGGACAAGGCCGTGCTGAAGATGTACAACGCACGCCAGGTCGATGCCAGCACCTCGCCCTACCTGTACAACATGGTGCGCGAGCTGGCGCAGCGTGCAGACCTGCCCATGCCCAAGGTCTACATCATCGATGAGGACCAGCCCAACGCCTTCGCCACCGGCCGCAACCCTGAGAACGCCGCGGTGGCCGCCACGACCGGCATCATGCGCATGCTGTCCGAACGCGAGCTGCGCGGCGTGATGGCGCACGAGCTGGCCCACGTGAAGAACCGCGACATCCTGATCTCGACCATTTCGGCCACTGTGGCCGGTGCGATCTCGATGCTGGCCAACTTCGGGATGCTGTTCGGCAACCGCGACGGCGAGGACCGCCCGAATCCGATCGTGTCGATCGCGATGATGATCCTCGCGCCGCTGGCCGGCATGATCATCCAGATGGCCATCAGCCGTACGCGCGAGTTCGGCGCCGACCGTGGCGGTGCGGAGATCTCCGGCGACCCCGAGGCGCTCGCCAGCGCGCTGGCGAAGATCGACGCCTACGCCCGCGGCATCCCGATGCACACTGCCGAGCAGCACCCGGAAACGGCGCAGATGATGATCATGAACCCGCTGTCGGGGGGCGGTCTGCGCGGCCTGTTCTCGACCCACCCGGCAACCCAGGACCGCATCGCCCGCCTGCGCGCGATGATCGGGCGCTGAGCCTGTCACGACCCGCGGCATCGGCCGCGGTGTGAATCGCCCCGCCGCCCGTCCTGGGCCGCGGGGCGATTCGTTTGGGTGCGCGGGTTTCAGCGTGCCGGCGACGCTTCGTCTCCCGCTGGGGGTGCGGCACGGGAGATCGTCTCGAGTCGCGTCTCCTTGCCGTCGATGCTGCGCACATGCACGTCGATCTGGTTGAAGGCGATGTCGATGCCGTGCTCTCGGAACAGCGCATCGATGCGGCGGTTGATCTCGTCGATGGCGAGGTTGCGGTCGGCGAGTTCGCGCACGTGGATGCGCAGCTCGTGGTCCAGCGTGCTGGCGCCGAAGGCGAGGAACAGCGCCATCGGCGCCGGCTCCTTCAGCACGCGCGGGTTTTCGTCGGCGATCTGGAGCAGCAGCCTGCGCGTCAGCGCCAGATCGGAGCCGTAGGCGACGCCCACCTTCACCGTCACCCGCGTCACCGTGTCGGTCAGCGACCAGTTCACCAACTGGCCGGTGACGAAGGTCTTGTTGGGGACGATGATCTCCTTGCGGTCGAAGTCGGTGATCGTGGTGGCGCGGATCTGGATGCGGCTGACCGTGCCCGACAGGTTGCCGATGGTGACGACGTCGCCGATGCGCACCGGGCGCTCGAAGAGGATGATCAGACCGGAGATGAAGTTGGCGAAGATCTCCTGCAGACCGAAGCCCAGACCCACCGACAGTGCCGCCACCAGCCACTGCAGCTTGTCCCAGCTCACGCCCAGCGTACCCAGCGTGGCGACGATGCCGATGCCAGCGATGAGATAGGACAGCAGCGTGGTGATGGCGTAGGCGCTACCCTGCGCCAGCTTGATGCGTGACAGCACCAGGACTTCGAGCAGGCCGGGCAGGTTGCTGGCCAGCGCGAACGCGAGCGCGGCGATGACCAGCGCGCCCAGTGCGTCGCGCAGGCTGATCGGCACCAGGGTCGCGGTGGCACCGGTGCCGCTGGCGTACTCGTACAGGGTGATGTTGTCGAGGTAGGCGAAGACCGTGATCAGGTCGGCCCACACCCAGTACAGGCCGCCCAGCAGCGTGCCGAGCAGGCCGAGGCGGATCAGGCGCAGCGACTGCTGGCTGACCTTCTCGACATCGATCACCGGCCGCTCGAGGATCTCGGGGTCGCTCGCGACCTCGAGCCCGGCTTCGCGCTCGGCTGCCTCGCGCCGTTCGACCGCTCGCTTGTGTTCCAGACGCCGCGCCGCCACGGCCAGGCCACGCACCGCAGTGGCCTCGGCCAGGCGCCAGACGATGAGCACGAACAGCGTGTCGATCAGGCGACCGGTGAGCTTCAGCGCGGTGTAGTAGTAGCCCATCGCCAGCGCACCGATCAGCGCCAGCGGCATCAGTGCCAGCACGAGGCCGATCACCACACGCAAGGGCGACGGTGCCGCATCATGCGGGCGCTGGTGCGATAGCAGGCGGCCCATCAGCCAGGCCATCACGGCATAGCTGGCGAGCAGGGTCAGCATCCCCAGCACGTCGTCCGCGAGTCGTTCGGGCTGATGTTCGGCGATGGCGACGACCAGCACCACCGCCAGCACGACCAGACCGAGGCGGCTGAGCCGGCGGTGCAGGGCGCGGATCAGCTCGGGCCGCCACTCGAAGTGGCGTTCGGCCACGCCACCGGGCGACAGCACGCGGTAGGCGGTGTAGAACACCAGCCAGGCCTCGGCCATGTCGATCAGGCCGATGCCCAGTGCCATGTTCTGACCGCGTCCGTCCATCTGCAGGGCGAGCCCGGCAAGTCCCAGCAGCAGGCTCACCGGCAGGGCCAGCAGCAGGTTGAGGAGGATGGCCAGCGGCGTGTGATATTGCGTGTCGCGGCGCACGTAGCCGATGTCGGCGTGCAGGCTGGCGAGCTTGTCGCGCAGCCAGCGCCGGCGCACCAGCAGCAGCACCGAGAGCAGCAGTACCGGCAGCAGCACCAAGGGGCGTGCCAGCAAGCCTTCCCACAATTGCGTGGTCACGGTCCGCCAGGGCATGGCCGCGATCTGCTGCTCGAGCGCCGCGGGCAGGCTCTTCACCCATTCGAGATCGAGCGGGCGGTTGCTGGGCACCCAGAAGATCTGTTCATCGAGTGTCGCGCGCAAGCGGTCGGCGGTCGCCTGCAGCTGGGTCTCGTGCAGTTGCAGGCTGACTGATTCACCGAGGACGGCATTGAGCTCGTGGTTCAGGCGCTCCAGGAGTTCTGCCCGTGTTTCGAGCAAGGCAAGCAGGGCTTCGCGTTCGCTGTTGTCGGGCGGCGCGGGCTGCCCGGCCAGCAGTGTGTCGAGGTAGGCCGCCGGGCTGCCCAGGGCCTCGCGCTGCTTGTTGAGCTCGAACTGGTAGAGGCGGACGTCGGCGATCTGGTGGGTCAGTTCGGTGTCGACGCTCGGGACGGGCAGCGCACGACGCTGCTCGTTGAGGATGCGCGACAACAGCGGGCTGCCCTGCAGGATGTTGATCTGTTCGGCGATCAGGTTGCTGTTGCGGTTGAGGGCGTCGAGGCGCTGGCGGGTGTCGAGGTTGCGCTGCTTGAGTACGGCGAGTTGCTCGGTGGCACGCAGCAGGTAGGCCGACAGCGTCTGGTTGGTGGCGGTCTCGCGCGCCAGCAGGCTGCCGTCGGCGGCCGCGGTTTCCTGGCCGGCCAGCTTCTGCACCGTCTGCAGGGTCTGTGCCCGCCGGCGTTCGCCGATCGCGGCCTGGATGACCTCCATGCCACGTTCGATCTCGCCCAGCTCGAAGGTGGCCAGTTCGCGCTGCGCCTGGGCAAGTTCCTGCAATTGGCTGCTGCCCGACAGTTCCGCCAGCTGCAGTGCGGCGCGCGCATCGAGTGCATGCCATTCGGCCGCCAGGGACTCGCGGCGTTCGGCGCTGAGCGCACGGTTCGCCTCGCGACCGCTGCGCAACGCGGATTCGATGTTCTGCATGCGGGTCTGCGTCGCAGCGATCTCGGACTGGGTACGTTCGGTGCTGGCGCGCAGACTGAGGGCGCTGGCCTGGTCGAGTTCGGCACGCCAGCGCGCGAGTTCGGCGTTGGCCTGTGCCAGCCGGGCCTCGAGTGCGTCCAGCTTCTCTGTCGGCGGGATGGTGAGCGCGGCGGGTGGCGTCGATTGCTGGCGCGCAAGCTTGTCGCGCGCGGCGCTGATGAGCGCTGGTGCCTGGTCGAGCTGCCGGCGCAGGTCCGCGAGCCGGCGCCGGGCGTCCTCCGCCGCAGCGAGCTGGGCGAGCGCCTGCTGCAGGTCCTGCTGTGCGGCGCGCAACTCGGCTTCGGGCAGTTGGCGTTCGCTGAGCGTGTCGAGCCGTGCCTGCAATTCGCTGGCGACGGGGCGGGTTGCCGGCTGGGCGAGGGCGATCAGGGGCAGGAGCAGCAGAAGGAGCAGGATGCGCAGTCGAAGCATCGGGGCAAGGCCTGGGGTGGGAAGCGGGAAGCGTGGGAATGCGCAGTTTACCCACGGCGGTTATGCTTAGGGCAGGCGCTGCAGCGCGATGCACCCGCCGCATCGCATCCGGGGCAGTGCGTGAAGGGGAGCGGCCCATGAAGCCTCATGTCTTCGTCGCCATGCCGTTCGGCATCAAGCCGGGTCACGACGGCTCGCCGATCGACTTCAACCGCATCTACGACGATTACCTGGTCCCTGCGCTGGCGGCAGCGGGGCTGGAGGCGTTTCGTGTCGAGCAGGAACTGCGTGCCGGAGACATCCGCACCGACCTGTTCCAGGAGTTGCTGCTCGCCGATCTGGTGGTGGCCGACCTCACGCTCGACGACCCGAATGTCTGGTACGAGCTCGGGGTGCGCCACGCCTTGCGCGCGCACGGCGTGATCCTGGTGCAGGGGCCGCGGCCGGCGCAGCCCTTCGACCGCTACACCGAGCACAAGCTGCATTACCGGCTGAAGGACGGCCGGCCTGACCCCGCGACACTGGCCGAGGATCGCGCGGCCCTGACCCGCATGGCGGAGGCGACGCTGCAGGCCTGGCAGGACCGCCAGCGGAGTCCGGTGTACAGCCTGCTGCCGCACCTGCGGGAGCCGGACTGGAAAACCCTTCTGCCGGGGGTGCGCAACGCGTTCAGTGTCGCCTGCGAAGAATGGATGCGCCGCATGGCAGTGGCGCGGCACAACGGCCGTGCCGGTGACATCCTGGTACTGGCCGACGAGATGCCGACGCGCGCGCTGCGTATCGAGGCCCGCCACGCGGCGGGTGAAGTCCTGCTCAAGCTGCGCCATCACGATTTTGCCCTCGAGCAGTTCGAGGCCGTGCTCGCGCTCGATGCCGGACACAAGCCGGCGCGCGAACGGAAGGCCGTCTGCCTCGGTCGCCTGGGACGTCTGGAGGAAGCGCGCGAATGGGTGCGCCGGCTGAGCGAGGCGTATCCGCGCGATGCCGGGGTGTGGGCCCTGTCAGGCCGCATCGAGACGGACAACTGGGTGAGCCGCTGGTGGCGAGACGGCGCGTCTGCGGCGGAACTGCGCGGGGCCGCGGAGTCCGAAGATGCTGCGCTGGCCGAGGCGATCGAACCGTATCGCAAAGCCTTCGTCATTGATCCCGCGCACCATTGTTCCGGCGTCAAGACGCTCATGCTGCAGAGCTTGCGCCGCCATCTGGGGGGCGACGGCGAGCCGGCTCCGATCGACGACCTCGTCGGCGGGGTGCGATGGGCGGCGCTGAGCGCGCAGGAACGCAACCCCCAGGACTGCAGGGCCCGCGCGAGTCATGCCGCGTTGTGCCTGCTGGTGGAACCGCTCGAGACGGTTTGCCGGGCCTACGGCGCCACGGCCGCGGCCGCCAACGGCGACTGGTTTGCGCTCGCCTTCAGCCGCCAGACCTTGTGCCTGCTGCGCGACCTCGAATTCCGCCCGCGCGAGACGGCGGCGGCGCTCGGGATCATCGACCGGGAGATCGCCCGCAGCACGCCGCCCTTGCAGCCGCGGCGCGTGTTCCTGTTCAGCGGGCACATGATCGACGCCCCCGATCGTGCCAGCCCGCGCTTTCCGCCGGACAAGGAAGGGATCGCGGCACGGAGGATCGCGGCGGCGCTCGATGCGCTCGGCGCGGGCCCCGGCGACCTGGCGCTGGCCCAGGGTGCCAGCGGGGGCGACCTGCTGTTTCTCGAGGCCTGCAAGGTGCGCGGCGTGCGCCTGCAGTTGATGCTGCCCTTTGCCGAGCCGGCGTTCATCGAGCGCTCGGTCCGGCCCGCCACGGACGGCGCGCGCTGGTGCGCGCGTTATCGCGCCTTGCGTGCCGGGTTGCCGGATGCGCCGCGCACGATGCCGGCTGAACTGGGCCCGCTGCCCTGGATCAGCCCCACGGCGTGGATGGATCCCTACGAGCGCTGCAACCGCTGGCTGTTGTACACGGCCCTGGCGCTGGGGATCGACCGCGTGCATTTCCTCTGCCTGTGGAGCGGCGACGGTGGCGACGGCTCCGGCGGTACGGCGCACATGTACGAGGAGGTCAGGCGCAGGACGGGCCGCGTCACCTGGATCGACGCCCGAACGCTGTGAGGATGCGCACTAATCGCCGCGCGACATGGACGCACGGCGGTCAGTGCGCCGTCGCTTGCGTGCGGATGAGGTTGGCGAGTGTCGCCAGTGCACGGGGTGGGGCATCGGATCTGCGCGACACCATCCCGGTCGGCACCAGCCCGATCTCGGCCGGCACAGCGCGCATCTCCAGCCGCCGCGCATGCGCCGACTGCGCGACGATGCGCCGCGGCATCAGTGTCCAGCCCAGGCCGACCGACACGCAGCCGAGAATGCCTTCCAGCGTGCCGAACTCCATCGCGTCGGCCTGGGCATGGCCTAGCGCGCGCTGCAGGGCGATGGCACGTGCGCGGTAGGCGCAGCCCTCGCGGAACAGGATCAGCGGACTCAGCACCGGATCGGTGCCGGGGGCGAAGACCTGCACCAGTTCCTCGACCACCAGTTCGTCGAACTGCAGCGCTGGATGCACCACCGGGCCGGCGACGAAAGCGCAGTCCAGCTTGTGGGCGAGCACGTGGTCCACCAGCGTTGCGCTGGTATCGGCCCGCACGCGCAGCTCCAGCGCGGGGTGGGTGGCGCGCAGTTCGCTCAGTGCAGGTGGCAGGTAGAGCGCGGCGAAGGTCTCCATCGAACCGATGCGCAGTTCGCCCGCCTCGTCGCCGGCGTGGCGCACGGCGGCGACCGTCTGGCGTTCGAGGTTGAGCATGCGGCGTGCGTAGTCGAGCAGCACGCGACCCGCAGGGGCGAGTTCGACGCCGCGGCCGGAGCGGAAGAACAGCTCGGTGCCCAGTTCCTCCTCCAGCCGGCGGATGCGGGCGGTGACGTTGGACTGCACGGTGTTGAGCTTGCGCGAGGCAGCGAGGATGCCGCCTTCGTCGACGACGGCTTCGAAGGTGCGCAGGGCGAGGAGCTCCATTCCGCTATCTCCAAAAAAGAACTGTTCGTTCTATAAGATTCGCTTGTATCGATATCGTACGCCGACTATCGTTCGGTATCCACGAGCCGACATCACACGAACGCCATGAACGACCAGATCCAACGCATGAAGGTGCTCGGCGCCGGCATCTTCAGCCTCATTCTCGCGCTGGGTGTCGCGCGCTTCGCCTATACGCCGCTGCTGCCACTGATGCAGCAGCAGGCCGGCCTGAGCCTGGCCGAGGGCGGCTGGCTGGCGGCGATCAACTATGCGGGCTATCTGACGGGCGCGCTGATCGCGGCGTCGATCAGCGACCTGGTGCTGAAGGACCGTCTGTTCCGTGTCGGCATGGTGGTCGCGGTGCTGACCACGCTGATGATGGGCCTGACCACCGATGTGACGCTGTGGGCGGTGTCGCGCTACTTTGCCGGCCTGTCCAGCGCGGCCGCCATGCTGCTCGGGACCGGTCTGATCCTGAACTGGCTGATCCGCCATAACCACCGTAGCGAACTGGGCATCCACTTTGCCGGCATCGGCCTGGGCATCGCCGGTTGTGCGGCCGCCGTGGCGTTGATGGGGGCCTCGTTCGACTGGCGCGAGCAGTGGTTCGCGTTCTCCGCCATCGCCTGCGTGCTGCTGGTGCCGGCGCTGGGCTGGCTGCCGGCGCCCGACACCAGCCCGGTGACCAAGACCGGTGCGCCGATGCACGACAATCCGCCGAGCCCGCTGTTCCTGCGCCTGTTCATGGCGTCCTACTTCTGCGCGGGGGTGGGCTACGTGGTGAGTGCGACCTTCATCGTCGCCATCGTCGATCGCCTGCCGGGCCTGGAGGGGCGCGGCACGCTGAGCTTTCTTGCCATCGGCCTGGCGGCGGCGCCGGCCTGCATCGTGTGGGATTTCGTCGCGCGCCGCACCGGCGAGCTCAATGCGCTGATTCTCGCCGCGATGCTGCAGATCGTCGGCATCCTGCTGCCGGTGGTCGTCGGCGGGCTGGGCGGTGCGATCCTCGGCGCGCTGCTGTTCGGCGGCACCTTCATCGGCATGGTCAGCCTGGTGCTGACGATGGCCGGGCGCTACTACCCGACGCGGCCGGCCAAGATGATGGGCAAGATGACCCTCTCCTACGGTGCCGCGCAGATCATCGGCCCGGCGGCGACCGGCTGGCTGGCGGCGAGCTTCGGCAGCTACGCCGGCGGGCTCTACCTGGCCGCGGGCATGATGGTGCTGGGTACCCTGCTGCTGTTCATGCTGAAGGCGGTGGAGCGGCGCGACATCGCGGCACGCGCGTCCGCCGAGCCATGCATGCAGGCCTGAGGCCCGCGGTAGGCGATTTACCTTGCGGATTTGACGTTTTCCGGGTGCCGGGGTGAGGCGATGCGTGGTATTTTCCCCCCTGCTGCGAAAGCACGTCCACGTGTCGCGCATGTCGACCGGGAGCCGCCACTGCGTTGGCGTCACAAGACCAGAATCTAGGGGAAAAGAATGGCTGAGGGGAAATCCAAGATCATCTACACGCTCACGGACGAGGCGCCGATGCTCGCCACGTGCGCGTTCCTGCCCATTATCCGTACCTTCACCGAGCCGGCGGGCATCGAGATCGAGAAGGCCGACATCTCGGTCGCCGGTCGCGTGCTGGCCGAGTTTCCGGAATTCCTGACCGAGGCGCAGCGCGTGCCGGACACGCTGGCCGAACTCGGCCGCCTGACCCTGCTGCCCGACACCAACATCATCAAGCTGCCCAACATCAGCGCATCGGTTGCGCAGCTGAAGGCGTGCATCAAGGAGCTGCAGGAGAAGGGCTACGCCGTTCCGGACTATCCCGAGAACCCGACCACGGACGAAGAGAAGGCGATCAAGGCCCGTTACGGGAAGTGCCTGGGCTCGGCGGTCAACCCCGTGCTGCGTGAGGGCAACTCCGACCGCCGCGCCCCCGCCGCAGTCAAGAACTTCGCCAAGAAGCACCCGCACTCGATGGGTGAATGGAAGCAGTGGTCGCAGACCCATGTCTCCCACATGCACCATGGCGACTTCTATCACGGCGAAAAGTCGATGACGCTCGACAAGGCGCGCGACGTCAAGATGGAGCTGATCACCAAGTCGGGCAAGACCATCGTGCTCAAGCCGAAGGTTTCGCTGCTGGACGGCGAGATCATCGATTCGATGTTCATGAGCAAGAAGGCGCTGTGCGAGTTCTACGAGAAGGAACTCGACGACTGCCGCGAAGCAGGCATCCTGTTCTCGCTGCACGTGAAGGCGACGATGATGAAGGTCTCGCACCCGATCGTGTTCGGTCACTGCGTCAAGATCTACTACAAGGATGCGTTCGAGAAGCACGGCAAGCTGTTCGAAGAGCTCGGTATCAACGTCAACAACGGCATGGTCGACCTGTACGAGAAGATCAAGACCCTGCCCGAGTCCAAGCACGACGAGATCATCCGCGACCTGCACGCCTGCCATGAGCACCGCCCCGAGCTGGCGATGGTCGACTCGGCCAAGGGCATCACCAACTTCCATTCGCCCAACGACATCATCGTCGACGCCTCGATGCCGGCCATGATCCGCCAGGGCGGCAAGATGTGGGGTTCGGACGGCAAGCAGTACGACAGCAAGTGCGTCATGCCGGAATCGACCTTCGCCCGCATCTACCAGGAGATGATCAACTTCTGCAAATGGCACGGCAACTTCGACCCGCGCACGATGGGCACGGTGCCGAACGTCGGCCTGATGGCGCAGAAGGCCGAAGAATACGGCTCGCACGACAAGACCTTCGAGATCCCCGAGGACGGCGTCGCCAACATCACCGACCTTGCCACCGGCGAGGTACTGCTGTCGCAGAACGTTGAAGCGGGCGACATCTGGCGCATGTGCCAGGTCAAGGACGCGCCGATCCGCGACTGGGTCAAGCTCGCCGTGACTCGCGCGCGCAACTCCGGCATGCCGGCGATCTTCTGGCTCGACCCCTATCGTCCGCACGAGAACGAGCTGATCAAGAAGGTGAAGACCTACCTGAAGGATCACGACACCAGCGGCCTCGACATCCAGATCATGTCGCAGGTGCGCGCGATGCGTTACACGCTCGAGCGCGTGGTGCGCGGCCTGGACACGATCTCGGTGACCGGCAACATCCTGCGCGACTACCTGACCGACCTGTTCCCGATCATGGAACTGGGCACCTCGGCCAAGATGCTGTCGATCGTGCCGCTGATGAACGGTGGCGGCATGTACGAAACCGGTGCCGGCGGTTCGGCGCCCAAGCACGTCCAGCAGCTCACTCAGGAAAACCACCTGCGCTGGGATTCGCTGGGCGAGTTCCTGGCGCTGGCGGTGTCGATGGAAGACCTGGGCATCAAGACCGGCAACGCCAGGGCCAAGCTGTTGGCCAAGACGCTGGACGAGGCCACCGGCAGGCTGCTCGACGAGAACAAGTCGCCGTCGCCCAAGACCGGCGAGCTCGACAACCGCGGCAGCCAGTTCTACCTGGCGATGTTCTGGGCCGAGCGCCTGGCCGGGCAGACCGAGGATGCCGAACTGGCCGCCCGGTTCGCGCCGCTCGCCAAGGCCCTGCGCGACAACGAAGCCAAGATCGTCGAGGAGCTGACGGTGGTGCAGGGCAAGCCGGCCGATATCGGCGGCTACTACAAGGCCGATTCCGATAAGACCAAGGCCGTGATGCGCCCGAGCGCGACGCTCAACGCCATCCTGAAGGCCGCGCGCGCCGCCTGATCGAAGGCCGGGCAGACCCCGGCCAGTGCAGGCAGAAGAGCCGGTGTCCCGCGAGGGACATCGGCTTTTTTCATGGCCTTAGCCGCGCATCGCCATGTCCGGCGCGGGAACTCGCGACACGCTGCTGTGGACTGACGGAAGCAGGCCCTCGTTGCAGTTTCTCCCAAGTATCGACCCCATGCTCAGAACGCTGAAACAGCTCTTCAATACCCTGACTCCGCCGGCCGAACTCGCCGTACCGGAACACACCCTCCAGCTCGCGGCCGCGGTCCTGCTGATCGAGATGATGCGTGCCGACAGCCACTGCGGGCACGAGGAGCGTCAGGCCGCGGTCGATGCGCTCGCGGTCAAATTCGCTCTGGGAGAGGACGAAGTCGCGCGCCTGATGGAGCTCGCCGATGCGACCTCGCGCGACGCGCCGGATCTCTACTCCTTCACCTCGAAGCTCAACCGGGGCTTCAGCCCCGAGCAGAAGGTGAGGATGGTCGAGTACCTGTGGCAGGTCGCCTATGCGGATGGGCAGTTGAGCCACCATGAGACGCACCTGATGCTGAAGCTCGGCGACCTGCTCTACATTCCGCGCGGTGACTTCGTGGCCGCCAAGCAACGCGCACGTGCGGCGGCCGGTCTCGCTGCCGAGTGAGCCGTCCGCCATACCGGAACCGCGTCCCGATTCCAGCCTGCATTGCGTGGGCGTCGTGTTGCCACACTTTGAGGCGCTTTGATGCACATCAAAATGGCAATCTGGTGCCGTCTGTATCCTCGTAGCCTCGGATGCCCGGATTCTGGGCATTTCCGGCATCATGGAGGAAAAGCGGCGTGCCCATTACCTGGAACCCCGAGCTCGATACCGGCATCGACGTGATCGATCAGCAGCATCGACGCATTGTCAATTACATCAACGCGCTAGAAGTGGCCAATGCAACCCGGGACCGGGCTGCAATCGGGCGTACGCTTGATGAACTGGTCGAATACACGATCTCGCACTTTGCCTTCGAGGAAAGCCTGCAGGAAGAGGCGGGCTACGCCTTCAGCAAGCCGCACAAGCGTGTGCACGAGCTGTTCGTGCGGCGGGTCAATGAGTACGTCGAGCGTCACCGCCTGGGCGACGACATCGGCGATGAACTGTACAAGTTGCTCGCGACCTGGCTGGTCAACCACATCAAGCGCGATGACAGCGATTATGTCGGCGCGGTGAAGGCGAACATGATCGGCATCATCGCCGAAAAGCGCGAACGTCAGGACGGCGGCTGGTTCCGCCGCTTCTTCCGCAGGGCGGCGGCCTGACTACGCCGCGGCAGGCTGCTCAGGCCGCGCGGCACTCGTTTGCGAGCGGGGCCTGAGTGCGTCCATCCAGCAGCAGGCCCTTCCATGGCAGGTCGATCCACACGAGGCCGCTGGCGGCATCCTCGAAGCGCGGCAGGCCGGAATAGGACGGGTCGCGCTCGAGCTGGTAGTGACGCCCATTCCAGTCGAGCTGTAGGCGGTGATTGACCTTGTCCCGCATTTCGCGCTGCAGCGCCAGACGGATGCCTTGCTCGCAGCGGTAGTCGCCGCTGGGCAGGGCGAACTCGAACTGACCGGCCTGGGTGGAGATGCCGCTGTCGGGCTCGACCACCCTGGGCGGCTGGACGGTGCAGGCGGTAACCAGAAAGGCGAGGGTCAGGCTGGCGGGGATGACGCGGATCATGAGCGGCGGTCCTTCGAGGCGAGTCGCACGATTGTAGATTGATCGTCGCGAGGATGCCGGCGCCGCTGTCGGCCCGCCCCGGCAAGGACTTCCTGCCGGGGCGCGGGCCGGACTCCAGCGTGGCACATGCCCTGCCGTTTCCCGGCCATCGTCCAGGCGCGGCGTCATGCGCCGCCGGTCGGCCTGGACGACCTTGCCGCACGGATCACTTCACGTTCAGCAGGCTCTCGTCCCACGTGTCGTGCTTCTGCAGCCCGAGCAGGTTGGCGACGGTGGCGGCGATGTTCGACAGGCCGGCGGTGTCGGTCTGTATCAGGTCCAGCCTGCCGCCGCTGACGTTGTCGTAGAGAACCAGCGGCACCGGGTTCAGCGTGTGCGCGGTCTTGGCCTTGAACGAGCCGTCCTTGTTCTGTGCCGGCTGCTTCGTTTTCTTGTCGAGCTCGAACATCTCGTCGGCGTTGCCGTGGTCGGCGGTGATCAGCGCCACCCCGCCTGCGGCATCGATCGCCGGCAGCAGGCGCGACAGCGCCAGGTCCACCGCCTCGATCGCCATCGTCGCGGCGCGGAAGTTGCCGGTGTGGCCGACCATGTCGCCGTTTGCGTAGTTGCAGCGCAGCACCTTGTACTGGCCGGACTGCAGCGCGGCGATCATCGCGTCGGTGATCTCGGCCGCCTTCATCCACGGCCGCTGCTCGAAGGGCACGACGTCGCTGGGGACTTCCTGCCAGGTCTCGCCCTCGAACTTGTTCGAGCGGTTGCCGTTCCAGAAGTAGGTGACGTGGCCGAACTTCTGCGTCTCGGAGCAGGCGTACTGCGCCAGGCCCGATTTGCTGAACCACTCGCTGGACGTGTCCTTGATTGCTGGCGGTGCGACCAGGAAACGCTTGGGCAGCTGCAGGTCGCCGTCGTACTGCAGCATTCCGGCGTAGGTCACGCGCGGGGTGCGCACGCGGTCGAATTCGGTGAAGTTCTCTTCCACGAAGGCGCGAGTGATCTCGATCGCGCGGTCGCCACGGAAGTTGTAGAACACGACCGAATCGCCGTCCTCGATGGTGCCGATCGGATCGCCATTCTCGGCGATGACGAACTCGGGCAGGTCCTGGTCGATGGTGCCCGGGTTGCGCTCACGCAGGCCGTTCACCGCCTCGGTGGCGTTGGCGAACTGCGGGCCTTCGCCCAGCACGTGAGTCCGCCAGCCGCGTTCGACCATCGGCCAGTTGGCGTCGTAGCGGTCCATCGTGATGGTCTGGCGGCCACCGCCGGAGGCGATGCGGGCGTCGAAGCCGCCGGTGCTGATGTCCCGCAGGAAGGCTTCGAAGGGGATGACGTAGTCCAGCGCGCTGGTCTCGGGCACGTCGCGGCCATCCAGCAGGGCGTGGATGCGCACGGTCTTCACGCCTTCGACCTTGGCCTGCACGACCATCGCCTTGAGGTGGTCGATGTGGCTGTGCACGTTGCCGTCGGAGAACAGGCCGATGAAGTGGAGCACCCCCCGGCCGGCCTTGGCGCCGGCGACGATCTGCTGCCAGGCCTCGCCCTGCCAGATCGCGCCTTCGGCGATGGCGTTGGCCACCAGTGCGGCACCCTGCGCGTAGACCTGGCCGGCGCCGATCGCGTTGTGGCCGACCTCGGAGTTGCCCATGTCGTCGTCCGACGGCATGCCGACCGCGGTGCCGTGGGCACGCAGGCGGATGTTGGGGTACTTGGCGAACAGGCGGTCCAGCGTCGGTTTGCGTGCGGCGTCGATGGCGCTGCCCACGTCATGCTTCGGGATGCCGTAGCCATCCATGACGATCACGACGACAGGGCCCGGAACGCCGGCGAAGGCGGGGAATTTTTGCAGCATGGTCGCTTCCTGAAGGAAAAATTCGGGGCCGGCGAGGCGGGCACGGGGCGCCGCGGCCGGCGAAACCATTATTTTCCTTCAAATCGGGGCCGCAATTGCATGGGCGTTTTCAATCGTTGCGATCGACTGCGCCTTGCCCGCGCCGTGTTCAGCCCGCCCACAGCGGCGCCCCTGCCGCGTCCCGATAGCTGAGATAGGCGCGCAGATCGAACTCGTACTGGTGGTACTGCGGCTCCATGTGCAGGCACAGCTGGTAGAAGGCCTTGTCGTGCTCGCGCACGCGCAGGTGCGCGAGCTCATGGACGACGATCATGCGCAGGAACGCCAGCGGCACCTCGCGGAACAGCGTCGAGACACGGATCTCGCGTTTGGCCTGCAGGCGGCTGCCCTGCACGCGCGAGACTGCGGTGTGGGTGCCGAGCGCGTTGCGGATCACGTGCAGCGTGTTGTCGAAGCAGACCTTGCTGAGTGGCGGTGCCGCACGCATGTGCTCTGCCTTCAAGACCTGCACGTAGTCGTACAGTGCGCCGTCGGAGCGCACCGTGTGCGCGTGCGGATAGCGCTTGCAGAGTACCTCGGCGAAGCGGCCCTGTTCGATCAGCGCGGCGACCTGTTCGCGCAGATGCGGCGGGTAGCCGGCGAGGTAGTCGGGGGCGGCCCTGGGGCGCATGGTGGTTGTCCTGGCGGTGGTGTTCAGAAGTCCCGCCGGCTTACTTCTTGAATTCGTCGTGGCACGACTTGCAGCTCGCGTGGACCTTGTCGTAGGCCGCCTGGGCGGCTGCCTTGTCGCGCGTCTGCGCGGCCTGCGCCAGGGCGTCGGTCAACGCGAAGAAGGTGATGCGCTCGGCTTCGAAGGCCTGCGGGCGCTCCCACACCGCGGCTTTGGCCTTGGTCGGGGGGTAGTTGGTATCGGGCCCGAAGTGGCCCCAGGGCGCATCGCGGCGGCTCACCAGCTCGGAAGCCAGGCGGGCGAATTCGTCGGGCTGGTAGCGGTTGTCGCGCAGCATCTTGCCCATCGGCTCGAAGCTGCGCAGCATGGCCTTGAAGGCGTCCTGGCGCTGCTTCACCGGCTGTCCGGGCCGGGTGTCTTCGACCGGACCGCTGCAGGCGGCGAGGGTCAGCAGGATCAGCAGGGAAGGAAGGGCGAATCGGGGCATGGCGTACTCGTGAGGTTTCGGGTGATGTCGACGGACATGGCGCCCGGTGACAATGGAGGCCGTCCGGCCGGACGAAGTTCAATCGGACCGCTGCCGGGGCGAGGGGGGCGTTGCGCAGGGGCCGCTAGGCGGCTTCGATCTCGACCCGGTTGCGGCCCTTGCGCTTGGCCGCGTAGAGCGCCATGTCGGCGCGGCGGATGAGGTCGGACAGATGCGTTTCGCCCGGTCGGAGCGTCGCGATGCCGAAGGAGGCCGTGACCGGGCAAGGCAGGGCGTTGGTGTCGTGCGCAGCCGCCTCTGCGATGCAGTGGCGCAGGGTTTCGGCGACGATCAGCGCCTGCTCGAGATCGGTATGCGGCATCAGCACGACGAACTCCTCGCCCCCGAAGCGGGCCAGGATATCGGTGCTGCGCAGGCGGTCGCGGATGACCCTGACGACCGTCTGCAGCACCTTGTCACCCTCGGGGTGACCCCACTCGTCATTGATCCGCTTGAAGTGGTCGACGTCGAGCGCGAGCAGCGAAACGGACCCGCCGTGGCGGCGCGTTCGCTTGAATTCGAGATCGGCCAGGACGTCGAACTGGCGGCGGTTGTAGGCACCGGTGAGCGGGTCGACCGAGGCCTGCGTTTCCAGCCTCGAGGTCAGTTTCTGCAGGGCGCGCATGTTCCGCTGGTTGCGCCGCGAGGCGGCGAGCATTGCCAAGGCGCCGGCGACCAGTACGAGGTTCAGCGCGATCCAGAATGGAATTGCGTCCTTTACGCTCGACCACCACAGGCTCAACATGCGTTCGCGGGTGATCGAGGTGATGACCCACAGTTCGTGATCGGGCATGTAGGTCCAGGTCTGCCGGCGCAGTGCCTTGTCGAAGGGTGAGATGTCCTCACGCTTGATCAGGCCGGGGCGTGTATCGGCCGGCGGCAGGTCGTCCGGCAGTTTTACCCTTTCCTCGGTCGGGCGGTTGGTCATGACGGGCAGGCGCGTGATGACGTGGCCGTCGGCCTTGATGATGCCCAGCCCTGCCCCTTCGACCTCGAGGGCTTCGGCGAGGTCGCGGTTGAACACTGAAAGGTCGATGATCGCGACGATCACGCCGTCGAAGCTGCCATCGGCCGCCCGGAGCGGACGGCTCAGGCTGAAGAACCAGCGATCGGGATAGGCGCGCGAGGCACGGACCGGGCCGATGTACAGCCGCCGATTCGGGTCGTCGCGCAATGCAGTGAAGTATTCGCGATCGGTGACGTCGGGGCGGGGACCGTCGTTCGACCAGTGCTGGATCTGTCCGTCCCGCGACAGTATGAGCAGGTCGATCAGCTTGGCGTCGAGGGCGCCCAGCCTGCGGAGTTCGTCGCCGAGCGCAGGTGTGTCCCGCCGCCCCGCGAGGTCGCTCACCACGTACTCGTAGAGGTTCAGCGTCTGCTCGATCTGCGACAGCAGCGCCCGGTGCTGCAGCGTCTGTGCTTCGTCGCCGCGCACGAGCGCCTCCTTCCGCCCTTCGATGAGCTGATGGACGATCAGGCTGTTGAGGCCGGCGAGCAGGATCGCGCAGACGAAGACGATTGCCCGCGGCAGCAGCAGGGAATCGATCAGCCGGTCGGTCCGGACAACGCGCGGTTCGGTCGGCGCACTCAACGGGAACTCATTTTGCAGGGATGGAGGGCAAGCGCGCCTGCGCACTCTGGCGGGGCGCGGGCGACCTGGCGAGAATACCGGAAATCGCCTTGCCGCCCCCCGTGTCCGTGCGCCTCAGCGTGACGTGCGTTGCACTAACAGGCGCCGCAATGGCTCGCCGACGACGGTACGGAAGCGCGGGCTGTGCAGGCAGATGCCGCCGACGAGCCCGACCAGGCAGCCGAGCACGGTGTCGATGAAGCGCGACTGGATGAGTTCGGCGGGCACGGCGTGGCCCAAGGTGGCCGCTTCGGCAAGCAGGATGGTCAGCGGCGTGATGAACACGACCGCGAACCCGTAGTGCCGTACGACCGTGCTCTCGATGATGAAGGCGAGGATGACCACCAGCAGGCTCACGCTCCAGGGCGTCAGCGGCAGCATCAGGATGGCCCACGCGAGCAGCATGCCCAGGGCGGTGCCCAGCACGCGGTGCAGCTGGCGGTTCCAGACTGCGCGCAGCGTCACGCCCTGGATCACCGCAAGGCAGCTGACTGGCACCCAGTAGGGACGGGGCAGTTGCAGGGCCAGCGCGATCGCGAGCGCGAGGCCGACGAAGACGCCGATGACGACCGCGTCGAACACCACGAAGTCGAAGGTGGGGGGCGGGAGCGGTGCCACCGGTTCAGCCGGCTGCAGGCGCAGGATGTAGAGGCTGTAGAGGAAGCCGATCAGTGCGGCGAGCAGCACCCCCATCGTCAGCAGGCCGACCTTCAGCGGGATCTCCTCGACGGTGCCTGGCGTGTAGGCCGCGATCGAGGCGGCCATGACGAAGAACAGGCTGCCGGGCGGCCCGACCCGGTAGAAGCGGCACACCATCGTCACCACGATCGCGACGAAGCTCAGCATCCACACCATCAGCACCGGCATGAAATGGCCGATCGCACCCACGGCGTAGCTGGCCGACATGCCGAAGCTGCAGGCCATCATCCACACCATGCGATGGTTCAGTGGCGTGTTCGGCAGGTACAGGAAGGCCAGTCCGCCGAGCGAGGAGATCAGCCCGTAGTCCAGCCGGCCGAATCCGGCCCCCACCGCCAGTGGCAGGCCGCAGGCGAGGGCGGCGGCCAGCGGCATCTGCCAGCGGCGGGTGCTGGGGTTGATGGTGGTGAGATGGCGCCATTCCGTGCGCACGAAGGCGCCAAGGCGGCGCAGGAGGGACGGGCTTTCCATGCTCGGGAGCCAGAGGTGAAATGCGATGTGTAACACACCCGCGGCGACGCTTGCGATAGCATCCTGCCGTATTACCTTTTCCGGATGACACATGAGCGCCCCCACGCTGATTGCCCTCATTTCGCAAAAGGGCGGATCGGGCAAGACCACGGTGGCGATGCAACTGGCGGCGGGCCTGGCACTGGCCGGCTACCGCGTTGCGCTGGCCGATCTCGACCCGCAGGAAAGCGCCTCGCGCTGGGCCGAATCCGCATCGCCCGAAAGCCCCTTCCCGGCGCAGCTGGTGCGCCTGCAGGGCAAGCCCAAGGACATGGCGCGCACGCTGAAGCCCGTCGCCAACGGCGTCGATATCGTGGTCATGGATTGCCCGCCGTCGATCGAGCACCCGCACACCATGAGCGCGCTCGAGCTGTGCGACCTCGCGCTGGTGCCGGTGGTGCCCAGCCCGACCGACCTGTGGGCGACGCGCGGCATCGAGCGTCTGATCCTCGATCGCCAGCAGCAACGTCCTGCGCTGCGCGGCGCCTTGCTGCCCAACCGGGTGATGCGCACTGCACTGGCGGGCGACGTGCTCGACGTGCTGCAGGATTTCGAGCTGCCGGTGCTGGATGTCTCCTTGGCGCAGCGCAGCGCCTATGCGCTGAGCGCCGTGCGCGGTACCTCCGTGTTCGGGCTCGGCCGCGCTGCGGCCGCAGCCCAGGAGGAGGTCGAGCAACTGGTCTCGGCCGTACTCGGACTGATCGAAGGATGATTCATGGTTAGCACGAAGAACACCCAGTCGCGCTTGCGTGAAACGCTCAAGCAGGAGGACAGCTCGCTGGCCGAGCGTCTCCCCGCACCGCCCAGGACCCCGGCTGCGAAGCCTGCAAGCCGGAAGACGCCGACAGCGGCGCCTGCAGCGCGTACGCGGCAGAAACCAGCCGCGGTGAGCACGCCGGCTGCGGCTGCTGCGCCTGCTGCGCGTCAGGCCGAGGCGAAGCCCCTCGCCGCCTCCGGCGCCGAACCCAAGGCTGCATCCCGCCCCGCTCCGGTGGACCGACCCCCCAAAGCGCGCTCCCCGGCGACCGAGAAGGCCAAGCCCGGGAAGACGAAGGCAGACAAGGACAGGCACGAGAAGGTCGCGCGCGACTCCTTCTCGATGCCGGCCAGCGAGCACAAGCGCATCAAGGCACTTCGTGACGCGTTGGCGCAGGCGGGCTACGAGGCGAGCAAGTCGGAAGTGCTGCGCGCAGGTGTGGCGCTGCTGGCCAGCCGCGGGCTGGGCGAGATCATCAACCTCGTCGGTGATTTGCCCAAGGTGCCCAAGGGCAAGCGCGGCAAGAAGCATTGACCCCTGCTGCGGGGTGATCGGCGCCTCGTGTGGCACGGCGGGCCGCATTCCGGCACACCTGCGGACCGGGAAGCAGGCATGCCGGGCCTTCAGGTGCTGTACCGTCGATCGATTGCGTCGGCGGCATGGGCGGGAGCGTTGTCGTGTCGCCGTCCAGCAGGCGTTCGACTTCGACCACGGCCCGGCTTTCGGTCGGCTTGAGGTGAAAACCCATGCGTTGTGCCAGCGCGATCATCGACCGGTTGGTGGCAAGCACCCGCCCGTACATGCGCGCAAGGCCGCGACGGCTTGCGCTGTCGATCAGCGTCGCGATCAGCCTGTGTGCAATGCCGTTTCCTTGCCAGTCGTCGCCCACGACCAGGGCGAACTCGCAACTGCGGCCGTCGGCGTCGAGGCAGTAGCGGCCGGATGCGACCTCTTGCTCGTCGCCCTCGCGTGCCGCGAGCACGATGAATGCGACGCACTCGGTGGGGTTGGGTGAACAGATGCAGCGGGCTTCGGCTTCCTCGAGGCGGAAGTCGCCCCGCCCGAAGCGGAAGTAGCGGGTGCCGTAGGACAGCGACTCGACGAAGCGGAGGGTGCGTTCGACGTCCTCCGGGCACACCGGACGCAGTGTCAACGTGGTGCCGTCGGCGGCGTGCCAGACATTGAATGGACGATGGTGCGGGGGAACTGGCGCGGGAGCCGGGTGCGCGCGCATGGGCTTGAGCCGAGTGCAGGAGAATCCGCGCGATTGTCCCTGGTCTTTATTGCGGGAAGATGACAGGGCGCGCACGCGGGCTGGGGTGCCCGAGGCGAGCGGGGCTGGACAGGCGCGATGCAGCGGTCAGGCGGTGAGCGGCGCGTCGTCTGGCTTGCCTAGCGCAGCACGAAGTCGGCGTCGGGCTGCGGCGCCGGGGGCGGTATCTCGCCCAGCATCTCGCGCAGGCTGGCGTCGATGCCGGCGACGATGGCGTTGAGTGCGAGGTCGTTGGGCATGGTGCCGAAGGGTTCCTCGATCTCGTCGCTGAGGGCTTCGAGCGCAAAGAAGGTGTAGGACACGAAGGCCACGACCAGCGGCGTCATCACCCCGATCGAATCGACCAGGCCGAAGGGCAGCAGCATGCAGTAGAAGTAGGAACTGCGATGCAGGATCACCGAGTAGGTGAAGGGCAGCGGCGTGTTGGCGATGCGCTCGCAGCCGCCCAGCGCAGCGGACAGGTCGTCCAGCCCGGCTTCCATGTGCTGGGCGAGGATCGGCGAGAGCTGGCCGGCCTCGCGTTGCGTGGCGAGCCACTGGCCGAGCCACACCAGGATCAGGTTCGGTGCTGAACGCGTGCCGGCCAGGCGCTTGCGGACATCTTCGGGTAGCAGGCCTTCGAGCCCGGTGTCGCAGGGCTGCCGGCGGAGCTGGTTGCGCATGGCGGTGGCGAAGGCCACCAGCCCGAGCACGAAGGGGCGCACCCCGTCGCCGCGGGCGGTGAGTGTCAGCGCCTGGCGGGCGAGGTTGCGGGTGGCGATCAGCACGGCGCCCCAAAGCTTGCGCGCTTCCCAGTAGCGATCGTAGCTCGCGTTGATGCGGAATCCGAGAAAGATCGCGAGCGCGACCCCCATCAGCGAGAAGGGTGCGGCCGTCAGCGTGACCTTCCAGTGGAATAGCTCGCCGTGCACCACGAAGACCGCGCACGACAACAGGAAGACGAAGAGTTGCTGCCAGAAGATGCGGTGAATCAGCGAGCCGCGACGGACGAACAGCAGTCGGATCCAGTGCGGACGGGGACGAACGATCACGGTGAGGGGTGGGGCAATCGGGCAAAGCGGGATTCTGGCAGGTTTTCGCGTGCCTGAACGGTCTCGTGTGTGGTCAATGCTCGGCCGGCTTCCCATGCGACCATGGCTGCCTTGCGTTCGCTGCCCCAGCGATATTCGCCGACATCGCCGCCTTCGCGCAGCACGCGATGGCAGGGAATGAGGAAGCCGATGGTATTGGCTGCCAGGGCGCTGCCGACGGCACGCGCGGCGCGTGGCGCACCGGCCCGGCGGGCAAGCTGTCCATAGCTCAATATCTGGCCGGGTTCGACGCGTAGCAGGGCCTCCCAGACCTTGATCTGGAAGTTCGTGCCGTGCAACACGAGATGAATGCGCCCGCGGGTCGGCGTGAGGGGAAAGATCCGCTGCGCCAGGGCCTGAGCCTGTGCAGGGTCAGGCACGAGCGTGGCTGCGGGCCAGCGCGCCCGCAGTTCGTCGAGCAGGCGAGGGGCGTCGGCAGTGCCGAAGGCGAGATGGCAGATGCCGCGCGGTGTCCACGCGATCAGCGCGTCGCCGAACGGCGTGGGGGCGACGCCGTGGCCGATGTCGATGCCGCGACCGGCAGTGCGGATCTCGCCCGGCGTCATCGCTTCGCAACTGACCATCAGGTCGTGCAGGCGGCTGGTACTGCTCAGGCCCGCGTCCTCGGTAACGGTCAAGGGGTCGGCGGCGGCGAGCTGATGGCGCGCGTACTCCTTGGTCAGGAACTGCAGGAAGCGCTTGGGCGAGATGCCCGCCCATTCGGCGAAGACCCGCTGCAGGTGTTGCGGGCTGAGGTGCACCGCCGCCGCGATCTCGTCGAGCGTGGGTTGTTCGCGGGCGTGCGCGCGGATGAAGGCGATGGCCTTGGCGACGCGCGCATAGTGGCGGGAGGGGTGTTCGGCGGGTGACATGGTCGGCAGGACTCCGGATGGCTGCGCCAGCGTGTGCCTGAAGTATGTCAGCCCCTTGCCGGCGATCAATCCGATTCTTGCGGACCGCATGACGGGCATGGCGTGGAGCCGAATCGCCCGGCTGCCCGGCTATGAGGGCGACCGGCTCCACGCATGCGTTCAGGCTCAGAAGACGCTGAACGGGTAGTCGATGAAGATGCGCACTTCGTTGCCCGAGGTGTTGTAGGCGCGGGCGTCATCCGAAACACGCAGTGCTGAAGCGCGCAGGCGCACGTTCAGATCCTTGGCTGCACCGTTCTGCACCTTGTACGACAGCTGGTTGAAGAACTCGCGCTCCTTGCCGTTGCGGGTGGTACCGGCGTCGATGTCGCTGCCGCGTACGTAGGCGACGCGATAGCTCAGGCCCGGGAAGCCGTACTGGGCGAAATCCACTGCGTAGCTGAGCTGCCAGGAGCGCTCGTCCTTGCCGTTGAAGTCGGACCAGTAGGAGTTGGCCAGCCAGATCGAGCCACCGCCGTCGCCGATGCCGCCGGCGTTCTGGTAGAAACCGTAGTCGTAGCCGACGTCGCCGCTGCTGCGCTGGTAGGCGAGGGTGAAGGCATGCGGGCCGGTGGCGTAGGTTGCGGCCAGGCTCCAGATGCGGTTCTTGCTTTCGTTCGCGTCGAAGTCTTCGTCGAACTGGGTGCGGTAGCCGTTGAAGTCGAAGGTCAGCGCGTTGCTGGCGATCGGCATCGTGTAGTTCAGGTTCAGGTACTGGCGCTTGAGTACGTCCTCGACGTCGGAGGCGTACACCGAAGCGCTCAGCGCGTCGTTGAACTTGTAGCTGCCGCCGATCACGTCGATGCCCTTCAGCCCGCCGCTGTCGCGGCCTTCGTCGCTCTTGCGCGACTGGGCGTGGAAGGTGCCGGCGGTCAGCTCGAGGCCGTCGATCTCGTTCGACGTGATCATGGTGCCGGTGTAGCTCTCGGGCAGCAGGCGCGAGTTGTCGTGGTTGAGCACCGGCAGCGACGGGCGCAGGTCGCCGTAGGCGAGCACGGTGTTCGACAGGCGCAGCTTGATCGAGGCGCCGCCCTTGGCGAGGTCGTCATCCACTTCGCCGGTCGTCGGGTTCTGGTAGAAGAAGTCGATACCGCCCGCACCGGCCCGGCCGCGGCCGCCATCGAGGCGCACCGCGTAGGCGGCGAAGGCATCGATGCCGACGCCGATGGTGCCCTGCGTGAAGCCGGAGCTGAAGTTGGCGATGGCGCCCTGGCCCCATTCGGCCTTGTCCTGGCGACCCTGCTTGTAGTCACGGCTGATGTAGGCGTTGCGCAGCAGCACGTCGAGCGCGCTGTCCTCGACGAAACCCTTGGCATCGGCCTGCCCGGCGGCCAGCGCCGGGCTTGCGCTCGCCAGTCCTAATACGATCAAAGCGGCAAGCTTGCTCGACATGTTGTGTGGTCCTGTAAGTTGATGGTGTTCTGATCGGGCGCGCCGTAAGTGGCGCATGCGGCGCGGATTCTCGCACTCATGCGTAGCGGCTGCAGGACGCTGTGGCGGGATTGCATCAGTTCGCCCCTTGCGCTCCGGAGCGTCTGACGGGACCGGGTCGTCGGCGCGGCGTGCGAACTCGGTGCGCGGTATCGGGTCCAGTGAAAACGTGGCGGGGCGCGATCCCACCCGCGAGCCGGTCGACTTCATCGGCATCGACTACGCGATCGACAACCGAACGATGGGGGGCGCATCCGGCCGTGACCGTGGCCACGCCCGCGACCAGCAAGGCACGCCACATGATCGACAACCTTGGCGGCGCGCTGGGGGCGCTGCCCGATGCGGACATGCGCAGGCGGATGATCGCGCTGGTCGAGGACTTGTGAGGTCTTCGTTGCAACGTCCTGTTTTTCGGGAGAAAACATGAGGCAGCGCAACCGCCGGCTATTCCGGCTGGATGGCTTGTATCGCAAGGTCATGATGGCCATAATGCGTGATTGCTCGCTTAGCTCATGCCATGTCCAGCTTGCCGCTTACCTCCGTCGAGGATCGACTCTACGTATTGCGTACCCGTTGGGAGGGCTATACCGCGGACGGCAGCTTCGAGCACTTCATCGAGTTCGCGGTTGCCATCAATAGCCTGGCCGAGCACTTCAACCGCTTGCGCCTGCCGGGGCTGGTGAGACTGTGCGAGGGGCTCGAGAATGCCGCGCTCGCCAAGCTGGGCGACCAGTCGGCCCACCCCTTGCCGCAGCAGGACATCGTGTCGTTGCAGCGCCAGCTCGACACGCTGCTGGGTGCGGTGGGCACGTCGCGTGCGCCGGTGCCCGTGCGCCGTGCCGAAACGTCGTCGACCGCCTTGAAGGAAATCGATTGGGTGAAGCCTCGCTCGGTCTGGGTGGTTGCGGATGCCAACGGGCATGAGCTGGCAGAAGGCCTCAGCCGGCAGTTGCATTACTTCGGTTTCCAGGTGTTCCAGCTGTGCTGGGATTGCGCATTGCCGCAAGCCGAGGCGCCGCTTGCCGTGCTGTTCGTGCCCAGCCATACCGTAGCGCAGCCTCAGGACCTCGCCCGCATCGAGCAGGTCCGCGCGGCCTGTCCGGCGAGCCAGCTGTTCTTCCTGGGCGTAAGGTCCGAGATCGATCCGATCGTGGTGTTGATGCGCGCCGGAATCGACCTGACGATTCCGGCCGACGAACAGTCTTCGACGGTACTGAGCCGCGTGCTCGACCTGGTCCAGACGCACGAACAGGAAAAGCACAGGGTGCTGGTCGTCGAGGATTCGCGGGTTGCGGCTGCGCTGATCCAGCGCACGCTGGCCGAGCATGGCATCGACAGCCACGCGATCGGCGACCCCGGCACCCTGCTGGAAGTCCTCCGCGATTACCGGCCCGACCTGATCCTGATGGACATGCACATGCCGCGCTTCAATGGTGTCGAGGCCACGCGCGTGCTGCGCCAGATGTCGGCCTATCAGTCGATCCCGATCGTCTATCTGTCGGGCGAGTCCGACATCGGCATGCAGGTCGAGGCGCTGCGTCTCGGCGGCGACCAGTTTCTCATCAAGCCCTTCAACCCGGTGCTGCTCGCCGCGGTCGTCAAGACCAAGATCGCCCGCTTCCGCGAAACCCAGCGTTCGAGCCGGGTCGATGGCCTCACCGGCCTGCTCAACCATACCGCCGCCAAGGCGCGGCTGCAGGCTTTGGTTGCTGCCGCGGTCGAGCCGGCGCGCATCACGGTGGCGATGATCGACATCGACCACTTCAAGTCGATCAACGACACCTACGGCCATCCGGTCGGCGACCAGGTCATCCGCGGCCTCGCCTGGCTGCTGAAGGCGCGCTTGCGCGCCACCGACCTGATCGGCCGCTACGGCGGCGAGGAGTTCATCGTCGCCCTCCCCGATGTCGATCCCGAAATGGCACGAAACGTCATCGACCGCATCCGGACGGACTTTGCCGCGTTGCCTCATGCGCATCCCGGCGGGGTGCTTTACGCGACCTTCAGTGCCGGAATCTCGGTCTATCCGGAGGTCGATGCCGCTGCCGGACTGACCGAAGCGGCCGATGGCGCCTTGCTGCAGGCGAAACGACTGGGGCGCAATAGGGTGGAGTTCGCGTTTGCGTGAGGGCGTGCTTCAGGCCTGGGCTTCAGATGTCGCCCACCAGACGGACATCGGTACGGCGTAAAGGCGCTCCCCGAAGGCCACGCACTCCCGCCCGGTGTAGAGCACGATGCCGCGATGGAAGCGCTCGGGCTCGGTGTCGTGCAGATGCTTCAGGCCCCTGAAATCCTTGCCATCCACGGCTGCTGCTGCCTTGACCTCGATGCCGGTCATCTGGCCATTGCGGTCTTCGAGCACGAAGTCGACCTCGATGCCGGTCTGCGTGCGGTAGTGCCACAGCGATAGCCCACGAGTCGAGAAGGCGAGGTGCTTGAGCAGTTCGGCGCAGACAAAGGTCTCGACAAGGTCGCCGGGCAGACCGACTGCTCTGCCGAGCGTGTCCGCGGTATGACCGGCGATGTGGGCGAGCAGGCCGGCGTCGGGGAGGAAGACTTTCGGGGCCTTGACGAGGCGCTTGCCGGGGTTGTGTTCCCAGGCGGGAACGCGGTGGATCAGGAACAGGGTCTCGAGCAGGGTGAAGTAGCGCTTGAGCGTTGTCTGAGCAAGACCGCTGCTGCGTGCGAGCTCTGCGAAGTTGAGCAGGCTGGCGCTGCGATGGGCGAGCAATTGCACGAGATTCGGCAATTCGAGGAGCTGTTCGAGATTGGCGAGTTCGCGCACGTCCCGCTGCAATACAGCCTGCAGGTAGCTATCGAACCAGGCCTCGCGGCGGCGCGGCGTGTTGCGTGCGACAGCCTCGGGGAAGCCGCCTGCAAGCAAGGCGTCGATGAAGACGGCGCGTTCGCAGGGCGGGAGCGGACAGGCGGAGAGGTCGCCATCGAAAAGAAGGTCCGCCCGATTGGATTGGGCATTACCGGCCCGCTCGGCACAGGACAAGGGGTTGAGCGGTACGATCTCCATGCGTCCCGCAAGTGAGTCTGCCAGCGCTGGCAGGAGCATGACGTTTGCGGACCCGGTCAGGAGGAAGCGTCCGGCGGTCTGACCGTGGGTGCGATCGCGATCCACGGCTGCTTTTATCGCGAGGAAGAGCCCGGGGGCACGCTGGATTTCATCGATGACAACCGGTCCCGAAAGGCCTGTGATGAAGCCCGCCGGATCGGCATGTGCGGCCGCGAGTGTTGTGTGATCGTCCAGTGTCAGGTAGCGGCGCGGCGTCGCCTCGGTCAGCGATTGTGCGAGCGTGCTCTTGCCAGTCTGACGGGCGCCGTTGAGCAGAACGACAGGCGTGTCCGCCAATGCTTCGAGCAGAAGCGGGGCGATGTGGCGATCGTACATGGCGGCCACTGTGGCCTGTGATTAGGTAATAATCAACCGAATAACGGTTGAAAATCATCCATTCAATGGATGATTTTCAACCACGGGCATGTAGCGAGAGGCATAAATTGGCAGGTCGCCCCCTTCATCTACAGGCGTTCCACCGAGTTTGCCCTTCAATTGTTGGCAGAGATGTCGGCATAAATTGGCAAGCCGACTTCTTAGCCAGTTGAGGTCAAGAAAAGTGTTTAAAAATATATGGTTATGAGTATATCTGAGAGGGTCAGGATTGCAAGCCGTTCCGCCGGCTGCGACCAATCGCAGCACGGAAGGGGTCCCGACCACGTGCCGTAGGTGATCGCCTATGCAACAGGCGACATGTTCGCGAGCACCGTCAGCAAGCTATTCACATGGGCGCCTTTTGCGGAAAGCGCTTTGCTGGACCACCTTAGCCTCACCCGTGCGGCAGCGCCGTCTTCGTACCAAGACTATCCGCCCAAGTCTGCACTGCCTGTCAGGCGACACCGTAAATTGACCCCCTAGCGACACGAGGAACTGACCCCCTCGTTCGCAAGGAGGCCACTGTTGGAAACGAAGCACAGCGAGGTGAATCCTGTACGCCGTCTGGTTTGCGGAGTGCAGGAGATGTTGGAGCCGGAGGCGGTCACGACGATCGTTCGGTTGGGGCAGTCGGGGTGGGGCGCGAAGCGGATTGCCAGGACGTTGGGCATCGCGCGCAACACGGTGCGGCGCTATCTGAACGCGGGCGGGCCGGTGCCCTACCGGCAGCCGCAGCGCGACAGCGTGCTGGGCGGTCATGAGGCGTGGCTGCGGGAGCGTTTCCTGCAGCACCGGGGCAACTGCGACGTGGTGCGTCAGCAGTTGAGCAAGGAGCTCGGGATCGACACGAGCCTGCGCACGGTCGAGCGCGCGTGCCGTGGGTTCCGCCAGGAGCTTGAAGCCAGTCGCCGTGCGACGATCCGCTTCGAGACTGCGCCGGGCGAGCAGATGCAGATCGACTTCGGCCAGACGCGGGTGCTGATCGGTGGCGAGCCGGTGCGGGTGTTCCTGTTCGTGGCGACGCTGGGCTATTCGCGCCGGGGGTTTGCGTGCGCGTTCCGGCACGAGCGCCAGAGCGTGTGGTTTGCCGGGATCGAGGCGGCCTTTGCGCATTTCGGCGGACGGCCGCAGACGCTGCTGATCGACAACGCCAAGGCGCTGGTCGACAAGCACGACACACAGACGCGCCAGGTTCGGCTCAACAGCCGCTTCGAGGCGTTCTGCCGGCACTGGGACATCGCTGCCCGGGCATGCGCGCCGTTTCGCGCCCGCACCAAGGGCAAGACCGAGAACGGCGTGGGCTACGTGAAGAAGAACGCCATCGCCGGTCACGCCTTCGAGAGCTGGGCGGCGATGGAGGCGCACCTGGCGCGCTGGCAGCGCGAGGTGGCCGATGTGCGCATCCACGGCACGACGGGCGTCACGCCCGCTGAGCGCTTCGACCTGGAGCGCGATCACCTGCGTCCGGTCGACGGGATCGCTCCCTTCCTGCAGGTGCGCGAACTCGTGCGCCGGGTCAATGCCGAGGGCTGCATCGAGCTCGACACCAACGCCTACAGCGTGCCGTGGCGCTTGATCGGCGAGACGGTGACAGTCATCGTCAGCGCCGACACCGTCGTGGTCGAGTACGCCGGCGAGGAAGTAGCCCGCCACGCGGAGCTCTCCGGCAGTCGCGGTCGCAGCATCGAGCGCCGCCATCTGCTGGGTGGATCGCCACCACCGGCCGAGATCGAGACGCCGCCGCCCACCGATGCGCTGCTGCGTCCGTTGGCCGAGTACGAAGCCCTCGTCGGAGGAGGCTGGTGATGCTCGAACCCGAACGACTCGACGAATTGCTCACCCGGCTGCGGCTCACGGCGATCCGCGACCAGCTCGATAGCCTGCTCGACGAAGCCAGCCGGGCACAGATGACGCTGCGCGAAGCGCTGCTGTTCCTGGCCGAGCGCGAGGTCGCCCGACGCGACATGCGGCGCATCCAGATGGGCATGAAGCTCGCCCGTTTCCCGTGTGTGCGCACGCTCGAAGGCTTCGACTTCGACGCACAGCCCTCGATCGATCCGGGGCAGATCCGGGATCTGTCCACCGGTCGCTGGATCGGCCACGGCCAGGCCTTGTTGCTGCTCGGCCCCCCGGGCGTGGGCAAGACGCACCTGGCAGTCGCACTGGGGCGCGAAGCGGTGGATCGCGGCTATACGGTGCTCTTCACTTCGGCAGCGGCGCTGATGGCAGGGCTCACGAAGGCGCACGCCGACGGGCGGCTCGAGGAGAAGCTGTTGCAGCTCTCGAAGCCCAAGCTGCTGATCATCGATGAGCTTGGGTACCTGCCGCTCGAACCGGCGGCCGCGCACCTGTTCTTCCAGCTCGTGTCGCGGCGCTACGAGCGGGCAAGCATGCTGATCACCAGCAACCGGCCGGTCGGCGAGTGGGGACAGGTGTTCGGCGATGCCGTGGCGGCCACCGCCATCCTCGATCGGTTGCTGCACCACAGCCAGGTCATCACGATCCGGGGCGACAGTTACCGGCTGCGCGACAAGCGCCGCAGCGGCCTTCTGCAGAAGGCCGCTGCCCCCACCCCGATCACGTCGGAGAGTTGATTAACCCAGGGGGTCAATTCCAGATGTCGTCAGGGGGTCAAATCTTCGTGTCGCTTGACACTGCCAGGTGGTCGATGATGAGGCCTGCGTCGATGTCGGCCTGCGCCTATCGGGCCGGGCGGGCGCGCGTCTCCTCTTGGGAGAAGCGCCTGCTTGATGATCCAGCTGCGCGAACGTCCGAGCCTCGAGGGCATGTGATGCACCTTGTCTGCCAGCGGCCCGGCACCTGCACTTTCGTCCCGGGTGTCGGTGAACGAGTATCTGCATGCCGTTTGGTGTTCACGGTAAGCGGCTTGGCAGAGATCTCACTACACACGACGCCTGAGAAGGTGATTAACCAGGAAGGTCAAAACTACTTCGTTCTGCTGGTTTCTCGCTTGATACTTGAGTTTTGCAATC
The DNA here is from genome assembly GCF_000310165.2 of Thauera sp. 63. Taxonomy (NCBI): domain Bacteria; kingdom Pseudomonadati; phylum Pseudomonadota; class Betaproteobacteria; order Rhodocyclales; family Zoogloeaceae; genus Thauera; species Thauera sp. 63. The sequence continues at coordinate 47,029 of NZ_AMXC01000007.1, forward strand.
CCACGGTCAGGTTTCGACGACGATGGACGAACCTCAAGCACTTCGACCTCTGTGCGTAGGGTATCGCCGGGCCTAACAGGCGCGAGCCACCTGAGCTCGTCAATTCCCGGAGACCCGATACTGGAATCAAGAAAGACTCCGCTTTGTATGAATAAGCGGAAGCAGTAGGCGACAGTCTGGAACCCGCTGGCGATGAGGCCACCGTAGGGGGATTGCGCGGCCTCTACGACGTCCAAGTGAAACGGCTGAGGGTCATACTTCAGTGCGAAGTCGATGATGTCGCCCTCTGTGAGCGTTACACCATTGGTCTTGAAGGTCTGACCGGCCTGCAGATCGTCGAGGTAGCGGGTGTTCATCCAGAAATGTCTCTCGGTGTTTGCTGTTGAGATTTCGGCGACCGTGATAGTCCCATGCACTGAGTACGGACGCAGCGCTACTGCTACGCCTTGTCCTTTGGCGCAAGAGGTTACGACGCGCCCTGGCTCCTTCGGGGTGACAAGTGGGAGCGCACATCTTTCGTGGAGGCAACTGCGGGCAAATCCGTGCTGAATCCCGTCGACTTCTCGCTCCTACCCGGTGTCATCGAGTCCGAAGATTGGCCTGTAGCGTATCGATGCCGGGCGTCGAAACAATTTTCACGGGTCAGACGCGCAACCTGCCTGTCTGTGTCATGCCGGCGGCCACATAGCCTCCGTCCACGGTGAGCGTCTCTCCGTTAACGTAAGAGGCGGCAGGGGACGCAATGTAGACGATCGCCTCAGCGATATCCTGGGGAGTGCCACGGCGCTTCGTGGGGACCATAGCAAGAATGTTTTCCCAGGTCTCATCACTGTAGGTACCCAGTGTCATCGGGGTCTCGATTGCTCCCGGAGCAATCGCGTTCGCGGTCACTCCGAGAGGGCCGAGTTCCAGCGCAAACTGCCGGGTGAGGCCAATGATGGCAGCCTTTGATGTCCCGTAGGCCGTGCGCCCCACCCCTGCTCGTAGCCCCGAGACAGAGGTGATGTTAACAATACGTCCATAGCCTCGTTCGGCCATGCCCTGCGCAGCGCGCTGGCTTGCCAGAAAGGTTCCGGTGACATTGACGCGCATCACCCTCTCCCAACTCTCAGGAGAAAAGCTGAGGAGTGGCTCGACCAAGAGCAGTCCAGCGCTGTTTACAAGGACATCCACATTCCCGAACTCTGCCTCCGTTCGATCGAACCCCGACAGTATCGACGCAGCATCTCCAACATCGAGCGCGATACCGATTGCCTCACCGCCCGCCGTCGTGATCTCCCGAGCAACTTCGATGGCACTCTCGAGCCTCAAGTCAGTGACGACGACGCGCGCGCCTCGTTGAGCGAGTGCAAGCGCAGCGGCTCGCCCGATCCCCGATCCACCTCCCGTGATGAGTGCCGTGCCATAGTTCTCGCGCATGAGCTTCTCCCTTTCCTCAGCGTCCCATCATCGTTTCGGGCAACCAGGTCGTGATCGCGGGAAATGCGAACAGGATGGCCACGGTGATCATCTCCATTGCCACGAACCACTGCGCACCCCGGAATACGTCTGCCAAGGATGTGCTTCGGTCGATCCCTGCGATGACAAAGCAATTCAAGCCTACCGGAGGTGTCATCAGCCCGATCTCGCACATCTTGACGCATAAGATTCCGAACCAAATCGGGTCAAAGCCAAGCCCTGAAACCGTGGGGAACACGATCGGCAGGGTGATTACCATCATCGAGAACGCATCGAGGAACATCCCCAGTGGCACATAGGCCAACAGCAGAACCGCGACTATCAAGGAGGGAGAGATGCCGCTTTCAACAATCACCTCTGCAATCGCCTGCGGAATCTGAACTAGGGTCAGGAAATAGCTGAATATCCCGGCGCCGATCATCGTGAAGAGGATCATCACCGTGGTGGTCGCGGTACTGCGAAAGCTATCCAGGAGCCGCGTGCCCAACGTAGCGCGGGCGACGCGTGAGAACAGCAGCATCACGAGGGCGGCGAGCGCCCCGATTGCACCCGCTTCAGTCGGGGTGATGAGGCCAACGTAGATTCCGCCAAGTACGAGTACGAAAAGCACGACTACCTGCCAGGCTTGTCCCGTTGCACGAACCCGCTCGCCCCACGGCGAACGCGGGCTGCGCGCCTCCTGGTTCATGCCACGGCGGCCGATCACCGCAATGCCGGCCATGAAAACGAGCGTGGTCAGAATCCCCGGTACAAAACCGGCGATCAACATCTTGCCTGCGGACACTTCCGTAAGCGCGGCATAGAAAATCAGAAGAACCGAAGGCGGAATCAGTACGCCTAGAACACCGCCCGCTGCGACCGAGCCTGCAGCGAGGCGGGGGTCGTAACCCGCCTTCTTCATCTCAGGGATCGCGACCGCGCCAACCGTGGCGGCCGTGGCGACCGATGATCCCGATGTGGCCGCAAAGCCTGCCGAAGTAAGGATCCCGGCCATGGCAAGACCGCCCGGCAAATGCCCAACCCACTTGCGTGCGACATTGAACAGTCGCTTACCGACTTGCGCGTGATGAGCGAAGGCCCCCATCAGGATGAAGAGGGGAATGACCGTGAGTGAATAGCTTGCAGTGGTGGAGAATGGAAGCGATTTGAGGCGGTTGAGAAGGAAATCGAGGTTCTCAACCATGACGATACCGAAGGCGCCTGATAGAGCGAGGGCCGCAAATACAGGGGTGCCGAGTGCAAGAAGCACAAAGATCAGCCCTACGGCGATACATGTGATGAGGGTAACGTCCATGACATTTCCTGGATTCTTTGATGCTGCCCAGATTTGATGCGTTAGATGCCGGGCCGCTCTGCCCCGGCATCTAACGTTCAGTGCGCGGCGATGGCGTTCACGCGCCGTTGCTCCGGCAGCCGATCGCGTGCAACGAGGGCGGCGTGGACAAGCGCTTGAAGTGCGGCAAACCAAAGACCTACGGCCACGATCACCTTGGCCCACCATACGGGTACTTGTAATGCACCCCAGCGGAACTCGAGGATCGAGACCGAGTAGGCTGCCTCCTTCGTCGCTGGCCAGGCGAGCAAGGCGAAGGTCAGTCCGGCAAAGACCCAGCCGAGTGCAGAACAGTGGCGCCCAATGATGCTCGGCAACCGATCGGTTAGCAGCGTCACGCGGATATGGCCGTCGTCCAGCAGTGTCGCACCCAGCCCCATGAAGACGACCATTGCCATCGACATCTCCGACATCTCGAAGAGACCCGGAACTGCGCGTCCGCTAAGGGCGCGAGCTACGACATCGATGGTGATCGCGAACATCATGAAGGCCAGGAAGACCAAGGCAATCCAGGACATCACATGAGCAATCCGCGTCAGCAGGCGATCGAAGGTGAGCATCTTCAGAGGCTCGCTGCGATCTCGATCGGCCGCTTGAGCTTGCCTTCGGGTGCGTGCTTTGCGATTGCCTTCTCAATCACATCCTGCATCGCCTTCCCGTCAATCCCGTTCGGTTTGGCGACGCTGTTGATCCAACTTTCGACTTGGGCTGGCTGGACCGTTGCCCTGGCTCGGGCCTTTTCGCTTTCGGGGAGGTCGATGAGCTTGACGCCTTCAGCAACGGCCTTCTTCACATAATTGGTCAGAACGCCCTCATAGATCTCGGCGAATTTCCCGTTGTAAAGCTCATTGGCGAGGTCGTTGCAGATCTTCTGATTCGCCGGCGACAGCCCTTCCCACACCTGCCGGTTCATTACGGTTAGCGCGGGAGCGTGCGCGCCGTCGCCAATGTCGTAAAAGTTCGGCGCGATCTCGTGCAGCTTATATGCGACTGCCGTAACGAAATCGAAGCCATAGACCCCGTCGAGCACTCCGCGCTCGAGAGACTGATATACCTCACCTGCAACCATCGGCACGGCAATGCCGCCAAGGCGTTCGATGACGTCGGTACCCACACCATAGGCACGAATTTTCTTGCCCTTGAGGTCTGCAAGCGAAGAAATGGGCTTGCGCATCACGAGTGGAGCGTAGTTCCAGTTCGTCCAGTAGAGGACCTTTGAGCGGTGGCGCTGCTCCCACTCCTGACGCAGCGGCGCGAAGTCTTCGTACACATCCTGGCAGACCCGCTGCAGCGAATCGGCACGATCCACTCGGAAGTACCATTCGAGCCCTCGCGTTACCGGCATTTCAGCCTGGTAGTATCCCGGAGAAATGATGGTGATCTCTGAGGTGCCGTCACGGACTGCACCAAGGTGCTCGCCAACCTTGTTCAGACTGCCAGCCCAGTAATACCGGACGGAAATGTCGCCATTGGAACGTTTTTGCAGTTCATCGAGGAACCAGCGGTCGATCCACGAGGGGCCTGCGCTCTCGGTGACATAGCTATCGAACTTCATCGAAGAGCGAGCCTGTGCAAAGCTTGGCAGACCGAGCATTCCGACGCCGGCAAGTGCACCCGTGGTCTTCAAAAAGTCACGTCTTTTCATAATCTCCTCCTTGGCTTATGGATGCGGGTTCAAATTGCCCGCGTAGCTCACTGCATTGCCGATAAAACGGCACGTCTCAATTCAGTCTTCAAGATTTTTCCGTAGCTGTTCTTCGGTAGATCTGATACGAAGACATAACGCTTTGGCCTCTTGAACGAGGCAATGTGCTGTCTGCACCAACTATCCAACTCTGCCTCCGTTGCACTCTTGTCGGCTTGAAAAACGACATAAGCGACAACTTGCTCGCCCCATTCTGGTTCCGGTTCACCGATCACGGCGACCTCGAAAATCGCTGGATGGCGTAACAGCGCCTCCTCGACCTCTCGTGGATAGATATTGGTTCCTCCAGAGATGATCAGGTCCTTGGAACGATCCGTTAGGTAAAGGAAGCCATCCTCGTCGAGATGCCCAAGATCCCCGGTGTGCAGCCAGCCATTGCGTAGCGTTTCGGTACTGGCTTCTGGATTCCGCCAATAGCCGAGCATTACCGTCGGTCCCTGCACGCAGATCTCGCCGGTATGGCCGGTGGGGAGTTCGGTTCCTTCCGGGTCAAGGATGGCGAGCGTTACGCAGCCAGCCGCGTAGCCCACGGAGTTGCGACGTGCACGCCAGCGCGAATGGCTCTGATCAGCAACGAGGGCGCGGGGAAGGACTGTGATCGTCATCGGACTTTCACCTTGTCCGTAGATCTGTACGAAGCGCGGCCCCAACACTTCCAGTGCGTGGTCGATGTCATTCGCGTACATCGGCCCGCCTCCGTACATGATCGTGCGGATGCCGGCACCGTCATAGCCCTCGACTTGGGCGGCTGCCACGAGACGCTTCACCATCGTCGGAGCAGCAAAGAAAACGAGGTTCCCCCGGCTCTTGGCGAGTGCAATGATCTCCGTGCTGTCGAACCCGCGAGACGCCGGGACCAAGTGAGCGCCCGCTACCCGAATCTGCGAGAACATATAGAGCCCGGCCCCATGGGACATGGGGGCGGCATACAGCATATGATCGTCGGGGCGGGGCGTATCGACGTCCAGGCTGTAACAGAGCGCCATGTTCCTTAGGTTTTCATGGCTGAGCATGACGCCCTTGGGCTTACCTGTTGTGCCTGACGTGTAGAACAACCAAGCAACATCGGTGTCTCTCGCCGGATGCGGAGCAGTTACCGGAGTGCCTTGGGCAACCGCTTTCGTGAGTTCCTCCTCGACGAATTCGACATGAGCGGAGAAGACGTTGCCTTTCTCCGTCAGTACGAGGCGCGCTTCCGAGTTTGTGATGATCCACTCGGCTTCTGTCGGATGCAGTTTGTAATTGACCGGAACGACGACAGCACCGATCCACCAGCACGCGTGCAGTACCTCGAGATACTCGGGCACATTCTTCGAGTAAACGGCGACGCGATCTCCCGGGTTGATGCCGTGCACGTTCGCAAAATGGTGTGCGCGGTCACACACAGCCCTCAACAGGCCGGAATAGTCATGGACCAGTTTTTCGCCGTCGAGGATGGCGGGGTTTTGTGGCCAAGCATGAGCTGCTTGGTAGAGCCAGTTGGCGATGTTCATGCTTGCCTCACGCGCGATCAGCGTTCAGGACTGAGGCATAGTTCGCGACGGCTGTTCCACCCATGTTGAAGGTCAGCCCCCATTCGGCACCCTTACGCTGCATTGCGCCCGCTTGCCCGGTGAGTTGCCGGAAGGCCAGCGCGTGCATGGAGACCCCTGTGGCACCGACCGGGTGTCCTTTGGCTTTGAGACCACCGGAGAGATTCACTGGGGTGCGGCCGTCTGCGAAGACCGTTCCCTCTTCGAGGGCACGTGCGCCCTGGCCCTTTGGCGCGAGTCCCATCGCTTCGTAAATGAGCAGCTCGGCTGGGGTGAAACAGTCGTGCACCTCCGCGAAGTCGAGGTCACCTGCGCTGATTCCCGCTGCGGCATAGGCTTGAGCGATTGCCCGCGTAGGCCCTTCGAACGCGAGGAAATCACGTCGCGACATGGGGAGGAAATCCGAGACATGCTCGGCTGCGGCAATACGCACGCGCCGCTTGGCGCTGGCTGCCGCATCGGCTGAAGACAGAACAATCGCGGCAGCACCATCGGAAATGAGCGAACAGTCGGAGAGCCTGAGCGGCGGTGCGATGAGGGGGTTCTGGTCGCTAACCTCGCGGCAGAACTCGTACGGCACCGGCTTGTGCATCTGCGCGAGGGGGTTGTTCATTGCATTCGCGTGGTTCTTTGCCGAGATGCGTGCCATGGCGTCCAGCGGATCGCCGTAACGTTCGGCATAGGCCTGAGCCACGATGGCAAAGACCTGAGGAAAGCTGAGCCCCCTTTCTACCGGGTCGTTTTGATAGCCGGCGCCCGCCAAGGCAGTCGTCACGTCACCAGTCGACCGATGGGTCATCTTTTCGGCGCCGACAACGAGCACGTTCCTCGCACGACCCGATCGAATCGCATCCAGTCCGGAGTAGATTGCTGCGGAGCCTGAGGCGCAAGCGTTTTCACAGCGCACAGCAGGCTTGAACCGGAACGCAGGGTCGGCCTGGTGGATCAGGGATGATGCGAAGCCATCGGGTACGAGCCCCGAGTTGAAGTGCCCAAGAAACACGGCGTCGATTTCCGACGGCGCGATCCCTGCTTCCGAGATTGCGTCGCGCGCAGCTTCGACGACGAGCTCTTCAAGCGTTTGTTGGAGTCGGCCAAAGCGGGTGTGACCGGATCCGATGATGTAGACGTCATGTGTCATGTCTGCTCCTCCTGCGAAACAGTGTGGCTTTTGCAGGGGGCTGGCGGATATGCATGAAACTACGTAGATTTATACGTAGAAAGTACGTAGAAACTACTTATAGGCGCATAAAGAACAAGATGAGCTACCACGATCTTCCTGATGAGGCTCTCAATCTGACCGGTTTCATGGACGCGCCGACCGCGATCATGGTGACGTCGAACCGAACCATCCTGAGGGTGAACACCGAGATCGAACTGCTGTTCGGCTGGAACCGGGTAGACCTGGAAGGGCAGACGACGCGCCTGCTGTACCCGTCGAGTATCGACTTCGAGAAGATCGGGTCACGCTGGAGCCGGTGGCTGCAGAACCGTCCCCGCTACGAAGATGAGCGCTTCATGCAGCGCAAGAATGGCGAGATCATCTGGGTTCGTGCCCGCGCGCGAACCTTGTCACCGGGAGATCCGTTCCAGTTAATGGTGTGGACCTTCGAGCACTTGAAGGACCGAGTTCCGAGCTCTTCCGCTTTGACGCCGAAGGAGCGTGAGGTTGCGCGCCATATCGTCAACGGCCACACCAGCAAGGAGATAGGACAGGCGATGGGGATCTCGCCGCGAACGGTAGAGGTTCACCGTGCGTCAATCATGCGCAAGCTCGGTGTCCATAACGCTGCGGAGCTTGTGACTCGGATGATCATTGCCAGCTAAGGCGAATTGACGTTTCCGGTCATTCGCCTCCTACGGGCTTCGACGATGCTGCTGTGGGTGTGCTCCAAGTCATATGGGGCGGCGCCGAAGCGCCGCGTTGTCTCCCCGACCGCCCCGCCATTCAGAGATCGTTGCACTGCCTTGCAGCAAGCTCAAACAGCAGCCCATTGCGGAATCGGCGGCCGAACTGCCGCGCATCCGTCTTACTCCTCGCGGTCTGTGGGGTCTCGTCATATTGGGCCTGTACCCACCGATCCGGATCTCCGAACAGCCCTTCAAGCAACTCAAGGGCTTCGGCGCAGACTGTCACTCTGTGGGTCCGTCCATCAATCCCCTGATAGTGCAGGGGGAAACGCTTGTTCGTCTTTTGCATGATTCTCTCCTCGTTAGTGGCGGCGGATCTTCTTGGTGCGATGCCCGACCGTGATGACGGTGTCGTCATGGATTACTAGGTATTGAGAGCCGCCCTTACAGACCTTCGCCAGTCGTCTATCCGCGCATAGCCCTGAACGTCGGAATCGCCGGCTGAGTAGCACGATCTCGTTGCCGTGCTGGCCCCGACATGGCAGGTAGTTCCCGTGTTCCATCAACGCCTCGACTGCCTCAAGGGGAATGCCTCTTTGCTGCATCCGTACTACCGCATGCTGTGTGAGTTGCATCGTCGACCTCCGGCTGTGTTCATGGGTGCAATTCTGCCCCCAAACGGTCGACGTGTGAACAGATTTTTGTGTGGAAAAACAAGAGGTTAGATTATGTTTTGCAACATCAATTTGAATATCCGTCTGCCAAAACTGCTTTGAAAGAGCGAAGCCCTATGCATAACCAAAAGCTAAAGGACATGGAGATTTTGAGCATCGAGAGCGCGTATGGTTATGTTCATGAACGGTCATGACTTACCAAGCGCAACGATCTCTTGCATGTTGGAAAAGTGTGCTCGCTCGGGAAGGAGCGGCAGGGGCGGTTTCGTACAGGGTTCGTCTGTCGCAGGCTTGCTAGACGGGTTGAATCAACGTAGCCCCTTCGTTGCGCACGTTGCTTACAGCGCGGCTCACAGGATGCAGCGTCAGCCCAGCCGAGGGCTGCATCAGATCGTGGGCTTGTTCTAGCGGGGTTGCCCCGTCAAGCCAGGCGGAATAGGTCGCCGGCTCCAGTATCAAGGGCATTCTGTCGTGCACGGCGCGGATGGCCGTGCTGGCGTTCGTGGTGATGATCGTGAACGTGTCGATCCCTACCCCGTCGGCGGGCCGCGTCCAGTGCTCCCATACACCTCCCAGTCCGAACAGTTCGTCCTCGACGGGATGAATGTAGAACGGGAGTTTGGTGTTGCCGACTAGCTTCCATTCGTAGAAGCCGTTCGCGGGAACGATGCATCGGCGTCGGCGGAACGCTGCACGAAATGAGGGCTTTTCTGCGAGCGACTCACTGCGCGCATTGATCAGTCTTGTCCCCATCGATTCGTCCGTGGCCCACGTGGGTACCAAGCCCCAGCGCATCAGTTGGATGACCCGCTTGCCGCCAGGCTCCTCGCGGACGACAGGTAACCACTGCATCGGTGCAGCGTTCCAGCGCGGCTCGAACTCGAAGCCTTCGGGCTCCGCGTCGAAGCATTCGCGCAAGCGCGAGACGGGGCCGTAGAGCGCGTAGCGACCGCACATTCGGTTGTCTCCTTTGTAGGCAGGGCGCTGCCCTGCATGTTCACTGCCCGCTACGGGTCGTCCCCGGACTCGTGCCGAACCAGCGTGCGATCGCGGCCTCGGTCGTCTTGTCGAGGATCATCTGCTCCCTCAGGCACAGCGATCGTACGTTGTTGGCGGTCTTCGTCCCGAGGGTCATCGCATCATCGTGCCCTTGGCCGAACACATGGCCACGCATCAGCAGACCGCGCAGCACCCAATTGACGTCCAGGCGACTGCCTCCGAGCCCTTCTTCCCGCAGGCGGTCGCGAACGCGCTTCCCGGTCTCCTTGAGGTCGAAAGGATGCGAACGGGCGTCCTGCTCGATAATCGAAAACAGCGAGCGGTAGTCCTGCGGCCTGAGCAGGGGGGCGCCCGAGACCTCGTGGATCTGGGTGGCGATGGCGAGAATCTCCCGATCGTCACCCCAGTCCGTTGCACCGCTCCCGTTCTGTGTGCCGACGTCGGGCCGGGCCGGATCGAAGATGACGCCCCCACTGTTGCTCCAGTCGAAACGAAGCGGCGCGAGGTCGAGGCTTTCCACGAACTTTCGAAAGCTTCCGTTGCCGTTCCAGTCGGCAGCGATGGCGGTGAACTGAGCCGTGAGGAGGCTCGCGAGGCGACTGCACGGGACGGGCAGGGAGGATCGCGCGACCTCGCCGCGTATGGTGTCGATCACACCGTCAACATTCCGATCGGGGGATTTCGGATTAGCTGCGGGGGTGGCCGTTGGGAGGGCGTGACGATGCGGATCGTAGATGACGCCTCCTCCCGCTGTCGTGAAGCGAACCGAACCGAGATCCCAGGATTCGATCAGGCCCCTGAAGGTCCCGTGGCCGGCCCACGTCGATGCATCCATTCCGTCTACCGCATCCAGGATGTGCGCGGCCAGTTTCGCCATGGGGACGGCGACAGAAGATTCCTTGACCGCTTGCTCCACGATCGCACGGGCTGCGGCCGAGACCGTGTCGGGGTCCGGAACCGTGTTCACCGAGGGCGCGACCGATTCAACAGCAGGACACTCTTCCTCGTCCCTGAAGCCGAGGGCGTTTCGTACGAACTCGTCCTGATCGATCAGCAGGTCAGCCGAGGCGCGATAGGCCGCTGAAGGAAAGCCGATTGCGAGCACTGTCGTGCGGCGATCCCACCGCCGCAGCTTGCGTAGCACTGGGGTGAAGTCCGCGTCGGCCGAGAAGACGATGAACTCGTCGTAATGGGTCTCGTGCTGTAGCAGATCAATGATGTCGAGCACCATGTGAATGTCGGTGCTCGTCTTGCCCTCGCTCGTCAGCGCCGGGCAGTCGATGATCTCGAAGCCGGCGAGATTGAACGAGGGCCGAAAGCGCTGGTAGGCCTGTGGATTCAGGTAGCAGCGCCTGACCAGGACGCGCCGACGGGCACCCTCGGGGGCGTGATCGGGCAGCTCGAGCTTGCTGATGATCCAGTTCATCCACTCCAGGGGTTGGCGGGCGAAGCGGTCGGCGATGGTTTGGTCCAGCTTGCGGAGGCCGGAGTAGACGTTGTCGAAGTCGACGAAGAGGGCGCTTTTCAAGGTTGTAGATCGCTGTTGGTTGACCGGCCTGATCGTGGTGCTACCGGGTCGTATGTTGTTCGGGTTTGAACGAGGAGTTACCGAGTGAAGCCGAACCGGTCCCAGACATAGAGATGGCTGAGCGAGTGGGCTTGGCCGGAGCTATCGTTATGACGCCGAAGATACTTGAGACCTTGTCGGAGCGAGGCCTTGTCGGGCGTCCTGATGGCTGTTGGATGGGAAGTACATCACGGACATGTGCCTGACGCTCTGTTTCCCTGCCTGCGGAACGCCGCAATCGACCGAATGCGGGTCCCTGCTGCGGCCCTCGCTGCGCGGATTAGGGCGTGGTCAGGTTGATGGGTAGCGGGCAAGTTTCATCAGCTCAAAGACGCCTCGCAGCCGGTCCTCCGTCGGTTCATCGTCCCGAAGCCAGCGAACGGGTATGCCGAGGAAGTTTGCCCACTCGACCCCCTTCTTGAAGCTCCGCCAGCTATCCATCTTCGCGGCGAGTTCGATGTAGAGGTTGACGAGCGCGTACTGCTTCTCGCCGGCGCTGTATTTCGCCTGCTCGAAGGCCTGTGCCGCGTGTAGAAATGCAGATTGGAAGTCTTCTCGCCGATAGCGGACCACGGCCCTTAGCCACGGGACCATCCAGGGAAGGCACGCGTCGAGCGCGCTGCGCTGCAGGTCTGCTTCGTAGGCATCGATGTCGTCATCGCTGCAGTGTGGTTTGCTCTTGAGTTCAAACCCGTCAAACACCGCCTCGAAAAACTCGAGCGGTGCACGGAACTCGCCGCGCGTCTCCTGGGTGTCGAGGATCCGTCGGACCGTGTATTCGCCATACTTCGTGTTCAGCGACGTTAAGATCTCCTCGGAGAGCGATGTCCGATCGCCGCGCGCGAGCAGCGGCTGCATTTCATACGCACAGGCAAGCAGGCGATCGGCAAACCACTTCCAATAGGGCTCGGAGAGCTCCCACCAGAGCCTGTTGGTGTCGCCCGTGCGACCGGCCAGCGTACTGAGGTTTCCTTGTAGGCCTTCCTGAAGACGGGCGATCTCGGGGGCCAGCCAGGCGTCGTGTTGCTGATACTGCGACACGAGCTGCGAGAGGAATGCTGGGCCGTATGTATCGGAGATCGATCTGCAGATGTCCGTACTCAGGCGTGCAACAAACAGGACATGAAGGACGTTGGCTCGAAGCTTCTCGGGGATCTCGCGCCTGTGCTCCGCATCCGGTACGGACGCGAGACGCTCGAATGATCTTGAGAAATTCCAATGGAGGCTGTTCCAGGAAGGCGTCCGCCTTCCGGTGCGCCAGCTCCCGGCGTTCTCGAGGTTCTGGGTTTGCTCTGGACACTCGGGGCGGGCCGACCGTGTGTTCTTTCCCGGATAGTGGAAATTGGTCTGGTTCGTGTCGCAGACCGCGTAAGCCCAGTGCATCGCCTTCTCCAAGGGCCACGTGATCTTCTCGTCGGTGACGGTCGGCAAGTACCAATCAGCCTCAGGTGGGGTCAACAGATCCTCTGACGCGACGTTGAAGCGCAGTAGGTGTTTGCGCACAGAAAGGACCAAGCGTGGAACCGCATATGCACGGCAGAACCAGCGAACGCTATCGCGTTCGCTTAGGTAGGTACCCTCGGTCCGGATCACTGAACTGTAGACGTCGAAGAGATCCGTCGAGACCTCGCCCAGCCACAGCGCGACCTTCGGGTTGGAGAGGGTCCTAGCGATGATCGAGCCGAGTTCCTCAATAGCCGCACCGCAGTTCTCGCTCAGCTTTCCTTCTTCGTTGGCAAGACGCTCCAAGCTTCTTTGAATGCGTTTCTTGTCTTTGTCGGTTAACCCGTCGGGTTCGCCTCTCTTGCGAGGCAGTACGCCACAGACGTCGAAGGCGTAGCGGATCACGTGACCGAGCGTGGGGAATCTGTGATTTGTCATGGATAAGGTCATGGTTATAGTCGCCTCCCCCAACGTTCGCCAGGGGAGGCTTGGCCCTTACTTTCGATTCGGATTCAGTTGCTGGCCTCGATTACCATTCGCCTTGCCGTTGGCAGGGTTGGTGCCATTCGTCCCATAATTCGGGTTGAGCTGATTACTGCGATGATCACGCTGCTGTTGGGTCATCGGCGGCTTCGGTGCGGTCTTGGACATGGTTTGCTCCTGGGTGAGTGAAAGGAGCTCACAGCCTATTGCTGCACCAGACACAAGTAACCTGGGATTTTGGCGACGAACTTTTCTTGCTTGAGGGCTCGAGTATCCCGACACTCTGTTCGGGGTGTGCTCCGGGTCCTGATCGGCGGGTGCCGCATGATCCTGAATTGGAGAAGTGGCTGGCAGGATCGGGACGACAAAGAGGGCTGGTCGTCATCGACGGGAAAGCGGCATCAACCGAGCGTGTCCAACAAATTTGAACGGGTGCGATCCTCGCTCAGTTGGAGTCCGCCGGGGTAACAACATGAACGTGGCTCGGCCTATTCCTGTTGCTTGACCGGGGGAACGAGCCCGAGCTTCGCTGCCAGTTCGCGAGCGATTGCGAGCGTCACAGTCGTGCCGTGTGGGGTTACATCGACCGACACTTCCGAGATCCGGGTCAGCTCCAGGAGGACGGCGTGGTCTGCTGGCGCGAGGCACTCCTCATACAGATACGCGGACATACCGCTCGCGTCATCGACGCTGTATTTGATGCTTACCTTCGTGCTTATTACTCGATCTGAATCGCCCCGGGTTTCGAGGAGGCCGGTTGGTTTAAGTTAAGACTGCGGTCTCTGTCTTCTCGGCGAGTTGCCGGAAGTAGTTTGCCTCAGCTTCGGCCGGTGGAATATAACCAATCGGCTCGAGCAGTCGGGTGTGGTTGAACCAGTGCACCCACTGCAGGGTGGCCAACTCCACCGATTCCCTGCTCTTCCAGGGCGCGCGGCGGTGAATCAGCTCAGTCTTGTACAAGCCGTTGATGGTCTCGGCCAGTGCGTTGTCGTAGCTGTCGCCACGACTGCCCACCGACGGTTTCACGCCGGCCTCAGCCAGCCGCTCGGAGTAGCGGATGGACAGGTACTGAGCGCCTCGGTCCGAGTGATGAACCAAGCCGTTGGCATCGGGCCGCCGTTCGTACAAAGCCTGCTCCAGCGCGTCGAGGACGAAATCGGTCTGCATGGTGCGACTGACGCGCCAGCCCACGATGCGCCGGGCGAACACGTCGATGACGAAGGCGACATACAACCACCCCTGCCAAGTCGAAACGTAGGTGAAGTCCGACACCCACAGCTCATTGGGGCGGCGGGCCTTGAACACCCGATTGACCCGGTCCAGTGGGCAGGGCGCCGAGGCGTCGGGAAGCGTCGTGCGGACCTTCCTGCCACGACGTACCCCCTCAAGCCCCAAGCGCCTCATCAACCGCTCGACCGTACAGCGGGCCACCCGGATGCCCTCACGGTTCATCTGCAGCCAGACCTTGTCTGCACCATAGACCTGCCAGTTGGCGTGCCACACGCGCTGGACCTCGTTTGCCAGGCTGTCGTCTTGCCGCGCGCGGCGACTGCGGAGCTGCGGGTTGCGTCGGCGTGCCGCATGGCGCCAGTAACAGGACGGGGCCATCTGCAAAACCCGGCAGATGGGCTCGACCCCGAACGTGTGACGGTGTTGGTCGATGAAGTGCTTTAGCTCTTCAAACGGCGGTCGAGCTCCGCCTGGGCGAAAAACGCGCTCGCCGCCTTGAGGATGTCGTTGGCACGGCGCAACTCCTTGTTCTCTCGCTCCAGTTGCTTGAGGCGCTCGCGCTCACTGCTCGTCAGCCCATCGCGCTGGCCACCGTCAATCTCCTCGCGCTTGACCCAGTCATGCAGGGTCTGCGGCACGCAGCCAATCTTGGGGGCGATCGATTCAATCGCCGCCCACAGCGAGGGGTACTCGCCTCGGTGTTCCTGCACCATGCGCACAGCGCGCTCACGCACTTCCGGTGAAAACTTCGATGATTTGTTCATGGCTCCATCTTCTCAAGAGTTGGAGCCTCCTCAAAACCCGGGGCGATTCACCTCAGCGCAACTGCAGGCTTCGTCCTGATCATGGAGGCTGGCCTCGCGTGCTCGATCAGCTCCATCGAGATGGCAGCGCTGCTGTAGGAGTTTTGCCTATCGATCATGACTCCCCCGTCGGATCCGAATAGAGAGGACACGCGTCACGTTGGCGAGGTCATTGCTAGCCTCCAACGCATCCGCTCCATTCTGCGATACGCCAGCCGTCGCCTTCCTAGGTCATGACTTTGGCGTGTTACCATCGCTACTTCAATTGCGGTGCCTCCCTTACGACAGAGCATCGTCCGTCGATACAAGAAGAATGAGACAGGAATGCAGATCAGCGACGTCTTCAGTGCCCATCCGAAAAGTGTCTGGGAATATCTCTGTGAGAATGGTCAAGGCTTGTATGTTCCGGCGTACCAGCGCCAATATTCATGGGATAAGTCGAAAATATCCCGACTCTTCGAGGATGCATGTCACGGCTTCACGATGTTGATCGACCACGAGGACTCGATCACCTTCCTCGGCACCATCATTGCGATCCACGATACGCAATATCTGACCGTAAATCCCTTAGTGAAGGGCGATGTTCCATCACGAGTGATGACGATCATCGACGGACAGCAGCGTCTAACCACTCTCCTTCTTATCAACACGGTGTTGCACGAGGAGATCCGCTACCGCTCCGTGAAACTACAAGATCAGGAACATGAGGATCGGCAGTGGTTGTTAGAAGAGTGCATGAAGGTCGTTGGGCGTCTTGCAAAAACGTTCGAAGAAGACAAAGACTATGGTGACGGAGCGTTTCGCTTTTACCCACGGATGATCCGTGCTTATGATGACTCGTGGTCGCGTAAAAAGGGCAAGGCAAACTACACGTCTCCCATTGGGCACTACCTTCATTCCTACGGCCAACATGGCCGAGAGGAACCCAAGAGGCCGTATAAATTTGAGGCCCCAGAGGGGAGCTCAGATCAGTCCAAGTACAAGCTTCTTTCAGACGGCCGTCGCACAATTCAAAGTCTTATCAAGGACGTCGCAAAGAATAACACTCAGAATCTGGAGCTCCCCAGTTTCGACGTCATGATCGGAGCCCGTCCCTTCCAGGACATCTTGGTGAAGGCGGACTTTCCAGAATCCGTCAAAGCAACGCTCACAAAGGACGAGGCCGAGAATTTCAAGGAACTCTTACGACTCGTCCTGTTTGCCAACTTTGTACTAGACCGTGTCGCGGTCACCATCGTTACCGCAAAGAATGAAGATTACGCCTTCGATATGTTCGAAGCTCTCAACACGACCGGCGAACCCCTTACTGCGTTCGAGACGTTCAAGCCTCGTGTCATTCACTGCGAAGGTCTAGAAGCATACGAAACGTCGAAATCTCACGAATACATGAAGTCCGTCGAGGGCTATCTTGATGGGTTCGGGAAAACAGACGACAAGCAGGACGCGACCAGCAGACTGATTGTCGCTTTTGCCTCGGCCGAACGTGGGGAGAAGCTTTCAAAGCGCCTAAGTGAGCAGCGCCGATTCTTCAAAGAGAACTTCGAGAAGCTCGGTGAAGGGGATCCGAAGAAGGACTTCGTCCGCCATCTGTCTCATGCAGCGATATTCATCCAGCACGCCTGGCCCGACGACAAAGCTGCAAAGCCCAGGCTATTCTCCGTTGAAGAAGCCACTGCCGATGAAGTCGTCCTTTGCCTTGACCTTCTGAGGAGCTTCAAACACACGATCACCCAAGGGGTGTTGATCCGGTTTTACTCGGAGATCCGAAAGGCAGATGCGGAGAATCGGCCCAAGGCGGTCGAATCGTTCATTAAGGCCATAAAGTCTTGCGCTGCCTTCTCGGTTTTGTGGCGCGCTTCCCGCAGAACCACGGACAACATTGACATGCACTACCGCAAACTCATGGAGAGCGGGCATGCAGCGACGGGAATGCCGCCTCTTGCACGGCGGCTCAGCAACGGCGATGAGTCCCCTGCTCCTGACGCAGATCTTCTTCAAAAAGCACTCGCCTCGATACTCTCTATCGAGGGCAAAATTGAATCAAAGGAAGATTGGGTTAAGTCTGCAGCCAAGATACCCGCCTATAGGGTTCAGCGTGAGGTCACCCGGTTCATTCTTCTTGCCGCAGCCCATGACAGCGCAGACGACAAGACGGCACCCGGTTTGACCGTGGCAGGAAAGTCAGGGTTGCTACCTCTGCTCGACTACTCCCACTGGCGTGATGAGGGTTCTCAAACAGTCGAGCACGTCGCCCCACAAAAACGTGCGGAAGGTTGGCTTGATTCACTCTATGATGACGACGAGATCATTGACCGCTTGGGCAATCTAACACTCCTCCCGGGGCCGGAAAATACCTCGCTGAGCAACGCATCGTGGACCCGCAAGAGACTTATCTACAAGGTTCTATCAGCCGCGACGTCTGATGAACTTGACCCACTGCTGCAGCAGGCCAAGGACCAAGGCGTCGATATATCAAAGAGCACAACGGAACTTCTTGAAAATTCGCGACACCTTCCGATGGCGAAGGCGGTTGCCGCCGTCGAAGGGGACTGGACCCTCGATCTTGTTGATAGGCGGTCCGTCCGCATCGCAGAACTGGCCTGGGCACGCATAGCCCCTTGGCTCGGACTTCCCGGCTGACAAGTAAGGCAACATAAAGGGCCCACATGGGCCCTTTATCATTTGTGGCAAACCACGCAGGCTCCGTTGCCCTCTTCGCATCCGTACAAGTCATCAAGGTCCGGCGGGAGTTCTGGCCTTAGCGGGTTCATAGGACGTCTGCGCTGCTCGCGAGCCTTTCGTTCCTCATAGTCGCGCACGATCTGCTCGATCCGTTTAGGGTCTTCCAACGATGCCAAGGGTTCTCCCTTCGTCCAAGTGAACGGGGAGCCGTGTTCCAAGGCATCCTTCTCATAGGCCTTCGCCGCCTCGAACTCATCAGGGTGGCGCTCACGTAACCTGACCCATTCGATCTTCTGCTGGAAGAAGCAGAATGTGCAACCGCTCCTGCTTCTCCACTCGTAGTATTCGGGCCAGCCCACGCCTGAGGCCATTAGGATTTCCGAGACGCCCGACTTGTCCACCCCGCTTTCGCGGAACGGGAGCCTCACCTTGAGGTTGGGATGCTTCGAGGTGTATCCCTCTCGGTAGTCTTCGTCCGCCCTGATGGCCACGTAGGACGTCACAACGTCGCCAGCTGCAAGCATCGGTTTGACCCAGCGCTCGAACGGCAGAAGCTTCAACTGCCGTGTACACCACCGGGTCTGGGGGGACGGCAGGAAATGGTTGTATTCGACGAGCCAGAAGTCGAAACCTCTGTCGGGGTTGAGCCTGACGATGGGCTTTCCGAGGAAACCCTCGAGCTTTCCCAGGAAATCGTAGACTTCGGGAAGCTCCTTGCCGGTGTCGGTGAAGAAGTATTCGATGTTCAGATCGGGACGTGTCTGTCGCATATACACGGCAAGAGCCGCGCTGTCTTTGCCGCCTGAGATTCCGAGAACATGCCGTTCCGCCACAGTTTTAGTCCCCCTCTCCAGCTAGAGCCAGTCCCGCCTTGGCCAAGGCCGCGAGGAGGAGCTCCTGCCTCAGCCCCTTTGATGACAACTCATCCAAAATGGAAGTTGCCAGTTCATCGACCGCAGCCTTGTCACGCTCGGGTACGTCGAACGAACGCATCACCGTCCTCGCCGCACCGCCCGCACCTACGACGACTGCGAATGCCTCCCGGGTGGGCTCGCGCCCCTTCACCGCCGCCAAAGCCTCGACCTGTTTGAACTTGGTGGCCCACGAGGCAACCTCAATCAAAGCTGCATCGATGTCGCTGTCTGACCACATCCTTGGCGGCTTGTTTGCCGCAAGGCTGAGGATCCCCTCCATGCTCGCAACTGAGCCGTCGTATCCGACGAGTCGCGCGGCAAAAGCGTTGAGCCTGAAATCCCCCGAAATACCCTCGACAACCTTGGCTCTATGGCGGAGCCCTTCGACGTCCCCAGGAACTGCGTCGAGTTCTGAGAGCATGCGTGACTCCATAGAGTCGATCATCCGGTGGTAGGCCCCGGCGAGCTCCAGCAACGGTGGTTCGAGCGAAGACAGATAAGCCGCGACAGACGAGGCCCCCAGTGTCGCGGGAAGATCGACGAACAGAACGCGGTGTGGGTCGTTTGCTCTGAGTAGTATGTCTCTGACGGAAATAGCCTCATGGGAGAGAGTTCTGGTGCGTCGAGCCCATTCGGGAAGCCCAAAGACCAAGCCCACGAGTCCGCGAGCCGCATCGAGCGGATTGGAGGACGGGCTTGCACGCCCCGTTCGCTGCAAGATACCGGCGATCCCGGCCAGGATTTCGGTCTTCTCGTTATCAACGGAGACCCGCCGCAGGGAGAACCGACCTTCATCCTGAAGGCACTCATCCATATCGGCGTCCGTCACCTTCGGCAAGAACATTCCGTCCTTGTAGACGGCGACGGTTTCCTTTCTCGACAGAACATAGGCTGCGAGCAGTATCGGGAAGCATCCTTTTCGAACCCCGAACGGCTCGGAACGCCAGCGGGCATAAATATCCCGGACCTCGACCCTCTCCTCTCCGTTACCGAACAGGTCATCAGTGGCCTTCCACAAAGGAAGGAAGTTCTCGTGATCGGCCGTCTCGGGGGAGACGAACCGCCAGTTGCCTTGCTTATCCTTCCTGTGCAAGCCCGTCATTCGCAATATCGTCTCGTGCAGCCCTCGCTCGGCAGGCCAACCTTCGAGCCCGAGGTTCTCCTCGAACTCCGCGTCCAGCATCCGGTGCAGTAGATCCTTCCGAGCTTTCACCGCGTTCGGCGACAGGGCGTCACGATTCACCAGTTCGCTGAATATGCGAGGTGCGGCATAGAAAACGGCGTCCGCGCGGTCTGAGGCCAAGGGGGAGAGTCTCGTGCCCCTCAGCCATTCGCCGTCGACCAACCACGATGCGCCATCGATTGCCCCACGCATCTCGTCCTCAAGAGCCGAGCGAACCGACGCGATGCGCGCAGCAATCTCACGTCGCGCCACCGAATCACCGACAAGCTGATGGTCAACGTCGGATATGTACTGAAGGGCGGCGAGCTCCGCACCCAGTTCAACGATTCTGCCGTGATTGGGCGCGACTCCTAGCACGGTTGTGGCCCCGGAATCGTCGGACAATCTTCTGATCCGCCGTTTCGCTCTTTCCGGCGATTCGTCCCTTCCCGGCAGATACAGCAGAAATTTGCCGAACCCACCCGAGGGAGAATCCCCACCTACCTCGCGTTCCAGCGATTCCGAATCGGCGATGGCCACGTCCATCCAACGCAGCGTTCCTGTGTCGTGATAATGACTTTTGGCTACTACCGGATGGAGTCCTGCCATTTCCGTGAGCTGTGCAAGGCCGATGCCCACGCCTTCCGAACGTGCTTTAGATACGGCCGCATCGATATCGAAATCGCTGCCCTCGAACACGCCCCATGAACCCGTGTGCTTCCTGAAAATAGCCGTCCGCCAAGAGGCCAGATCAGACAGGGCTCGCTCGATCTCAGCGGCCTCGACGTCAGGGTACAAGGCTCCAATGACCTCAGGATCGCCCGCAAGTCCAGAGCCATTCCTGAAAAGGTCAATGATGGCAATATTCTTTATCAGGCCGCTCCGCAGCGCGTCGCCCCTCGCTTCGACGCGCTCTACCGCGTCAACTGCCTGTGCCCAGCGATGGCCGTCCGATGAGGCCAGGATGGCGGGCTCGAGGTTCGCCCTCAGGAAGTCCCAATAATCACTGGGGCGATACCACACCGGCCCCGTCGAATCGGCAGTCTCGAGAAACGTAGTGAACCCGTAGGGCTCCAAGGACGAAAGGAATCCGAAGGTGCTTCGCTCGTTCTGTCCAAACTGACGCTTTGAGATGGGGCCGAGAAGCGCCGCCATCGCGGGGTGAAGCGGCCAACAAGCATCCAGGCTTGTCCCAAAGGACTTGCCCACCCCGGGCCTTCGTCGCCGAATTGATTCTGCAACGATCTCCGAGGCCTTCCCAGTCCACTTGTGGGCAAGCTTGGTTTGGACCGCCTTTGCGACGAGTTCGACGACCTCGTCGCTCGACGCAACCAACGGGATATCTACGAACCTTCCCTGAACCTTTGCCCAGTCGTCCTTGGTCTCGGAGCCTAGGCGAGACGCATATTGTCTGAACGCCTGATGGAGGATGCCCACCACGACGAATGGGGCCTCGCAACGCGCCGCGCTCTCGGCAAGATCTTGGAAGAAATGGATGTCGTCACCGCCCAAGGCAGATGCCTCGAGGAACTTGCCCATTTCGTCGATAATCAACAGCAGGCCATCTGCAAGACCGGATTCCGCGAACCCTGAAAGCGCAGAGATCAATTCCTGTCCGTCCACCTTCCTCGGATCGACGATCTCTGACCTTACCGCTTCATTCAGGGCTTTGGCGATCTCTGCGACCACGCTAGAACGCCTGCCGGAGACCGCGACAACCTTCCAACCCTTCGAAACCGGGAAGGCCTTGTCGAATGCGGGAAGCACAGACGGGGCGAGGCGGTTTCGCGCCTTGGTCCTTAAGGAGTCATCCCCTAGCAGGGCCGACGCGAAGGTGACCGCAAGCGACGATTTACCCCCGCCGAATGGGCCCGTCCAAGTAAATGCCCTTTGGGAGCTCCCCGACACCTGTCGCGCCATATTCTCAATGACCGACTTCGCAGTGCCATGGCAGACGTAACCGTCCAAGGCGTCTTGTCGGCCAAGGTCTGTCTGTAGACGAATGGAACGCCGATAATGTTGCGCGATGCTGATATGCCGAAAGAGCTTCTCTTGCCCGCTCATTTGTAGGCCTCTTTCAACAGGCGCTCGATGAGACGCTTGCCCGCTTTGGCGTCCACCTCGCGTCGCATGACTTGCCTGATGCCAGAGGAGTCCGTCCAAAACAGCACTCCGTTTGTTCTGGCCTCAAGGCCCATCAGCCGTTCCGCTAAAGAGTTCTCGTCCATCTTAAACACCCTCCCAGGCGAACCAGGCCCGTGAGCGAGCCCCTCAAAGGCCAGCGAACTCTCCCCTGTTGAACCCAAGCCCCAATACTCTAAGACGGCTAAGTCGAAAATGCCGTTGGGTAGCGACGCCTTTGGGCCACGCCTGAACGAAAAAACACCTCGTCCTTCGTCAAGGATCAATCCGAGTTCGGCAAGCATCGGCTCGGCCAAATTCTCCACACCCGCATCGGCTTTTGGGCAATATCCTCGCAGGCATGTCTCGATGTCTCTGCGCAGCGTCGCCTCGGATGCCTTAACGCCTTTGCGGGCGGCGTATGCTGAAAGCTGTTGTTGGACCTCTTCCCTAGTGAAGGTTGGAGACAACACATTGTTGAAAATCCACCACCACGTCGTGGAGCGATGTCTGCCTGCGGGAGCACCTGCCAAGCGCCAATGCGCGAGCCAAGGCGTAGCGGGGTGCTCACAGAATGGATCCAAGGCCCCGTCGCGGTCCGCGAGTATTTGCGCCCACAAGTCGTTGATGCGATACGAGGACTTGTCGTCGCCGTCATCCTCGAAAACACCGCAGGCTAATGCCCAATGCTTGATCGAGGCCACCATATTCTTGCCCACACCAAAGAGCGCAATGGCGCTCTCATGCGTGAAGGTGAGTTTGGGGACGCGTGTACCCTCCCTCGCCTCGAACGCCTTCTTAAGCCACATTTGCCGAAGGGGAAACGTCTCGTGTCCCGAGAAGTGGGGTGTGTAGTCTTGCTCTTCTAGCATGTTTTGCATGATCGGAATGTTACTGGAGGGCCTCCCCAGGTGCAACGAAACGGGGACTGGAGACTAGCGCCAGTTGTTGTCAGACGTTTCGGCTCCCAACGGCAGATTGGCACGAAGAGCTGAAAAAATATACACCTTTAGGCTCTAGAGCTCGTCGGATACTTCATGCCTGACCAACTGTGGCGCTGACTCTGCTCAAGATGGAGCTGACGACACGCCACGCCAACCACAAAACCGCGAGCAAAGTGTGCAAGGGCCTTGCGGAATACCTTCGTTCCTGAACATGACGGTCAGGAACGTGTCGGAACGCCTTTCGTAGGGTGGTTATTAACCACACAAGTAAGGAGAGGCAGTTTGGGCCGATCTGAGTCCCGCGCTACCTTCTGGTGCGAGGGGCCAACCGCGTGCATCTTTGGCTGTAGCGCTCACGTGAGATGCAAAAAGGGCGGGGAACCCATCGGATTCGCCCGCCCTTTCTGGCTGTCTGCCAATAATTGGCTAGCCATCTGCCAGTTTATGGTCGCTTCTACAGGGCATCATACGTCAATGTTCTGCGCATACAGCGCATTGCTCTCGATGAACGCCCTGCGCGGCTCGACGTTATCCCCCATCAGCGTGGTGAAGATCTCGTCGGCGGCGATTGCGTCGTCGATCTGCACGCGCAGCAGGCGGCGCACGGCCGGGTCCATGGTGGTTTCCCACAACTGCTCGGGGTTCATCTCGCCGAGGCCCTTGTAGCGCTGCTTGCTGAGGCCGCGTTCGACTTCGGCGAGCAGCCAGGTGATGGCGTCGGCAAAACGGGTGACGGACTGGCGCTTTTCTCCGCGACGGATCTCGGCGCCCGGACCGATGAGACCGCTGATGGCTTCTGCGGCGTTGCGGATGCTGCGGTAGTCGCCGGACACGAGGAAGTCTTGTTCGACCCAGCCGAACTTGCGGTTGCCGTGGTGCAGGCGCTCGATGGTGAGGCGCCAGCCTTCGGATTCGTCGTGGTACTCGGCGTAGATCTGCAGGCCTTCGGGCAGGTGCGGCTGGATGCGCTCGGCGGAGGCGCGGGCGGCCGCTTCGTCGTCAAGGCTGACCTGGAGGTCGTGGGCCAGCATGACCTGCAGCACTTCGGGGTCGATGTAGCTGGCCAGGCGCCTGACGACGGCTTCGGCCAGCAGGTAGCTGCGGGCGAGGCCGCCGAGCGCCTCGTCGGTGATTGGGGCGGCGCCTTCGCGCGGCGTCAGGCTGGCGCCGTCGAGCGCGAGCTTGAGCAGGTGGCCGTTGAGCTCGTGGTCGTCCTTGATGTAGATCTCGGTCTTGCCGTGCTTGATCTTGTACAGCGGGGGCTGCGCGATGTAGATGTGGCCACGTTCGACCAGTTCGGGCATCTGGCGGTAGAAGAAGGTAAGCAGCAGGGTGCGGATGTGCGCACCGTCGACGTCGGCGTCGGTCATCAGGATGATGCGGTGGTAGCGCAGCTTCTCGGGCTTGTAGTCGTCCTTGCCGATGCTGGTGCCCAGCGCGGTGATCAGGGTGGCGATCTCCTGGCTCTGCAGCAGCTTGTCGAAGCGCGCCTTCTCGACGTTGAGGATCTTGCCCTTCAGGGGCAGGATCGCCTGGAACTTGCGATCGCGACCCTGCTTGGCCGAGCCGCCTGCGGAGTCGCCCTCGACCAGGTAGAGCTCGCACAGCGCGGGGTCCTTTTCCTGGCAGTCGGCGAGCTTGCCGGGCAGGCCGACACCATCGAGCACGCCCTTGCGGCGCGTCATCTCGCGCGCCTTGCGCGCGGCGTCGCGGGCGCGGGCGGCCTCGACGATCTTGTTGCAGATGGTCTTGGCGTCGATCGGGTTCTCGAGCAGGAAGTCGCCGAGCTTGTTGGCGACGACTTCTTCCACCGCCGGGCGGGCTTCCGACGAGACCAGCTTCATCTTGGTCTGGCTGGCGAACTTGGGGTCGGGCATCTTGACCGACAGCACGCAGGCGAGGCCTTCGCGCATGTCGTCACCGGTGATGTCGACCTTGGCCTTCTTGGCGATCTCGTTTTCTTCGATGTACTTGTTGATGACGCGCGTCATCGCCGCACGCAGGCCGGTGAGGTGGGTGCCGCCGTCGGCCTGCGGGATGTTGTTGGTGTAACACAGCACCTGTTCCTGGTAGCTGTCGTTCCACTGCATCGCGACTTCGACCGTCAGCTCCGCGTCGTGCCCCTGCCCGGTGGGAATACGGGTACTGCCCTGGGCGTAGAACACGTTGGGGTGAAGCACCGTCTTGGCGCGGTTGATGTACTCGACGAAGCCCTTCACGCCGCCGGCGAAGGCGAAGTCCTCTTCCTTGCCGGTGCGCTGGTCAACCAGGCGGATCTTGACGCCATTGTTGAGGAAGGAGAGTTCGCGCAGGCGCTTGGCGAGGATGTCGTAGTGGTACTCGACCGTGCCGAAGATTTCCTCGTCGGCGAGGTAATGGACCTTGGTGCCACGCTTGGTGGTCTCGCCGATGACGCGCGGCGGGCTCACCTCGACGCCGTCGACGACCTCGATGACGCGGTTCTGCGGCTTGCCGCGCTCGAACTCGAGCAGGTGGCGCTTGCCGTCGCGGGCGACGGTGACGTGCATCCACTTCGACAGCGCATTGACGCAGGACACGCCCACACCGTGCAGGCCGCCGGACACCTTGTAGCTGTTCTGGTTGAACTTGCCGCCGGCGTGCAGCACGCACATGACGATCTCGGCCGCCGAGCGCTTGGGCTCGTGCTTGTCGTCCATCTTCACGCCGACCGGAATGCCGCGGCCGTTGTCGGTGACCGAGATCGAGTTGTCGGCGTGGATGGTGATGACGATGTCGTCGCAGTGGCCGGCCAGGGCCTCGTCGATCGAGTTGTCGACGACCTCGAACACCATATGGTGCAGGCCGGTGCCGTCGGAGGTGTCGCCGATGTACATGCCGGGGCGCTTGCGCACGGCCTCCAGCCCTTCGAGTTGCTGGATGCTGGATTCGTCGTAATCGTTGCCACCTTGCGGGGCCGGCGTGTTTTGCGGTTCGGACATGGTCATCTCGGTGATTCGTAAAGAACGGGGTGTTGCGGCGGGGCTTCGACTCAGATCCGCATCGGCATCACGACGTACTTGAACTTGTCGTTGCCCGGCAGCGTGATCAGCGCGCTGGAGTTGCCGTCGTTGAAGCGCCAGTCGACCGTCTCCGAGGAGAGGTTGTTGAGCACGTCGAGCAGGTAGGTGACGTTGAAGCCGATGTCGAGCTTGTCGCCCTGGTAGTCGATCTCGAGCTCGTCCTGCGCTTCCTCCTGCTCGGCGTTGGTCGACACGATCTTGAGCACGCCGTCCTCGAGCACCATGCGCACGCCGCGGAACTTCTCGTTGGTCAGGATCGCGGCGCGCTGCAGCGCGGCCAGCAGCGGCTGGCGGGCGAAGTTGACCAGCTTGGGATGGGCCTGCGGGATCACGCGCTCGTAGTCGGGGAACTTGCCGTCGATGAGCTTGGTGACGAGCTCGATCGGACCGAAGCGGAACACCGCCTGGTTGCCGGCGAGAACGATCTCCAGCGGGTCGTCGTTGTCGGCGAGCTGGCGGGCGAGTTCGAGCACGGTCTTGCGCGGCAGGATGGCTTCGGTGCGTGGCGTCACCGGGGCTTCGAGGTCGGACGCGGCGTAAGCCAGGCGGTGGCCGTCGGTGGCGACCATGCGCAGCTCGCTGCCGTCGGCGATGATCAGCAGGCCGTTGAGGTAGTAGCGGATGTCCTGCTGCGCCATCGAGTACGACACCTGGGCGAGCTGACGCTTGAAGGTGCGCTGGCTGACCGTGATGCGCGCGGCGGCCTCGTCGGGCGGCGACAGGCGCGGGTAGTCGGCGGCGGGCAGGGTCTGCAGCTGGAAGCGGCTGCGGCCGGCCTTGACGGTGAGGCGCTTGTCGTCGAGGGTGAGGCTGATGTCGCCGCTGTCGGGCAGCGCGCGCAGGATGTCCTGCAGCTTGCGCGCGCCGACGGTGATCGACACGTCTTCGCCGCCGATGTGGCCGCCCGTGGTGGTGCGGATCTGGATCTCGATGTCGGTGGCGAGCATCGTGAGCTGGTCGCCGCGCTTCTCGATCAGCACGTTGGACAGGATCGGCAGCGTGTGGCGCTTTTCGACGATGCCGGCAACCGACTGCAGCGGGGCCAGGAGCGCATCGCGGGTGGTGGTGAGCAGGAGCATGGCGTCAGATCAGGCGTTGGGTTGATCGAAGGGTGGGTCTGGCTCAGCCCCGCAGGACCTGGGTGAGCACGTGGACGTCGTGGTTGAGCTGGTGGTCGCCGAGGCGCAGCTCGGTGATGGTACGGCAGGCGTGCAGGACAGTGGTATGGTCGCGGCCGCCGAAGGCCTCGCCGATGGCCGGCAGCGACATCGGCGTGAGCTCCTTGGCCAGCCACATCGCCACCTGGCGCGGACGTGCGATGACGCGCGTGCGCTTCTTGGAATGCATGTCCGCGACCTTGATCTTGTAGTAGTCGGCCACGGTCTTCTGGATGTGCTCGATCGACAGCTGGCGGTTGTGCGCGTGCAGCAGGTCCTTGAGCGCCTCCTTGGCGACTTCCAGCGAGATCTGGCGGCCGTGGAAGCGGGCGTAGGCGACGACCTTGTTGAGCGCGCCTTCGAGTTCGCGCACGTTCGAGCGCAGGTTCTTGGCGATCAGGAAGGCGACGTCGTCGTCGACGCTGACGCGCAGCGCTTCGGCCTTCTTCTTGAGGATGGCGACGCGCATCTCCAGCTCGGGGGGTTCGATCTGAACCGTCAGACCCCAGTCGAAGCGCGAGATGAGGCGGTCTTCCAGGCCCTGGATGTCCTTGGGGTAGGTGTCGCAGGTGATGACGATCTGCTTGCGCGCCTCGGTGAGCGCGTTGAAGGCATGGAAGAACTCCTCCTGCGTCCGGTTCTTGTTGTTGAAGAACTGGATGTCGTCGATGATCAGCATGTCGAGCGAGCGGTAGTAACGCTTGAACGCGTCGAAGCTCTTCTGCTGATAGGCGCGCACCACGTCGGCGTAGTAGTCCTCGACGTGCACGTAGCGCACCACCGCGCGCGGGTTGTGCCTGAACACCGCATTGCCGATGGCGTGCACCAGGTGGGTCTTGCCCAGGCCGACGCCGCCATAGACGAACAGCGGGTTGTACGAGGTGCCGGGGTTCTGGGCCACCTGCATCGCGGCAGCGCGGGCGAGGTCGTTGGCGCGGCCGGTGACCAGGGTGTCGAAGGTGAAGTCCGGGTTGAGGCGGGTCTTCTCGTAGGCCAGTTCGAGGCCGGACGAGGCCGCGGCGGGCTCGGGCTCGCGGCTGGCGATGACGGCCGGCGCGCGCGGGGCACGCGATGGCGCGGCGGTATCCGCGGCAGCCGGCTGCTCGGCAGCATCGTGCGCACTTGGGGTGGTACGTGCAGGCGCGGTCGTTGCGGTGGCCGTGGCGGGGCGGCTGGTGCGTGCGGTACTGACGGGCGGCAGCTGCAGTTCGATCTGCAGCGGACCACCGGTAAACGTCTCGCTCAGCTCGTGGATGCGGCTGAGGTAGCGCTCGCGGACCCACTGCAGGACGAAGCGATTGGGGGCGATCAGCCGGAACGTGCCGTCTTCGCCGGCTTCGGCCCGCAGGGTCTTGATCCAGGTGTTGTATTGCTGCTGAGGCAGCTCCTGCTCAAGGCGCGACAGGCAGAAAGGCCAGAGTTCTTCGGTCACGGCGGTGTCGGAATAAATGTGCGGCAATATAGTCAAGCGGTGCGCCGGACACGCTGCGGTGTGCGGCGAACCGGCTTGTGGTGTGTGTTGTCTGAGGAGCCTGCATGGGCGGCCTCTCGACGTCGGCTTGGCGACGTCTGCCTTGACGGCGAGGCTCAGGAAGCCGACATTCTAACCCCGCAGGGGGGACTTATCCACAGGGCGTCCCAAAAATTGTTATTGACAAACATGGGATTATCCATTTAACTCTCGCGTTTGACCTAACACTGGCAGCCGATCATGAAACGCACTTATCAGCCCTCCGTTGTCCGTCGCAAGCGCACCCACGGCTTTCTGGTTCGCATGAAGACCCGTGGCGGCCGTGCGGTCATCCGCGCACGTCGTGCCAAGGGCCGTCATCGCCTCGCCGTCTGAGGTGACGCCGCTCACGAGCGCTGACCAGAGTTTCCGCAGCGCTCACAAATTGCACAAAACGGATGAGTATTCATCCGTTTTTGCTTTTCGGCGGGCCCTGCGCGGCCGCTTCTACATGCTCCACTACCGCCCCAACGGTCTCGATTCGGCCCGACTCGGCGCGGTGGTCGCGAAGAAGCTCGCCAAGCGCGCCAACACGCGCAACCTGGTCAAGCGCATCGCGCGCGAATGCTTTCGGCGCAACCGCGAATCGCTGCCCGCGGTCGACATGGTCGTCCGTCTGCATGCGTCGGTCGCCACGGCGACACGTGCCGAGCTGAACCAGGATCTGCTTGCTCTGTTCCAAAGGCTGCCCCGGCAATGAAAACCGTCTTGATCGCCCTGCTGCGTTTTTACCGCTACGCGATCAGTCCCATGCTGGGGCGCAATTGCCGTTTTTACCCGACCTGTTCCGAGTACGCGATCGAAGCGGTGCAGCGCCATGGCGCCTTGCGCGGCGGCTGGCTCGCGGCCAAGCGGGTGGGGCGTTGTCACCCTTTCAATCCGGGCGGGTATGATCCCGTTCCCTGACCTGAGATAGAACGAATCCGATGGATCAACGCCGCCTCATCCTCTTCCTGATTTTCTCCTTCTCGCTGGTGATGCTGTGGGAAGGCTGGATCAAGCACAACAACCCGCAGCCGGCGCCGCAGGCGACCGCAGCGGCTGGCGTCGCCGCGACCGCTAACGCCGATGGTTCGGTGCCGACCCCGTCGGCCAGTCTGGGCGCGGGGCAGAGCGCCGTGCCGGGCGAGCAGGTGGCCACGGCCGCCGCGCCGCGCGTGGTGGTCGAGACCGACCTGCTGCGCGCCGAAGTTTCCGCTCAGGGCGGTGACATCGTTCGCCTGGCGCTCAAGCAGCACAAGGCCAGCGGCGAGACCGAGGCCGACTTCGTGCTGCTCGACGATGGCACCACCCGTCACCAGTACGCGGCCCAGTCGGGCCTGATCGGCGAAGGGCTGCCGACGCACAAGACGGTGTTCGCATTGCCGGGCAGTGCGTTGTCGCTGAAGGATGGTGAGGACAGCGTGGTCCTGCGCCTGCAGGCGCCCGAGCAGAACGGCATGCAGGTCACCAAGGTGATGACGTTCAAGCGCGGCAGCTATCTGATCGACGTCGCGTACGAGATCCGCAACGGCAGTGACCAGCCGATTGCGCCGCACGCCTATTTCCAGCTCACCCGCGACGGCAATCCGGCCGAACAGGTCGAGGCCTTCGGCGTCACGACCTTCACCGGCCCGGCCGTCTTCACCGATGCCGGCAAGTTCCAGAAGGTGCAGTTCAACGACATCACCGATGGCGACGCCAAGTTCGTGAAGACCGCCAGCGACGGCTGGGTGGCGATGGTGCAGCACTACTTCGTCAGTGCATGGCTGCCGGAGCAGGGCGTGCAGCGTGAGTATTTCGCCCGCGCGCTGGGCAACAATCTGTTTTCCGCTGGCCTGATCATGCCGGTTGCAGCGATCGCGCCGGGCACCGAGGCGACCGTCGGTACCCGCCTGTACGCGGGGCCGCAGGAGCAGGACAAGCTCGAAGGCATCGCCCCGGGCCTCGATCTGGTGGTGGACTACGGCTGGCTCACGGTCATCGCCGCGCCGTTGTTCTGGGTGCTGTCCTGGCTTCACAGCCTGACCGGCAACTGGGGCTGGGCGATCATCCTGGTCACCGTGGCGCTCAAGGCGATCTTCTTCCCGCTGTCGGCCGCGAGCTACAAGTCGATGGCCAAGATGCGCGTGCTCGGTCCGCGCCTGCAGCGCATGAAGGAACTGTACGGCAACGACA
Organism: Thauera sp. 63; assembly: GCF_000310165.2. NCBI lineage: Bacteria > Pseudomonadati > Pseudomonadota > Betaproteobacteria > Rhodocyclales > Zoogloeaceae > Thauera > Thauera sp. 63. The sequence continues at coordinate 77,795 of NZ_AMXC01000007.1, forward strand.
AGGCCAAGATGCAGCAGGAGATGATGAATCTCTACCGCACCGAGAAGATCAATCCGCTCGGCGGCTGCCTGCCGATCCTGGTGCAGATCCCGGTGTTCATCGCGCTGTACTGGGTGCTGCTGGGCAGCGTCGAGATGCGCCATGCGCCCTGGCTGGGCTGGATCCAGGATCTGTCGGCCAAGGATCCGTACTTCATCCTGCCGGTCATCATGGGCGTGTCGATGCTGATCCAGATGAAGCTGAACCCGACGCCGCCGGATCCGATCCAGGCGAAGGTCATGATGGCGATGCCGATCATCTTCACCTTCATGTTCCTGTGGTTCCCGTCCGGCCTGGTGCTGTACTGGGTGGTCAACAACGTGCTGTCGATCGCCCAGCAGTGGCAGATCACGCGGATGATCGAAAGTGCAAAACCCGGCAGCAAGGCCGCCTGACACGATCGCGGCCATCGCGACGGCACCGGGCCGCGGCGGCATCGGTGTCGTCCGCGTCTCGGGTGCCCGCCTGCGTGACTTCGCGACGGCGCTCTGCGGCCGCGAGCCGCAGCCACGGCGGGCCGTGTTCACCGCCTTCCGCGACGCCGCGGGCGTCGCGATCGACGAAGGTATCCTGCTGTACTTTCCCTCCCCGGCTTCCTTCACGGGCGAGGATGTGCTCGAACTGCAGGGCCATGGCGGCCCGGTGGTCATGCAGATGCTGCTCGAGCGCTGCCTGGAACTGGGCGCCCGCCTGGCCGAGCCGGGCGAGTTCACCCGCCGCGCCTTCCTGAATGGCAAGCTGGACCTGGCTCAGGCCGAGAGCGTGGCCGATCTCATCGAGGCCTCGACCGCGGCAGCGGCGCGTTCAGCGCTCCGCTCCCTGTCGGGCCGATTCTCCGATGAGATCCGGCGCATCGTCGATGCGCTGATCGACCTGCGCATGCTGGTCGAGGCGACGCTGGACTTTCCGGAGGAAGAGATCGAGTTCCTCGAGCGCGCGCGGGCGATGCCGCGGCTCGACGAGATCCGTGAACACCTCGTAGGCGTGCTCGATCGCGCGCGTCAGGGCGCGCTGCTGCGCAGCGGCCTGAACGTGGTGCTCGTCGGCGAACCCAACGTCGGCAAGTCCAGCCTGTTGAATCAGCTCGCCGGCGAAGACCGCGCGATCGTCACCGACATTGCCGGCACGACGCGCGACGCGCTGCGCGAGACGATTCAGATCGAGGGCATCCCGCTGCACATCATCGACACCGCTGGCCTGCGCGAGACCGCCGATACGGTGGAGCGCATCGGCATCGAGCGGACGTGGCGCGAGATCGAGCGTGCCGACGTGATCCTGAGGCTGGTCGATGCAAGCGTGGTGGCCACGGATGCCGCGCTCGAGGCGATTGATGCCCGCCTGCCGCAAGCGGCCGAGCGCATCACCGTCGCCAACAAGATCGACCTGTGCGGCCTCGTGCCGGGCCGTTCCGAGGAGGGCGGACGGGTTCGCCTGCAGGTGTCGGCAAGGAGCGGCGCCGGCATGGACCTGGTGCGCGCCGAATTGCTGCGCATCGCCGGCTGGCACGCGCATGGCGAGGATGTCATCCTCGCCCGCGAGCGGCACCTTCACGCCTTGCGCGTGGCGTTGGCGCACGTGGATGCGGCTGCGACCCAGTCGGCGGCGCTCGAACTCTTTGCCGAGGAGCTGCGGCTGGCGCAGGAGAGCCTGGGCGAGATCACCGGCGAGTTCACGGCGGACGACCTGCTGGGGGTCATCTTCTCGCGGTTCTGCATCGGCAAGTGAGGCGGCACACCCGCGTCCGGTGTCCGACACATGAGACAAAGCCCGCTGCGTGCGGGCTTTGTCTTTGGCGCTTGCTGCGGCCGTCGGGGCTTACGAGAACATGTCCTCGTAGATCAGCCGCGCCCAGTTGAAGTCTTCCGGAATCGTCGCCGGCGAGTGTTCGTTGAAGTCCATCTGGGTCTGCTCGATGATGCCCTGGTCGTTCACCTTGTAGTCGAACTGGACCGAGATGCCTTCCTGCGGGGTGGTGTTCACCATCATGTAGCAGAGGTTGTCCGGCAGGATGTAGCTCGGTTCGCGCCCGGCTTCGCGCTCGGCGATGTAGCGTGCGACGATGCGTGCATGACGGTTGGCGACGTGCCCGGCCTTCGGGTAGAAGGCGAAGTGCGGCGACACGAAACCGACTGCGTCGCCGATGACATAGACATCCTTGTCGTTGCGGTCGTGCAGGAAGAGTGGATCGACGTCGGCCCAGCCGCCGGGACGCCCGGCGCCGGGCTGTGGCACGACACCCGCTTTCCAGGCCAGATCGCCGGCCTGGTGTGGAGCCATCAGGATGGCGTGGTCGAAGCGGAAGTCGCCGGCCTCGGTCCTGATCTCCTTCTTGAACGGGTCGACTTCTTCGATGCGCGCATTCGGCACGTAGGTGATGATGTCCTTGTAGAGCTCTTCGAACGCTGCGTGGAAGCCCGGACCGATGGGACGCACGCCGTCCTTGTGATCGAGGATGATGATGCGCCCCGGGATCTTCTTCTGCCTGAACATCGAGGCGATGAGGCAGGCGCGTTCGTAGGGGCTGGGCGGGCAGCGCTGCGGTGGGGGTGGCAGGGTCATGACCAGGTCGCCGCCCTTGAAGGCGTGCAGTGCGTTCTTCAGATGGAAGTGCTCTGCATTGGGAATGTAGGCGGCGGGAAAGCGAGCACGTGTCGCTTCGGCCATGCGCCGATCGTTGGCGAACCAGGCTTCGTAGTTGTAGCGGATGCCCGGCGCGATAATGAGGTAGTCGTAGGCGATGCTGCCCGCAGCGGTGACGACGGCCTTGCGATCGCGCTCGATCTCCAGGATCTCGGTCTGGATGAAGCGGTAACCGTACTTCTCGGCGACGGCGAGATAATCGTGGGTGAGGAACTGGGTGTCCACGGCATCGACCAGCCACTTGTTGCTCATTGGGCAGGAGAAGAAGACCGGGTTGCGTTCGAGCAGCACCACCTCAAGATGAGGGGCGTACTGGCGGAGATACTTGGCCGCAGTGACGCCACCCCAGCCGCCGCCGCAGATGACGACGCGCGGGCTCTTGCCGCGCGGGGCCAGGGTGTCGGTCGATCGTCCGATCAAGAAGGGCAGGGCGCGCGCGGTGTCGGGCGATGGCGAGGCGCCCATGGCGAGCGTGGGGGCTGCGGCCGCGGCCGCGATACCGCCGGCGGCGGCGAGAAATCGCCGGCGCGGGTGCGAGGTTTGTTGGGTCATGATGGCTCCCGTTTCGTCAGCCGCCCCGGTGCGGGATGCCGCCGGGGCTTAATAGGCAGGCGCGAACGCCTGCAGGCAAGTAGCCGCCGGAGGCGGCGCGTCGGACCGCCGATGTAAGGATCGGCATGGTGGGTCCGGCCCGGGCTGGCATTGCGCCGGCTCAGTGCGGAACGGATGATGCCGTAAGTGAGCGCTCGCGACGAGGCGTGACGTTGAGTAGGCGGGCTGGCAGAATGCCGGGGCGCAACGGGTGGGCTCGCGTTTGCGCAGCGTGCGGGCTCCCGGCGGACGGTGGCTGTAATCTATCTCGATGGAGTCGAAAGTGAGTTGGGAGCCCGAGCGCTACCTGAAGTATGGCAGTCTGCGCTTGCGCCCTGCGCTGGACCTGCTCATGCGGGTCAGGCACGACAGTCCCAGGCGTGTGGTCGACCTGGGGTGTGGTCCGGGGACCGTCACGACCGTGTTGGCCGAGCGATGGCCAGATGCCGAGATCATCGGTGTGGATTCGTCCGCCGAGATGTTGGCGCGTGCGGCTGCGGCGTATCCGCGCCTGATGTGGGTCGATGCGGATATCGCGCACTGGCGGACGGATGTGCCGGCTGATGTGATCTTCTCCAATGCTGCGCTCCATTGGCTGGACGACCACGAGGGCTTGTTTGCGCGCCTCGCGGCAGATCTGGCTCCAGCCGGGGCGCTTGCGGTTCAGATGCCGGCCAACTTCGATGCGCCGTCGCATCGCAGCATTCGCGCACTTGCTGACGGGGCGAAATGGTCGTCGTGCCTTTCCGGCGCGCGTATGGGGTCGGTGATGACTGCGGAGCGCTACTGGACGCTGATGTCGTCACTGTTTCACAGCGTTGAGTTGTGGGAGACGATTTACTGGCAGCGACTGCAGGGCGAGAACGCGGTTCTCGAATGGTTGCAGGGTACGACACTGGTGCCGTATCTCGCGCGCCTGGATGAGGGGCAGCGCGCGGAGTTTCTGGCAGAACTTGGCGTCGAGCTGTTGCGCGCCTATCCGGTTCGAGCGGAGGGCGACGTGCTCTTTCCGTTCAAGCGTCTCTTCATGATCGGCGCGGGGGTGCGCTGATGTTTCACGTGAAACAATTCTGATGGAAGTCGAGTTTCTCTTTCTGGCGCTCGGGGTCGCTGCGCTGTTTGCTGGTTTCGTGGACTCGATCGTCGGTGGCGGCGGCTTGATCCAGTTGCCGGCCCTGTTTACCGCCTATCCGGGCGTCGCGCCGGCTACGCTGTTCGGAACGAACAAGCTTGCCAGCGTCATCGGTACGACCAGCGCCGCGATCCAGTACAGCCGTCGGGTGGCCATCCCCTGGGCTGTCGCTGCCCCGGGGGCAGTCGCGGCCCTTGTCGGTTCGTGGTTTGGGGCGAAGGCCGTTGCCTTTCTCGATCCGGCACTCCTGCGACCGCTCATCCTGATGTTAATGGTTCTGGTCGCCGTCTATACCTTCGTGCGCAAGGATCTCGGTTCGATCTCGACGGAGCCGATCCATGGGGCGCGCTCGGTAACCCTGGCAGTATCGATTGGTGCGGTGGTTGGCTTCTATGATGGCTTCTTTGGGCCAGGTACCGGCAGCTTCCTGATTTTCCTCTTCATCCGTTTCCTTGGCATGGATTTCCTGCGGGCCTCCGTCACCGCCAAGATTCTGAATGTGGCGACGAACGTTGCCGCAATCGCGTACTTTGCCGGGAATGTCGAGTTGATGTGGCAGCTTGCGGCGTTGATGGCGGTGTGCAATCTGACGGGGTCGGTTGTTGGATCGCGGATGGCAATGCGGCATGGAACCGGGTTCGTGCGCAAGATGTTCCTTGCCGTGGTCAGCGTTTTGATTGCAAGACTGGCGTACGACACCTTTCTCCGTTGATCCGGGCGGTGTTTCACGTGAAACATACTGCCAAGTATGTTTGCCTGAATGCTCTCATTCTCGCCGTGGTAACATTCGCCGTCCGATTTGTCGTCCTCGTATGCTTGGGGAGTGAGCCGACTTCGCCTCATTGCAGCGCTGTGCCGCGGCAGCGTCCAAGGCATTGATGCGCGAATGGGGGCCTTCGCGACACCCTTCGCACCGAAGAGTGTCGCGAAGGCGGACTGGCGTTTTGGGGCCGGCTTCTTTCGTTTCATGCCGAGTATGGCGTGCCGGCCGGCGTCAGTGGGGCGTTCGTGCGCGCGGAATCCTGCTCACCCTTGCCGGCAAGCGCCGATGTGGTGCTCGATAGGAATGTCTGCAACCATTCGCGAGGCAACAGGGATCGTGTGCGTACTGGGTGTTCCCGTGTTATCGATGCTTTTCAGCCCGATGAGCGCGTCGAGGCCTGAGCGATGAAGGGGCGTCTGCTTCCGGCTCAGGAGGGCGTTCTTGCCGAACAGCTCAGCGCCGACGCGGGTTTCTTCTGCCGTGCGGGGCGTCTGCTCGAGAAGGGGCGTTCCGAGTGGCAGGATTACGAGGTGTGGGATACGCCCGCCTTCGGCCGCCTGTTCCGTCTCGATGGCTGCTTCATGACCTCGGAGCGTGACGAGTTCTTCTACCATGAGAACCTGATCCATGTGCCGGGCATGGCTCACGCCGGGTTACGCAAGGCCCTGATCGTGGGTGGAGGCGATGGCGGTTCGGCGGAGGAGTTGCTGAAGTATCCGGGCATCGAGCACATCGTGATCGCGGAGCTCGACGAGAAGGTGGTGGAGATCTCCCGCCGATATCTTGATGCCGTGCACCATGGATCGCTCGATGATCCGAGGGTCGATATTCGAATTGGCGACGGCATGCAGTACGTGATGTCCGACGGGCCGGCTGCCGGGGGGCGCTATGACCTGATCGTGCTCGATCTGACCGATCCGGTGGGGCCCGCCGAGGCCCTGTACTCGGAAGACTTCTTTCGTGCAAGCAACGCCTTGCTGGCCGACGGCGGCGCATTGAGCTTGCACATCGGGCCGCCGATCTTCCAGCCCGAGCGGGTACGCGAACTCGTCCAGCGCCTGCGACGGGTGTTCCGGTTTGTCAGGCCGTACTTCCTTTATGTCCCGCTTTACGGAAGCCTGTGGGGGCTGGCGACCGCTTCCAACCAACTTGATCCCTGCGCACTGGGGTCCGACGAGATCGAGCGGAGGCTTGCCGAGCGCCGGATTGCGCGCCTTCAACATTACAATGGCGCTGTTCATTGCGCACAGTTTGCCCTTCCCAACCATCTGCGCGCGTTGCTGGCCTGAAGCGGCCGGCGACGCGTGTCGCCCGAATCAGGTCCCTCGTGAATTCGTCTTCCGCTGCGCCTCGTCGCGCTCATGTCCGCCCGCGCTCGCACGCGGCGCCAGTTCGCACATCGCGGTCTGCTCCGCCCCCGGTTCTGCCGGTCGACAGCCTTGGCTATGCCATGCTGCGGGCTGCCGAACTGGTTGCTGGCGTGATCGAGGGCGGCAATCTCACCGACGCCTTCGAGCGCATGCTCGAAGCCCATCGGGATTGGCCCGAATCCACGCGCGGGGCTGTGCGCGATCTCGCCTGGACGACGCTGCGCGACTTCGGTCGCGGCGATGCCGTGCTCGACCGCCTGCTGCACAGCCCGCCACCGACCCTGGTCCGGGCCCTGTTGCTGGTGGCCGTTCAGCGCCTGAGCCAGCGCCCTGCGCAGGCCCACACGGCGGTCGACCAGGCGGTGCAGGCAGTGGCGACGGCGATGCCCGGCCTGAAAGGCATGGTCAATGGGGTGCTGCGCAACGCGCTGCGGCAGCAGTCCGAATGGGCGGGATGGATTGGCGCGAGCCGGGTGTCGGCGCACGCGTATCCAGCCTGGTGGATCGAACGGATCCGGGCTTCCCTGCCCGAGCAGTGGGAGGCCGTGCTCGCGGCGGGTAATCAGCGTCCGCCGATGGCGTTGAGGGTGAATCTGCGTCGCTGCACGCTCGAGGCCGCGCGTGCCGAACTCGCCGCGGCGGGCATCGACACGCAGGCGCGGGGCGACTCCACCCTCTTGCTCGAGCAGCCCGTGGCCGTGGCGCGCCTGCCGGGTTATGCCGAGGGCAGGGTGTCGGTGCAGGACGCAGGCGCCCAGCAGGCCGCTCGACTGCTGGCCCCACGGGACGGCGAACGCGTGCTCGACGCCTGCGCTGCGCCGGGCGGCAAGACGGCGCACCTGCTGGAGTCCGCCGACGTCGAGCTGCTCGCCCTCGAACTGGAGCCGCAGCGCGCTCAGCGTATCGGCGCCAATCTGGAGCGCCTCGGCTTGCGCGCCGAGATCCGTGTGGCCGATTGCTGCGACCTGCGCAGCTGGTGGGACGGGCGCCCATTCGATCGTATCCTCGCCGACGTGCCGTGCTCGGCATCTGGTGTCGTGCGCCGTCATCCGGACATCAAGTGGTTGCGTCGCGACGAGGACATCGTGGGCTTCGCGAAGCAGCAGCGGCGCATCGTCGATGCGCTTTGGCAGACGCTGGCGCCGGGTGGCACAATGCTTTACGTGACCTGCTCGGTGTTCGAGCAGGAGAATGCGGCGCAGATCGCACGCTTCCTCGATCGCCATGCCGATGCCGAATGCGTGCCCATCAATGCTGCCTCCGACTGCCAGTTGTTGCCCGACGCCGAACATGACGGCTTCTACTTTGCCCGGCTCCGCAAGCAGGCGTGACCGCGCCCTGCGCGTCGTCGCGCTGCTCGCATTGATGGCGTGTGCGACGCTAGCACGCGCCAACGAGGCGCGTATCGTGAGCGCAGAGGTCGTTGCAGGCGAGGGCGGTTACGTGCTCAACGCCGACATCGACGTCGAGCTCAACCCCCGCTTGGCCGACGCGGTGAGCCGGGGCGTATCGCTGTACTTCACCACCGAGCTGCGCATCGAGCGTCCACGCTGGTACTGGCTCGACGAGGTCGTCGTCGACCGCAGCCTTGATTACCGCCTGTCCTACCATCCGATCACGCGCAGCTATCGCCTTTCGATCGGCAGTTTCCATCAGAGCTTCGACTCCCTGGACAGTGCCGTACGCACGATGCGCAGGGTGCGCAACTGGCAGGTTGCCGAGCTCGCCGAGTTGACGGCGGGGGTGTCGCACGAGGTTGCGCTCCGCTTCCGCCTCGATACCTCGCAACTGCCCAAGCCCTTCCAGGTCACGGCGATCGGCAGTCGGGACTGGAACCTCGGCACCGACTGGGCGACGTGGACCTTCCTGCCGGGTGCGGCGGGCCAGCGATGAAACGCATCCTTCTCGTCATTGCCGCTGCGCTGGCAGGCATTTCGCTGTTCCTGCTCACATCGGCGAGCTCGAACTCCGATCTCTTCGCCAGCAGCTATCCTTACCTGCTTGCCTTCAATGGCGTGCTCGCGGTGGTCCTGGGCGGGCTGGTGGGCGTGCAGTTGCGCCAGCTATGGTGCGAGTACCGCTCGCGCCAGTTTGGCTCGCGGCTCAAGTACCGGCTGGTGCTGATGTTCGGGCTGATGGGCGTCGTTCCCGGTCTCGTGATCTACGCGGTGTCGCTGCAGTTCGTGGTGCGCAGCATCGAGTCGTGGTTCGACGTTCGGGTGGAGTCTGCGCTGGAGGGCGGTATCGCGCTGGGGCAGAACGCGCTCGACTACCTCGTCAGCCAGATGGGCGACAAGGCAGGGGACATGGTGCTGGAGCTCGAAGGCGCGAGCACGGTGTCGGCGGTCATGTTGAACCGGCTGCGGGAACAGGCGGGCGTTGGCAGCGTCACGGTGATTGCCGCCAATGGCCAGGTGCTCGCTACGGCGGCCGATGCGATGTCAGCCCTGCTTCCGGACCTGCCCAGCGTCACCCAGCTGCGCCAGGCGCGGCAGACACGGATCTTCCATGCGATCGAGAGCCAGAAGGATGGCCGGCTGGTCATCCGTGTCATCGTGCCGATTCCCCTGCGCACGCTGGCGGGCGAACCCAACCTGCTGCAGCTGACACAGGCCGTGCCCGAGAGCTTCGGCCGCCATGCCGAGGCGGTGCAGGATGCATACCGCGAATACCAGCAGCTCACCCTCGGGCGCGAGGGGCTGAACCGCATCTACACGCTCACGCTGACCCTGACGCTGTTGCTGGCATTGCTGACCGCGCTCGCCGCCGCCTTCATCATCGCGCGCCGGCTGGCAGCGCCGCTGCTGATCCTGGCCGAAGGGACGCAGGCGGTCGCACAGGGCGATTACAGCCCCCGTCAGGCGCTGCCGGCACGCGACGAACTGGGCGTGCTGACCCAGTCTTTCAACCGCATGACGCGTCAGCTCGAGGATGCGCGCGCGGCCGCCGAGCGTAACCGCGCGGCGGTCGAGTCGGCGCGCGCCTATCTGGAGAGCGTGCTGGCGAACCTGTCGACCGGGGTGCTGGCCTTTTCCGCCGAGGGCGGCCTGCGCGCGGCCAACCACGGCGCGATGCAGATCCTCGGTGACGAACTGGCCGGCTTCGAGGACATCACGCTGGCCGAATGGCCGCGTCTCGAAGGCTTCCGCGACGCCTTGCTCGAAGGCTTCGCCGCCAACGAGGGCGACTGGCAAAGCCAGATCGAGCTGCCGGTCAAGGACAGCACGCCGCTCACGCTGCTGATCCACGGCTCGCGCCTGCCCAAGAGCACCGGCGGTGGCCTGGTGGTCGTGTTCGACGACATCTCGCGTCTGGTGGCAGCGCAACGCACGGCGGCGTGGGGCGAGGTTGCCCGGCGGCTCGCACACGAGATCAAGAACCCGCTGACGCCGATCCAGCTCTCCGCCGAGCGGCTTGCGTTCAAGCTTTCCGACAAGCTCGACGACAGCAGCCGCGAGATGCTCGAGCGCGGCACGACGACCATCGTCAACCAAGTCGAGGCGATGAAGAACCTGGTCAACGCTTTCCGCGACTACGCGCGCCTGCCCGCGCCGCAACTGTCGGCGATCGACCTCAATGCCCTTATCCGCGAGATCCTGAACCTGTACGAGAGCTTTGCCTCGCACATCCGGCTCGAACTGGAGGGCGGACTGCCTCTGGTGCAAGGCGACGCCAGCCAGATCCGGCAGGTCGTCCACAACATCCTGCAGAATGCGCAGGATGCGCTCTCCGGGACCGAGGACGGCGAGGTGAGGGTGATCACGCGGGTCGAGGGTGAGCGCGTGGCGCTGCTGTTCCGCGACAATGGGCCGGGGTTCCCGGCCGAGCTGCTTGCACATGCGTTCGAGCCCTACTTCACGACCAAGTCGCGGGGCACGGGACTGGGACTGGCGATGGTGAAGAAGATCGTCGACGAGCACGGCGGCGATGTGCGGCTGGCGAACCGCGATGGTGGCGGGGCGGAGATCCGTATCCGGCTGCGCTTGGCCGAAATGAATGGTAAACACTGAATAAGATGGCAAAGATACTGATCGTTGACGACGAAGTCGGCATTCGCGAGCTCCTGTCCGAGATCCTGCGCGACGAGGGCTACGACATCCTGCTGGCGGAGAACGCGGGTACGGCACGCGCGATGCGCAACGCCGGCCGCCCCGACATGGTGCTGCTCGACATCTGGATGCCGGACACCGACGGCATCTCCCTGCTCAAGGAGTGGGCGGCCAATGGCCAGCTCAACATGCCGGTGGTGATGATGTCGGGCCATGGCACGATCGACACCGCGGTCGAGGCCACGCGGATCGGGGCGATCGACTACCTCGAGAAGCCCATCGCCCTGCAGAAGCTGCTGGCGGCGGTCAAGCGTGGCTTGCAGCGCCCTCAGGCACCAGGCGCCCCGGCGCCGTTGACCCTGGCGGCGTTCACGCGCTCGGTGCCCCTGCGCGAGCTGCGCCGGCGGGTGGAGCAGATCGCGAGCAGCACGCGCGTTCTGCTGCTGCGTGTCGGCGCGGGCAGCCTGGCCGAGCTCGTCGCCCGCAGCGTGCAGAGCAGCTCCCCGGCATGGCTCGACCTTTCCGCGATCAGTGCGCCGCTCGACATCGCGCAGTTGCAGGCAACGCAGGGCGGGGTGCTGTTCGTGGGCGAGCTCGCGCGTTTGTCGCGCGCGCAGCAGAAGAACCTCGCCTTCGCCGTCGAGCGGCTCGACCGCTACGACCTGCGCGTGGTCGTCGCGACCGACCGCAGCGCGGAGGGACTGCTCGCCGAAGGCTGGGAGGAGGCGCTGGTGTCGCGCCTGTTCGAAGTCAGTCTGGCGCCGCCGTCGATCGCGGACGTGCGCGACGACCTGCCCGAGCTGGCGAGCCAGGTCCTGATGCATCTGTCCGAAGGCGGCGAGGTGCCGCTCAGGCGCTTCTCCACGGCCGCGCTCAACCAGTTGCGCAACCTTCCTTGGCCAGGCGGCTATGCCGAACTGCGCGCGGCGGTGAAGTCGCTGGCGCTGGGAACGCTGGAGGAGGAGATCGGCGCGGGTGACGTGCGCCGCTTGCTACCCCCTGATGCGGCGGCGGGCTCGGTCGGCGTATCGCTCGACCAGCCTCTGCGCGAGGCGCGCGAGGCCTTCGAGCGCCTGTACTTCGAACACCACCTTCGCCTCGAGGGCGGCAACATGACGCGACTGGCCGAGAAGACGGGCCTCGAGCGGACGCACCTCTACCGCAAGCTCAAGCAACTGGGCCTGCAGGCGGGGCGCCGCCATGAGGAAGCCTGAACCGCGGCGGGTGTTGCATTGCAGCAATCGCTGTATCTGGATGTTGCACGGCAGCGTAGAATCCGCCGCTGAAACGCATCTCGGGAACGCTCGGTGAAGATCATCATTCTCGGCGCCGGCCAGGTCGGCGCGTCGGTCGCGGAAAACCTGGTTTCGGAGGCGAACGACATCACGCTCGTCGATACCAGCGCCGAGTACCTTGCCGCCCTGCGCGACCGCCTCGAGGTGCGTACGGTCTGCGGCAACGCCGCCTCGCCTTCGGTGCTGCGCGAGGCAGGGGCCAACGACGCGGACCTGCTGATCGCCGTGACCCAGTCGGACCAGACCAACCTGTGCGCCTGTCGCATCGCCAAGGCGGTGTTCAACCTGCCGACGCGGATCGCCCGACTGCGCTCCACCGACTATGTCGATCATCCGGAACTGCTGGACGACGACAACTTTGCCGTCGACTTCTCGATCTGCCCCGAACAGGTCGTCACCGACTACATCAAGCGCCTCATCGCCTTTCCCGAGGCCCTGCAGGTACTGGAGTTCGCCGAGGGCGTCGTCAGCCTGATCTGTGTGCGTGCCTTCGAGGGCGGCCCGCTGGTGGGCCACCCGCTGAAGGCCCTGCGCTTTCACCTGCCGAACGTCGAGGTCCGTATCGCGGCGATCTACCGCAACGGGCTGCCGATCATTCCCCAGGGGGACACCATCATCGTGCCGGGAGACGAGGTCTTCTGCCTTGCGGCCACGGTGCACATCCGCCAGGTGATGCGTGAGCTGCGCCGTTCCGACCGGCCGATGCGCCGCATCATGATCGCCGGTGGCGGCAACATCGGCTTCCGTCTCGCGCAGTCGATCGAGCAGAACTACCACGTCAAGATTCTCGAGGTTAACCGCGACCGTGCCGAAACGCTGGCCACGCAGCTGACCAGGGCGCTCGTGCTGCGCGGGGACTCCACCGACGAGAAGCTGCTCGAAGCCGAGGGTATCGACGAGACCGACCTCTTCGTCGCGCTCACCAACGACGAGGAGGACAACATCATGTCCGCCTCGCTCGCCAAGCGCATGGGCGCGCGCCGCACGCTGGCGCTGATCAACCGCAAGAGCTACGTCGACCTCGTGCAGGGCGGGCCGATCGACATCGCCATCTCGCCGGCTCATACCTCGATCGGTACGCTGCTGGCGCATGTGCGACGCGGCGACGTGGTTGCGGTGCACAGCCTGCGCCGCGGTGCCGCCGAGGCGCTCGAGATCATCGCCCATGGCAGCCGCAAGGACTCCAAGGTGGTCGGACGGCCGATCGAGGAGATCATGCTGCCCAAGGGCGCGACCATCGGGGCCATCGTACGCGACGAGAAACGCGAGGACGGGCGCGTGGTGCGGCGGGAGGTGATCATGCCCCACCACGACACGGTGATCGAAGAGGATGATCACGTGATCGTGTTCTGCACGCACAAGAACCTGGTGCGCAAGGTCGAGAAGCTGTTCCAGGTCGGCTTCCATTTCCTCTGAGCGCCCACCCTCATGCGTGCCTACCACCCACCGCTGAATGCGCTCGGCCTGATCATCATGATCTTCGGCCTGCTGATGGGCTTTCCGCTCGCGGTGTCGGCCTGGCTCGACGACGGTGCGACGCTGGCCTACGACCAGGCGATCTTCGGCACCTTCGTCGCGGGCTTGATCCTGTGGACGATCACCCGCGGCGTACGGCGCGACCTGCGGGTGCACGACGGCTTCTTCCTGGTCGCTGCCACCTGGGTCGTCCTGCCGCTGTTCGGTGCCCTGCCGCTGCTGGCCTTCCTGCCCACGCTCAGTTTCACGGATGCGTACTTCGAGGCGGTGTCGGGGCTGACCGCGACGGGCGCCACCGTGCTGACCGGCCTCGACGACCTGCCGATCTCGATCAACCTGTGGCGCACCTTCATGCACTGGATTGGCGGCATGGGCGTCATCGTGCTGGTGGTGGCGATCCTGCCGCTGCTGGGCATCGGCGGCCGGCAGCTGTACAAGGCCGAGGTGCCGACGCCGATGAAGGACGCCAGTCTCACGCCGCGCATCGCCGAGACCGCGAAGGGGCTGTGGCTGACCTACCTGCTGCTGACCGTCGCCTGCGGTTTCAGTCTCTGGGGGGCCGGGCTGGAGGGCTGGGATGCGCTGATCCATGCCTTCACGATCACCGGCCTGGGAGGGTTCTCGAGCAAGGATGCCTCGCTCGGCCACTTCGACAACCTCAACGTGGAACTGGTGACGATCACGTTCGCCCTGCTGGCCGGCCTGAACTATGCGACCCACTACCTCGCACTGGTGCGTGGCTCGTTCCGGCCCTACCTGCGCGATCCGGAGATCCCGTTCTACTTCGGTGTGCTGCTGTTCAGCATCGCCATGCTGACCGTGTACATGATGTACTGGCAGATCCACGCCGACCTGTTCACGACCTTGCGCAACGTGGCCTTCCATGTGGTGTCGATCTCGACCTCGCTCGGTCTGGCCATCGACGACTACACCAGCTGGCCCATGTTCGCGCAGATCTGGATCCTCTTCCTCGGCAGTTTCGTCGCCTGTTCGGGCTCGGCCGGCGGTGGCATCAAGATGATGCGCGCGATCATCCTGTACAAGCAGGTGCTGCGCGAGATCGTCCGCTCGCTGCACCCGCACGCGGTGCGTCCGGTGCGCATGGGCAAGAAGCCGGTACCCGAGACGATCCTGCATGCCGTGCTCGGCTTCAGCTTCATGTACATGGTGTCGATCGTCAGCCTGACGCTGATCCTGTCGGCCACCGGTCTCGAGCTGGTGACCTCCTTCTCCGCCGTCGTGGCCTGCCTGAACAACACCGGACCCGGGCTCGAGGCCGTGGGGCCGGCGGCGAACTATCAGGCGCTCAGCGCATTCCACAAGTGGGTGCTGGCGTTCACGATGATCCTCGGGCGACTCGAGATCTTCACCTTTCTCGTCGTGCTGACGCCGGCTTTCTGGCGCCGCTGAAGGGGCGTTGCGCACCGGCTTGATGCGTGACAACCCCACCGCCGGCGCCGACGGGCGATAATGACCGCTTGTGCCCGAACGATTGCCAAGAGGACTCGACGTGAGCCGTCTCAAGAACGACACCTTCCTGCGCGCACTGCTGCGCCAGCCCACCGAATACACGCCCGTCTGGCTGATGCGCCAGGCCGGGCGCTACCTGCCGGAGTACTGCGAAACGCGCAAGCGTGCAGGCAGTTTCCTCAACCTCTGCAAGAACCCCGCGCTGGCCTGCGAAGTGACGCTGCAGCCGCTGGCACGCTACGACCTCGATGCGGCCATCCTGTTCTCGGACATTCTCACCGTGCCCGACGCGATGGGCCTCGGCCTCTACTTCGCCGAAGGCGAGGGGCCGCGCTTCGAGCGTCCGCTCAAGGACGAGTGGGAGATCCGCAACCTCAGCGCGCCGGACCCCCATGCCGAACTGCAGTACGTGATGGATGCGGTCAGCGAGATCCGCCGCGCGCTCGACGGCAGCGTGCCGCTGATCGGCTTCTCCGGCAGCCCGTGGACCCTGGCCTGCTACATGGTCGAAGGGGGCTCGTCGGACGATTACCGCAAGGTCAAGAGCCTGGCCTACAGCCGCCCGGACCTGATGCACCACATCCTCGACGTCACCGCGCGTGCGGTGGTGAAGTACCTCAACGCCCAGATCGAGGCCGGCGCCCAGGCCGTGATGGTGTTCGACTCGTGGGGCGGGGTGCTGTCCGAGGCCGCCTACAAGGAGTTCTCGCTGCGCTACCTCGAGCAGGTACAGGCTGGGCTGATCCGCGAACGCGACGGCGTGCGCGTGCCGAGCATCGTATTCACCAAGGGCGGTGGCCTGTGGCTCGAGTCGATTGCCGCCGTCGGCTACGACGCGGTCGGCCTCGACTGGACGATGGACATCGGTCGCGCCCGCCAGCTCGTCGGCGACAAGGTGGCATTGCAGGGCAATATCGACCCCAATGTGCTGTTCGCCCCGCCCGAGACCGTGGCGACGGAGGCCCGTCGTGTGCTCGACGCCTTCGGCAACCATCCTGGCCATGTCTTCAACCTCGGCCATGGCATCTCGCAATTCACGCCCCCGGAGAACGTCTCGGTGCTGGTCGACACCGTTCACGCGCACAGCCGCAAGCTGCGCGCCCAGGGCTGAGGCGTGGCAGGCCGTCGCCCGGGAGGCGCGAGCGGCGGCCTGTCAAGCACGATATTTGTATTTCAAGGCTTGACTTATGCACAACTGCGCGTTCCTGAGCCTGGGCGCGCAGTGTACCGGCGGGTTATGCGGCTGATCGATTAAGCTATTGAAAAATAAGAATAAAAATTTCGCACAATGTTAAGGCAATGTGACGAAAAGCCTGATGTGGCGCCGGTTTGCGCCTGATGTTCCCACTTTCCCCACAAACTTATCCACAGGTTTTGTGGACAAGCGCCGGGTCGGTTTTCCTGCCAAAGACTTGCCCTACGTTTTCTCGGCTGGTTCTCACGAAACGCCCGCAAGTTACTGACGTTCAACGTCTTTTCAGATTGTCTCCGTTTACGCATGCCCATCGTCCGTGTCGCATTGCCCGTGCCCCTGCCGCAAGTGTTTGATTACCTTGCGTCAGATGCGTCCGCAGAGGACGTCGGGCGTTGCGTCAAGGTGCCTTTCGGGCGCGGTGAGCGCAATGGCCTGATCGTGGCGGTGGCGTCCGAGGCGGACGTCGAGGTCGCCCGCCTCAAGCCCGTGCATCACATCCAGCGTGACGTGCCGCCCCTGCCGGGCGACTGGCTGGCGCTGGTCAGTTTCGTGTCCCGCTACTATCACGCGCCGCTCGGCGAAGTCGTCGCGCTGGCGTTGCCGCCGGGTCTGCGCCGAGCCGATGGCGTCAGCGGCGATGACGCGGACCCGCTGCTGGCGCTTGGCGCAGCGGGTAGCGAGGCCTTGCGCGCGGCGCGCCGGCCGAGCAAGGCGCTGGCCTTGCTGCAGGCGCTGGCGCAGGACACGCCGCCCTGGCGCCGCAGTGCGGTACGCGAACGCGAAGGCGGGGAGGCCGTCGGCGACCTGCTGCGTCGCGGCTGGCTGGTCGAGGCGGCCATCGGCGATCTGCGCCGCGACGCGACCGGCCCCCAGCCCGAACTGACGGCGGAGCAGGGTGAGGCGGTGAACGCCATCCTGGACGCCGGCCCGGGCTTTCGTGCGTGGCTTCTGCACGGCGTGACCGGCAGTGGCAAGACCGAGGTCTACCTGCGTCTCGCCGCCAACGCGCTGGCCCAGGGCAAGCAGGTGTTGATGCTGGTGCCCGAGATTGCGCTGACCCCACAGCTCGAGCGCCGCGTTGCGCAGCGCTTCGCTGCGGCGAACGTCGTCAGCCTGCATTCCGGACTGGCCGATGGGGCGCGTTCACGTGGCTTCGTGCAGGCGCTCAGCGGCCACGCCGATATCGTGCTCGGCACCCGGCTTGCGGTGTTCGCGCCCCTGCCGCGTCTGGGCCTGATCCTGGTCGACGAGGAGCACGACGCCTCCTACAAGCAGCAGGAAGGGGTGCGCTATTCGGCACGTGACGTCGCGGTGTGGCGCGCCCGCCAGGGCGATGTACCGGTGGTGCTCGGCTCGGCCACGCCCTCGCTCGAGACCTGGTATCACGCCCGCAACGACCGCTATGCGCTCCAGGTGCTGAACCAGCGTGCGGTGGCCGCGACCATGCCTGCCGTGCGCTGCATCGATGTGCGCCGCCTGAAGCTGGACGAGGGCCTCAGCCCCGGCCTGAAGGCAGCGATCGAGCAGCGCCTGGCGCGCGGTGAGCAGAGCCTGGTGTTTCTCAACCGGCGCGGCTATGCACCGGTGCTGTCCTGTCCGTCCTGCGGCTGGGTCAGCCGCTGTCCGCACTGTTCGGCCAACCTGGTCGTTCATCTGGTCGACCGCCGCCTGCGCTGCCACCACTGCGGTTGCGACGGCGGTATCCCGCACGCCTGCCCGAGCTGCGGCAACCAGGACATCCAGCCCTTCGGTCGCGGTACGCAGCGCATCGAGGCGCGCCTGGCCGAGCTGTTTCCGCAGGCACGGGTGCTGCGCGTCGACCGCGATGCCGCACGCACCCGCAAGCAGTGGGAGAGTCTGCTGGCGACGATCGCCGACGGCGGGGCCGACATCCTGGTCGGTACCCAGATGATGGCCAAGGGACACGACTTCCCGAAGCTGACACTGGTCGGCGTGATCGGGGCGGATGCCTCGCTGCATGCGGCCGATTTCCGTGCGCCCGAACGCCTGTTCCAGCAGCTGATGCAGGTGGGCGGTCGCGCGGGGCGGGGCACGCTGCCCGGCGAGGTGCTGATCCAGACCGAGTACCCCGCGCATCCGCTGTACCTGCACCTCGCGCGCCACGACTTCGACGCCTTCGCGCGCATGGAGCTGGCCGAGCGGCGCAGCGCGGGTTTTCCGCCCTTCACCTACCAGGCCATGCTGCGTGCGGATGCGCCCGCGCTGGATGATGCCGTCGAGTTCCTGCGCCACGCGCGGCGGCTGGCCGAGGAGCGCGCGCCCGAGGGCCTGCGCATCTACGACCCGGTGCCGATGCGCATGACCCGCCTGGCCCGCCGCGAGCGCGCGCAACTGCTGCTCGAAGCTGACCAGCGCGGCGTGCTGCAGGGCTTTCTCGCCGATTGGGTGGCGCTGCTGTACCGCCAGCGCACTGCGCGCGAGTTGCGCTGGCAGCTGGACGTGGATCCACTCGAGGTCTGAGCGAGGCGGTCGGGCGGCTCCCGGTCGCTCGGGGGGCGCCCTGTCGTGACATCGCGCTACCCAAGCTGGGTGATGATGCGTCATGATCGACGACGACCCGCCGCTGTGCGTCCGGCATGCCTCCATGCCGTCGCGCGCGGTTTCGATCGATCGTCGCGAAGGGAGCCGCTGGCATGGCGCGAACGTTTCCGCTTCATACGCATGTCCTTGCGCTGGCGCTGGGTCTTGTCCTGCTGGTTGGCGGGCTGCTGGCCTTCATCGGCCAGCAGCTTGCCGGCAACATGCTGTCGGCGGTGGCCGAGGACCAGTCGCTGCGCATCAACCGCGAGGTGCGGGGCAGCCTGTATCAGCTGGTACAGCCCGCCGACATGGCGCTCAGGCTGTTGAGCGAGGACGCCCTCGCGGACGCTGCCACGCTCGAGGAGCGCCTGCGGCGGCTGCCCGCGGCGCGTGCGGCGCTGGCGGGTTCGGCAGCGCTGTCCTCGCTCTACGTCGGCTATGGCGACGGCCAGTTCTTCTTCGTGCGCAGGCTGGCCGGCGAGGCGGAGCGGGCGCGGTTCGAGGCGCCGCCGCAGACGGCCTACCTGGTGCAGAGCATAGACCGCGACGCGGGCGGCGCGCTGCGCGGGCGCTACCTGTTCCTCGATGCCGCCCTCGGCGTGGTGGCGCAGCGCGAGCGAACGCAGTATCCGGACGCGTTCGATCCGCGCCGGCGCGACTGGTACCGCGACGCCCCGCAGGACGGTGAGCTGCTGGTGACCCCGCCCTATCCCTTCTTCTCCGACCAGCAGGTGGGCATCACCCTGGCGCGGCGTGCCGGCAACGGTAGCGCGGTGATCGGCGCCGACATCCGCCTGCACACCCTGGGCGCAGTCCTCGCGCGGCAGAAGGTGACGCCCGGTGCGCGCCTCGTGCTGGCTGACGGGGACGGACGGATCGTGGCCCTGGACGATGCCAGCCTGCCGGTCGCAGCGCCCGACGCGCCCGACGCGCGCGGCGTGCAGCGCCTGCAGCACTTGCAGGATCTGGCGCATCCCGCATTCCGCGGCCAGGGCGGCCTCATTGCCGAAGCTCGGGCCGCGCCCGGTGGCACGCTCGCGCGCAAGCGCGTGGTCGATGGCGAGGTGTGGTTGCTCAGCGCCACGGCCCTGCAGATGGAACACGTCGATGCCAGCTTCGTGGTCATGGCCATCCCGGAGCAGGAGTTGATGGCGGGGGCGCTGCACCAGCGCAACGTCGCGCTCGTCATCACCGTCCTCGTGCTCTGCATCGCCGTGCCGCTCACCTGGCTGCTCGCGCGCCAGATCGCCCGTCCCATGCGGGCGCTCGCAGCCGAGGCGGAGGCGATCCGCCGCTTCAACTTTGCGCCGGTCGGCGCGCCGCGCTCGCGCATCCGCGAGGTGGAGGTGCTGGGCGAGACCATGGGCGGGATGCGACAGACGATCCGCCGCTTCCTGGAACTCAACACCGCGGTCGCCGGCGAACCCGATTTCGACAGCCTGCTGCCGCGTCTGCTCGGGGAGACCTTGTCGGCGACGCGGGCGCAGGGCGGGGTGCTCTACCTCGCGACCGACGGACACCTGGCGCCGGTCGCGACGCTGGACGGCGAGGGTCATCCCTTGCCCGACACTGCGTCCTGGGCTGCAACGGACGCGGAGGCGGGGGAGTGGATGCATGCCCGTCCGCCCGGGCAGATTGCCCAGGCCGCCCGTGCGCTCGACGCACTCGGGCCGCTGCTGGGCGAGGCGCTCGCCGCGCGCGCCGTGCGCTCCGCGGCGCTGACCGATGCCGATCTCGTCGCCCTCGGCCTGCAGGCGCAGGCGAACGCGCTGGGCGTGTCGCAGGCGATCGCGGTGCCGCTGATCAACCGCCAGGGCGAACTCGTCGGCGCCCTGCTGTTGCTGCTGGACGCACCGGCTGACGATGACCGGCTCGCCTTCATCAGCGCGCTGTCTGGCCTCGCGGCGGTCACGCTCGAAGCGAGGGCCCTCATAGCGGCACAGAAGGCCTTGTTCGAGGCCCTGATCCGCATGATCGCGGGTGCGATCGACGCCAAGAGCGAGCACACCGGCGGTCATTGCGCGCGCGTCCCCGAGCTCGCCCGCCTGCTGGCCCAGGCCGCGTGCGAGGCGGAGCAGGGCCCGTATGCGGACTTCAAGCTCGACGACAATGGCTGGGAGATCCTGCGCATCGCAGCCTGGATGCACGACTGCGGCAAGATCACCACGCCCGAGTACGTTGTCGACAAGGCGACCAAGCTGCAGACCCTGTACGACCGCATCCACGAGGTCCGGATGCGGTTCGAGGTGCTCAAGCGCGAGGCCGAACTGCGCTGCCTGCAGGACATCCTGGACGGCGCGGACGCCGATGCGCGCAAGCGCCTGCGCGACGAGGAACTGGTCGCACTCGACGACGACTTCGCCTTCGTCGCGCGCTGCAACCAGGGGAGCGAGTCGATGGCCGACGCCGACGTGGAACGCCTGCACCGCATTGCCAGCCGCACCTGGACGCGTACGCTGGACGACCGTCTCGGGCTCTCGCACGAGGAGGCCGCGCGCAGGCAGGCGGCGCCGGCTGCGCTCCTGCCGCACCCCGAGCCGCTGCTCGCCGATCGTCCGGAGCACCTCGTTCCGCGCCGCACGGACGAGTGCTTCGCGGCAGACAACCGATGGGGTTTCCGCATGCAGCCGCCGCGCTGGCGGCAGAACCTGGGCGAACTGCACAACCTCGGGGTGCGCTATGGCACGCTGACCGAGGAGGAGCGCTACCTGATCAATGCCCACATCATCCAGACCGAGATCATGCTCCGCAGCCTGCCGTTTCCTCGCCACCTCGCGGGCGTGCCGGAAGTGGCCGTCTCGCACCACGAGAAGATGGATGGCAGCGGCTACCCCAAGGGTTTGCGGGCCGAGCAGATGAGCCCGCTGGCGCGGATGATGGCGATCGCCGACATCTACGAGGCGCTCACCGCGCGCGACCGCCCCTACAAGCGCGGCAAGACCTTGTCCGAGGCCTTGTCGATCATGGCGCGCATGGCCCGCGAGGGGCACATCGATCCGGCCCTGTTCGCCCTGTTCCTGCGTTCCGGGGCCTACCTCGCGTATGCGCAGCGCTTCGTTGAACCCGGGCAGATCGATGCAGTCGAGGTCGACGCCTTGCTGGACGGGCAGGAAACCGGTCAGCCGGCCTAGCGGGCCGGCGCCGGGCTGTCGCTGCAGGCCGGCCACAGCCAGGCCGCGCCGCGCACGCCGGACGCGTCGCCGTGGCGCGCCGGCAGCAGGCGGGTGGCGACGTGGTCCGAGAACACGGCGTCCTTCCACAGCCGCGGCACATTGGCGTACAGGCGCTCGATGCGCGACAGCCCGCCACCGAGCACGATCACGTCCGGGTCGAGCAGGTTGATGACGCCGGCCAGCGCGCGCGCGAGGCGCTGTTCATAACGTTGCAGCGTAGCTTCGCAGGCGATGTCGCCCCGCGCCGCGCCCGCGACGATTGCCGCCGCGTCGAGCCGATCGCCGTAGCGCCGCTGGTGCTCGGCCGCCATGCCCGGCCCGGACAGGTAGGTCTCGATGCAGCCGGCACGGCCGCAATAGCAGGCGGGCAGGGGCAGGTCGTCCTGACCGGGCAGCGGCAGCGGGTTGTGCCCCCATTCGCCGGCGATGGCGTTGGCACCGCTGACCAGCCCGCCGCGCACGACGAGGCCGCCACCGACGCCGGTGCCGAGGATCACGGCGAACACCACCTCCGCGCCCGTGCCGGCGCCATCCATGGCTTCGGACATCGCGAGGCAGTTGGCGTCGTTCGCCAGGCGCAGCGGTCGCTGCAGCAGCGCCTCCAGGTCCTGCTGCAGCGGCTGGCCGTTGAGGCAGGTGGAGTTGGCGTTGCGGATCAGGCCGGTGACCGGCGACAGCGAGCCGGGCGTGCCGATGCCGACGCTGGCCCTGCGGCCGATGGCGCGCTCGGCGTCCTGAACCAGGCCCACGATCGCCCGCAGCGTGGCCTGGTAGTCACCTTGCGGCGTCGGCACGCGGCGGCGGAAGCGCTCGCCACCGTCCTCGTCGAGCGCGACCAGCTCGATCTTGGTGCCACCCAGGTCGACGCCGATGCGCATGTCGCGACCGCGATGAACCGTCAGGCGATGCGCTCGACCGCGCCGCGATAGAGCTCCATCGCCTCCTCGCGGCTGCGGGCGCTGACCCCGAGGTTGCGGACCAGCCCGTCGTCGAGGCTGTAGCACCAGGCGTGCACCGTGACGCCCTGGCCGCGCTGCCAGGCTTCGCGCAACACCGAGGTCTGGCACACATTGACCACCTGATGGATGGCGTTGAGTTCGCACATCCGGTCCAGGCGGGCATTGGGGTCGTCGATCTGCACCAGGCGCTCCTCGTGGCGGTCGCGCACGTCCTGCACGTGGCGCAGCCAGTTGTCGGTGAGGCCGGTGCGGTTGTCGTTGAGGGCGGCCTTGACCCCGCCGCAGCCGTAATGGCCCACGACCAGGATGTGTTTCACGCGCAGCATCTCGACCGCGTAGTGGATCACCGACAGCGCGTTGAGGTCGGTATGCACGACGACGTTGGCGATGTTGCGATGGACGAAGACTTCGCCCGGCGCCAGGCCGATGATCTGGTTGGCCGGCACGCGGCTGTCCGAGCAGCCGATCCACAGGTACTCGGGCGACTGCTGCTTGACCAGGCGGGCGAAGAACTCGGGGTCCTCGGCATGCATGCGTTCGGACCAGGCCTTGTTGTTGGCGAAGAGGTGTTCGATGGTCTGGGCCATGGCCGTTTCTCTGTCTGGAATCGCGTAAAGGCGAAATTATGAATAATTCGTGCGACGGGCGTAAGCGTGCGGGAGGTTGACGCCGCGATGGCGCGCTTTCAGGCGCCGGGCGACACCTCGGGCCAGATGCCCAGCCCGACCAGCTGCCGTGTCGCCGCCTCTGCCCAACCGCGGTTGGCGGCCGGGCTGGCCGGACTGGGATGCAGGATGCGACCGAACCTCACTTGGGCGGTGTCGCCCAGGGCCTCCATCGCGCGCTTTTCGGCCCAGTTGCCGATGCCGACCACCCAGTCGGGTTGCAGGGTGGCGATCAGGGTGCGCAGGTGGGCGTCGCAGGCTTCAAGCAACGGGCGCTGCTCGATCGCCGGCAGCTTGTCCGGCGTGAGGTTGCGGCCGCCCTCGAAGAAGGCGAGCGGGCAGTAGTTGGCGACGAAGTGATCGGCGAAGAAGGCCGCTGGCGTGCCGAATCGCGCGCGGAACAAGCCCCACAGGCGCTGGCCGCTGACCTCGGAGCGGGCGCAGGCAAAGCCTTCGACGGGGCGCTTGGGGTTGGTTTCGCGCGGTTGGCCGACCGGTCCTTCCAGCCCGAGCCAGTCGCGCGCACTGGCGATCTCGCCGAAGGGCACGCCGATCTGCGCCATGCCGAAGGGGCCGGGATTCATGCCGACGAAGACCACGCGCTTGCGCCCTGCGCCGAAGCGCTCGAGATAGCGACGATGCACGTCCCAGGCGTAGTCGAGCGGGTTGTACACGTGCGTGACCGGCGGCGCGAAACGCATCGCATCGACCGCATCGGAAAGCGTGCGGGCGGCGTCGATCAGGGTGGTGGCGGTCGGGTGGGTGTCGGTCATCGGGCGTGCGGGGTGAGGGGGTCAGAACAGGCGCTTCAGCAGGTACAGCGCCACCATGCCGGTGCCAATGGTTGCCAGCACGTTGCGCGTGCGCCAGGCGACGGTCACGGCGACCAGCGCCGCCCATGGGCGAGGGGTGTCGAAGGCAAACTGCACTTCTCCAGCGCTGACGAACAAGGCACTGGCGGTCAGCGCGGCGAAGCTGGCGGGGGCGATGTGGCGGCACAGCGCATGCAGCCAGCCGGGCAGGCTGCGGCTGGCGAAGACGCCGATCATCGCGTAGCGGTAGAGGAAGGTCAGCACGCCGACGAACACCAGCAGCAGGACCAGGGTGGTGGCGCTCATCGTGCGCGCTCCAGGCGGCGCACCGTCCATACGCCGGCCAGCAGTCCGAGCAGGATCGCCGCGACCAGCCCGAGCTTGTAGGGCAGGGCGGCGAAGGCCAGGGCGCCGAGGCCGGCGACCAGCGCCGCAGCCTGGCCCGCACGCTCGCGCAGCAGCAGGGTCAGGAGCGCGATGAAGGTCAGCGGCACGGCGAAATCGAGCTCCCATTCGGCCGGGATCGTCGCGCCGAACAGCAGGCCGGCCGCGGTGGACAGCTGCCAGCCCGCCCATAGCGTGAAGCCCGCGCCGAAGAAGTACCAGTGGCGCAGGTCCGGCGCGGGGGCAGGGGGGGCGCGGTGGTCGCGCCGCTGATAACGCAGCACGGCAACCGCGTAGGCTTCGTCGGTCAGCAGGTAGGCCAGCAGCAGGCGCCAGCGTCGCGGCAGGTGGCGCACGTATTCGGCCATCGACGCGCTGTACAGCACGTGGCGCAGATTGAGCAGGCCGGAGGTGAGTGCGATCGGCAGGGCGCCTGCGCCCGCGGCCAGCATCTGCACGATGACCAGCTGTGCGGCCCCGGCGAAGACCACGGCAGAGGCCAGTTGCGCCAGCCAGGCCGGCACGCCGGCGGATAGCGCGGCGATGCCGTAGATCATGCCGAAGGGGGCCACGCCGAGCAGCAGCGGTGCCTCGTCGCGGCAGCCGGCGAGGAACTCGCCGCCCGCGCTCGTGCCGACCCCGGCCATCAGTCGTCCACCGCGCCGTCGGTCTGTGGCCGGCCCAGGCGGCCGAGCGCCTCGCGCAGCCACCACACCATGACCACGCCGGGTATCGCGACGATGATCGAGAAGATGAAGAACGCCGGCCAGCCGATGCTCTGCGACAGCACGCCCGACAGCGGGCTGACGTAGATCCGCCCCACCGCGGCGAAGGCCGAGAGCATGGCGTAGTGGGTGGCGGTGAAGTGCTGGTTGCACAGCCCCATCAGCAGTGCAACGAAGGCCACCGTGCCCATGCCGCCGCTGATGTTCTCGCCGGCGATCACGGTGAGCAGCAGCAGGTCGAGCGCCGCCGGCGCATCCAGCGACACGAAGCCCCAGTCGAAGGCCGGCATCATCACCGCGCCCCAGGCACCCTTGCCGAGCTGGGCGAGCAGGTAGAAGCCGAAGTTCGACACCAGCTGCAGCACGCCGAACAGCAGCAGCGAGCGGTACAGCGCCAGCCGCGTCATGATCAGCCCGCCGATGAAGGCGCCGAGGATGGTGAGCCAGATGCCGATGACCTTGTTGGCGATGCCGACCTCTTCCTGCGAAAAACCCATGCCCTTGATCAGGAAGGGCGTGGTCAGGCTGCCGGCGAAGGCGTCACCGAGCTTGTAGAGGATGATCAGCGCGAGGAAGGCGGCCGCGCCCTGCTGCGCGAAGTAGCTCGACAGCGAGCGGTTGAGCGTCTCGAAGCCGGCGCGCCGCGCCGCCCACCACGCCAGCGGCAGGGCGAGCGCGATCTCGGCGAGGACGAACAGCAGCTGGATCCAGCGATTCGTGTCGTCGGGGTTCAGCCCGATCAGGATCAGCGCCTGGCGCGCGATCCAGTAGCCGGCGGCCACGCCGGCGAGCATCGCGGCAAACCCGACCAGCTCGCGCTTCGGGTCGGAATCGAGCGGCTTCAACGCGGCCGACACGCGCGGCAGCGCCAGCAGCGAGGCCACGCCGCAGGCGAGCATGATCAGCGCCATCGTTTCGTAAACCCGCGGCCACGATGCCCATTGCCCGGCCCAGATCAGCGCGATGCCGCCGGACAGGATCATCGCCAGGCGGTAGGCGAAGACGTGCACCGAGGCGCCCAGGCCGCGCTCGGCTTCGGGCAGCAGGTCGGTGCGGTAGGCGTCGACCACCACGTCCTGCGAGGCCGACAGGAAGGCCACCAGCACCGCGGCGGCGGCGAACAGGCCCGGCGTCGCGGTGGGCGACAGGCTCGCCATCCACCATAGCAGCACCGCCAGCGCCAGCTGGGTCAGCGCCAGCCAGCCGCGGCGACGACCGAGCCAGGGCGGCTCGAAGCGGTCCATCAGCGGCGCCCAGAGGAACTTGAAGGTGTAGGGCACGCCGACGAGGCCGAAGAAGCCGATGGTCGCCAGATCCACGCCGTCCACCGTCAGCCACGCCTGCATCGCCTGGCCGGTCAGCGCCAGCGGCAGGCCGGAGGCGAAGCCGAGCACCAGAATGGCGGACAGGCGCCAGGCGCGCGCAAGGGCGGGAGACAGGGAGGCAGGCAAGGGGGTGGGGTGCAAGGGACGAGGCGGGAGGCGCTGCGGAGCGGCGCATTATCGCAGATCGG
Organism: Thauera sp. 63; assembly: GCF_000310165.2. Taxonomy (NCBI): domain Bacteria; kingdom Pseudomonadati; phylum Pseudomonadota; class Betaproteobacteria; order Rhodocyclales; family Zoogloeaceae; genus Thauera; species Thauera sp. 63. Next base: position 104,587 of record NZ_AMXC01000007.1, read on the forward strand.
GGGGAGGGCGCCGGTTTACACAATTCGATACGTTGCTTGCGTCCGGCGCCATCTGCCTCAACAATGCGCGCATTCCGCGTTTCCAGCTTCGAGGAGGGAGTCCTTCATGTCCTACACAGTGACCGTGGTGTTCGGTAGCAACCGCGAGTACGAGTTTGCGTTGCACGAATCCGAAGTGGCGGGAACGACCAAGGACCAGGCGCGCAGCTGGCTGGCGAAGGAATTCGAGGAACTCGAGTGCACGCCCTCCAACCCGATGGGTAAGGTGCTGGTGCTGGACATGATCCTCAACGTCGCCAAGTACGGTGGCGAAAGCCGCTTCGAGCAGGCGTCCGACTGGGCGAAGAAGTTCGCGGTGGTGACGGCCGCCGCGCTCGATCGTCCCGCCGTGCGCGTGGACGTGTCGGCCTTCGTCGTCGGCTGATCTCCGCGTTACCTGGCCGGGGCGCCCTGCATCGGCAGCGCGCCCCGGTCTGCGTTCAGCCGCGTCCCAGGCGGTACACCGCCACGCTGGCGAGGAAGTTCGGCTCCTCGAGCACCAGCTTGCCCTCGTCGAAAGCCAGGCGCTCTCGCACCGCGATGCCGTTCATCTCGCACAGCGCGTCGAAGTCGGCGATGGTGAAGAAGCGCACGTTGGGGGTGTTGAACCACTGGTGCGGCAGGCTCTCCGACACCGGCATGCGGCCGTTGAGGATGCTCTGGCGGTGGCGCCAGTAACCGAAGTTCGGGAAGCTCACCACGGCCTCGCGGCCCACGCGCAGCATCTCGTGCAGGATGCCCTGGGTGTTGTGCATGGCCTGCAGCGACAGGCTCATGATGACGTGGTCGAAGAAGCCGTCCTCCAGCCCCACCAGGCCCTTCTCCAGGTCCATCTGGATCACGTTGACGCCGTTCTTCACGCTTGCCAGCAGCTTGTCGGGGTCGTTCTCGACGCCGTAGCCGTGCACCTGGCGTACCTGCATCAGGTGCTTGAGCAGGTCGCCATCGCCGCAGCCGAGGTCGAGCACCTTCTCGCCGGGCTCGATCCACTGGGTGATCACTTCATAGTCGTAGCGGTAGGAGGTCATATCAGTATGCGCCGAGCCGTCTCAAGCGTACTGACGCCCCCTTGGGGGGCGGCGAACGCAGTGAGCGTGGGGGTTGTGTCATTCATGCCTCGATGCGGTCGAACCAGGCCGACAGCAGCGCGTGGTAGCGCGTTTCGTCGAGCAGGAAGGAGTCGTGGCCGGCCGGACAGTCGATCTCGGCGTAGCTGACCCTGCGCTTGTTGTGTAGCAGCGCATAGACGATCTCGCGCGAACGCTCGGGCGAGAAGCGCCAGTCGGTGGTGAAGGACACCACCAGGAAGTCGGCGCTGGCGCGGGCGAGTGCGGCGGGCAGGTTGCCGCCGTATTCGAAGGCAGGGTCGAAGTAGTCCAGTGCCTTGGTCGTCAGCAGGTAGGTGTTGGCGTCGAAGTAGCCGGCGAACTTGTCGCCCTGGTAGCGCAGGTAGGACTCGATCTCGAACTCGACGTCATAGCTGTAGGTGTTGCGGCCGTGGCGCAGGCTGCGGCCGAATTTCTCCGCCATCGCGTCGTCGGACAGGTAGGTGATGTGGCCCACCATGCGCGCCAGCTTGAGCCCGCGCGCCGGGACCACGCCGTGCTCGTAGAAGTGTCCGCCGTGGAATTCGGGGTCGGTCAGGATGGCCTGTCGCGCCACTTCGTTGAAGGCGATGTTCTGTGCGGTGAGCTTGGGCGCCGCGGCGATCACCGCGACGTGGCCGACGCGCTCGGGAAACTGCAGCGCCCATGACAGTGCCTGCATGCCGCCCAGGCTGCCGCCGACCACTGCGGCGAAGCGCCGGATGCCGAGCTGGTCCGCGAGACGGGCCTGCGATTCGACCCAGTCCTCGACGGTGACGAAGGGAAAGTCTGCGCCCCATAGCCTGCCGGTGGCCGGGTTCATCTGGTTGGGACCGGACGAGCCGTAGCAGCCGCCGAGGTTGTTGACGCCGATGACGAAGAACTTGCGCGTATCCAGCGGCTTGCCCGGACCGACCAGGTTGTCCCACCAGCCGACGTTGTGCGGCGCGTCGGCATAGGTGCCGGCAACGTGGTGCGAGCCCGACAGCGCGTGACACACCAGCACCGCATTGCTGCGATCGGCGTTGAGCGTGCCGTAGGTCTCGTAGACGAGGTGGTAGTGGTCCAGCGTGCCGCCGCCGCGCAGGGCCAGCGGCTCGGTGAACTCGGCGCGTTGCGGGGTGACCACACCGACCGATTGGGGTTGGATCATTTTCGTCATCTGCAAAACAAAAAACCCAGTCGGCTGAAGACGCGGACTGGGTGCCCTCGCTTTAGCCGTATTTGTTGAGCGCCCGCAAGCTGTTGATCAAATCGGCGCTAGGTCGGGCGAACTTAGCGCTCGTGGCGGGAAAAGTCAAACGTCGGCGCCGTGATAAGATTTTCGCCCGCAACGTCCATCCGTATCGCCATGATCCAGGTCATCGTCAACGGCCAGCCCGAATCGCTGGCGCCCGGTATCACCGTTTTCGGACTGCTCGAGGCCCGCGGCCTTGTCGGCAAGCGTCTGGCGGTCGAGCGTAACGGCGAGATCGTGCCGAAGGCGCGTCACGCCGAGGTCGCGCTGACCGACGGCGACCGGCTCGAGATCGTCGTCGCCGTCGGCGGCGGCTGAGCTCCGGCGCCGAGAATGCGCGACCCGGCAACGCAGCGGCGAACTTTCCGCGCGCAGCCGGTCTTCACCACAGTCACTCAAGAACAGCACAGGCTCACACCATGAACGACCCCCTGGTCATTGCCGGTAAGTCCTACAACTCGCGACTGCTCGTCGGCACCGGCAAGTACAAGGATTTCGCCGAGACGCGCGAAGCCATCGACACCAGCGGCGCCGAGATCGTCACCGTCGCCATCCGCCGCACCAACATCGGCCAGAACCCGGACGAGCCCAACCTGCTCGACGTGCTGCCGCCGGAAAAATTCACCATCCTGCCCAACACCGCCGGCTGCTACACCGCCGACGACGCGGTGCGCACGCTGCGCCTGGCGCGCGAGCTGCTGGACGGGCATGCGCTGGTCAAGCTGGAAGTGCTGGGCGACCCCAAGAACCTGTTCCCCAACATGCCCGAGACGCTCAAGGCGGCCGAGACCCTGGTCAGGGACGGCTTCGACGTGATGGTCTACTGCGCCGACGATCCCATCCAGGCGAAGATGCTCGAGGACATCGGCTGCTGCGCGATCATGCCGCTGGCCTCGCTGATCGGTTCCGGCATGGGCATCCTGAACCCGTGGAACCTGCGCCTTATCATCGACAACGCCAAGGTGCCGGTGCTGGTCGACGCCGGCGTGGGCACCGCGTCGGATGCCGCGATCGCGATGGAGCTGGGTTGCGACGGCGTGCTGATGAACACCGCGATCGCCGCCGCCGGCAAGCCGGTGCTGATGGCGAGCGCGATGCGCAAGGCCGTCGAGGCTGGCCGGGAGGCCTTCCTCGCCGGGCGCATGCCGCGCAAGTTCTATTCGGCCGATCCGAGTTCGCCGACCCAGGGGCTGATCGGTTCATGAGCCACGCCAACGACACGCAGCGCGTGCAGGAACCCGTCGCCGGGGTCGAGATCATCGGCCGCGACAGCCCGGAACACCGCTTCTCCAGCCGCAGCATCCGCAGCTTCGTGCTGCGCCAGGGCCGCATGTCCGAGGCGCAGCAGCGTTACCTGGACGACATGCTGCCGAAGGTCGGCATCGACTACCGTGTGGCGCCGCTCGACCTCGACGCAGCCTTCGGCCGCAAGGCGCCGAAGATCCTCGAGATCGGCTTCGGCATGGGCGAGACGACGGCGAGGATCGCCGCCGCGATGCCCGACCACGACTTCCTCGGCATCGAGGTCCACACGCCGGGTGTCGGCGCGCTGTGCAAGCTCATCGCCGAGGGCGATCTCGGCAACCTGCGGATCATGCAGCACGACGCCGTCGAGGTGATGCGCGACATGATCGCCGACGGTGCGCTGGCCGGCGTGCATGTCTTCTTCCCCGACCCCTGGCGCAAGAAGCGCCACTTCAAGCGTCGCATCATCCAGTCCGATTTCGTCGCGCTGATCGCGCAGAAACTCGCCCCCGGCGGCTACCTGCACTGCGCCACCGACTGGGAGGACTACGCGCACTGGATGCTCGAGGTCATCTCCGCCGAACCGCTGCTGCAGAACACCGCGGACGGTTTCGCGCCGCGCCCCGACTACCGGCCGCTGACCAAGTTCGAGAACCGCGGCCTGAAGCTGGGCCACGGCGTGTGGGACCTGGTGTTCCGCCGTCGCGCGGACTGAGGGGAGAGGGCGCTTGATCCGGGGTCTGTTCCGCTTCCTTTTCGCCACGCTGCGCCTGTTCGTGCGTACGCTGGACTTCGTCGTGCGCGGTCTGTTCTACGCCATGCTGATCTTCAGCGTCGGCATGCTCGTGGCCTTCTTCTTCCGCCCTGCGCCGGACATTCCCGAGGGAGCGGCGCTGCTGCTGCGCCCGACCGGCAGCCTTGTCGAACAGCCGGTGTTCGAGCGGCCGCTCGATCTGCTGGCGGCCGGCGGCGCGCCGGCGGGGCAGGCTTCGCTCGGCGACCTGCTCGAGGCGATCCGGGTGGCGAAGGACGATGCGCGCATCAAGGCCCTTGTCATCGAGACCGACGAGTTGATGGCTGGCGGCCTCTCCAAGCTCGCCGAACTGCGTCAGGCGATTGTCGACTTCAAGGCCTCCGGCAAGCCGGTGCTCGCGCGCGGCGAGCGCTTCACCCAGGGGCAGTACTACCTCGCCACGGTGGCGGACGAACTGCATCTGTCGCCGGACGGCTTCGTGCTGCTGCACGGCCTGTCGCGCTACGGCGCCTACTTCAAGGAGGCGCTCGACGCGCTGGGCGTGAAGGTGCATGTGTTTCGCGTCGGCGAATACAAGTCCTTCTCCGAGCCCTTCACCCGCAACGACATGTCGGAGGAGGACCGCGAGGCCTCGCGCGACCTGCTCGACGGACTGTGGACGATGCTGCGCGACGACATCGCGGTCGCGCGCAAGCTTGCGCCGGAAGCGGTCGAAGCCCACGTGCAGAACTATCGCGACGCGCTTGCCGCGGCGGGCGGCGACGCCGCGCTGGCGGCACGCAGCGCCGGTCTGGTTGACCGCTTCAGCACCCGCGACGAGTGGCGGGCGCGGCTGGTCGAGCGTGTGGGCGCCCACGCTGGCAGCGGCGACGCGCGCATGGTCGAGATCGGCGAGTACCTGGCGGTGGTCCGCGGCGCACGCCACGCACCGGCGGAGAAGGTGGCCGTGCTGGTGGCGCAGGGTGCGATCGTCGACGGGCGCGAGCCGGCCGGCGTGGTGGGCGGCGACACCTTTGCCGAGCTGATCCGCGCGGCGCGCGAGGACGAGCAGGTCAAGGCGGTGGTGGTGCGCATCGACAGCCCGGGCGGCAGCGCCTGGGCGTCGGAAGTGGTCCGTCGCGAACTCGAACTGACCCGCCAGGCGGGCAAGCCGGTGATCGCGTCGATGAGTTCGGTGGCGGCCTCGGGCGGTTACTGGATCGCGGCGGGCGCCGACGAGATCTGGGCCGCGCCCTCGACGCTGACGGGCTCGATCGGCATCTTCGCGATGTTCCCCGAGTTCTCGGAGCCGTTGCGCCGCCTGGGCATCGGCGTCGACGGCGTGGCGACCGCGCCGCTGGCCGGTGCGCTTGACCCGCGTCGTCCGCTCAGTCCGGCGGCGGCCGATGCGATGCAGCTCGGCATCGAGCACGGCTATCGCCGCTTCCTCGACGTCGTCGGCAAGGCGCGCGACATGAGCGCGGCCGAGGTCGATGCCGTCGCCCGCGGCCGGGTGTGGACCGGCAAGGCCGCGCACGAGCTCGGCCTGGTCGACCAGCTTGGCGGTCTCGAGGCCGCGGTCGCTGGGGCCGCCCGGCGTGCGGGCCTCAGCGACTACGAGGTCGTGTGGCCGACGGCGGACGAGTCGCTGCAGCAGCGTCTGCTACGCGAGCTGACGGGTTTCGCCGAGGAATTGGGCATCGATGCCGGTTTCGCCGCCAGGCCCTCGCCGCTCGCCCGCCTGCTTGCAGAGGTGCAGGCACCGGCCGCCGAACTGCTGCGCTGGAACGATCCGCAGCACCTGTACATGCATTGCCTGTGCGAGGCGCCGTGAGGCCAGGCGCCGCGCACGCGATCCACCCGACCGTGACGAAGGAGACAGCATGAAACTCACCAGCCAGAGCTTCAACGACGGTGCGCCGATTCCCGGCGAGTTCGCCTTCTGCATCCCCGCCGACGAGGGGCACGCCTGCCTCGGTGCCAACCGCAACCCGCAGCTGTCGTGGTCCGACGTGCCGGCGGGCACGCAGTCCTTTGCGCTGATCTGCCACGACCCGGACGTGCCGAGCCGGGGCGATGACGTGAACCAGGAAGGCCGCACGGTGCCGGCCAGCCTGCCGCGGGTGGATTTCTTCCACTGGGTGGTGGTGGATCTGCCGGCCGACCTGCGCGCCATCGATGCCGGCCACTTCTCAGGTGAAGTCACGCCCGGCGGCAAGCCCGGCCCCGAGACCGCGCTGGGCGCGCGTCACGGCGTCAATGACTACACGGCGTGGTTCGCCGGCGACGACGCGATGAAGGGCGACTACCACGGCTACGACGGCCCTTGCCCGCCGTGGAACGACGAGATCGTGCATCGCTACGTGTTCACGCTGTACGCGCTCGATGTGCCGCGCTGCGCGGTGGAAGGGCGCTTCACCGGCCCCGAGGTGCGTGCGGCGATTGCCGGGCACGTGCTGGCCGAGGCGAAGCTCACCGGCACTTACGCACTGAACCCGGCCCTGCGCTGAATCGGCGCGTGCGCGCCGGCCCGGCTGGGCCCGGTGCGCACGGTTACCGCGGGCGGGCGCAGTCAGTCGTCCAGAAAGACCTGCAGCAGATCGTTGAGGAAGCGTCGCCCCTGCGGGCTCGGCCGGATCTGTCCGTCGCGCATCTCCAGCAGCCCGCGTTCGCGCGCTGCCTCGATGCGTTCGCCGATGGCCTCGAGCGGCAGGCCGGTGCGCGCAGCGAACAGCTTGGCCGGCACGCCCTCGGTCAAGCGCAGCGCGTTCATCATGAACTCGAAGGGCAGTTCGGCCACCGACACCTCGCGCGCTTCCTGGATGAAATCGCCGCGCGCCGCGCCTTCGAGGTAGCGCGCCGGGTGCTTGTGCCGCATCTCGCGGCGGATGCCTTCATGGCTGGACAGCTTGCCGTGCGCCCCGGGGCCGATCCCGAGGTAGTCGCCGAAGGTCCAGTAGTTGAGGTTGTGCCGGCTCTGGCCGTGCGGGCGGGCGAAGGCCGAGGTCTCGTAGTGCTCGAAGCCGGCTGCGGCGAGGCGCGACTCGATCGCCTCCTGCATGTCGGCGGCGACGTCGTCGTCGGGCAGGGACGGGGGATCGTGGGCGAAGGGCGTGTTCGGCTCGAGCGTCAGGTGGTAGCAGGACAGGTGCTCGGTGCCGAAGCCGAGCGCGGTCTCCAGGTCGCCGAGCGCCATTTCCAGGCGCTGCTCCGGCAGGGCGTACATCAGGTCGAGATTCACCCGTTCGAAATGCGTGGTGGCGGCCTCGATCGCCCGCCGTGCCTCGTCGCCGCCGTGGATGCGGCCGATCCTCGCCAGCATCGCGTCGTCGAAGCTCTGGATGCCGAGCGAGAGGCGATTGACGCCGGCAGCGCGGTAGTCGCGGAAGCGCTCGGCTTCGACCGTGCCCGGGTTGGCCTCGAGCGTGATCTCGGCCAGCGGGTCGAGCGGCAGCAGCATGCGGATGCCGGTGAGCAGCGCGTCCAGCGTCTGCGCCGACATCAGGCTCGGCGTGCCGCCACCGATGAAGACGCTGTGCACCCGGCGGCCCCACACCTGCGGCAGGGCGTGCTGCAGGTCGGCAAGTACGGCATCGAGCCAGGCCCGTTCCGGGATGCCGCCTTCGCGCGGCGCGTGCGAGTTGAAGTCGCAGTAGGGGCACTTGCGCACGCACCAGGGGAAATGCACGTACAGGGACAGGGGCGGCGGCGCCTCGAGCTGCGGGCGTTCGGGCAGGGGCAGCGTGCGCGCCGGCGATGTGGCAGGGGTCAGCGGGATGATGCGGCGTGTCACGGCGAGTGTCTTCAGGGGGCAGGAGGCGCCGGGCCGCAGCGGGTGTTCTGCGGCCGGCCCTGCCTGCGGTTTTACAGGGGGTGGTGCTCGAGGCGGGCGAGGAGGTGCCGCATGGCCGCGCCGCGGTGGCTGAGCGCGTTCTTCAGTGCCGCGTCGAGTTCGGCGGCGGTCTGACCCAGCTCGGGCAGCCAGAACAGCGGGTCGTAGCCGAAGCCGCCTTCGCCGCGTGCAGCAGTAAGGATCTGGCCGTGCCACTCACCGTCGGCGATCAGCGGGCGTGGATCGTCGGCGTGGCGCACCAGAACGACGACCGAGCAGAAATAGGCGCGGCGCTGTCCGGGCTCGAGGAAGGCGGCGAGTTTTTCCAGCAGCAGGGCATTGTTGCGCGCGTCGGACTTGGGCTCGCCGGCGAAGCGCGCCGACTGTACGCCCGGCTCGCCACCCAGCGCCTCGACGCACAGGCCCGAGTCGTCGGCGATGGCCGGCAGGCCGGTCGCGGCTGCGGCGTGACGGGCCTTGGCCAGCGCGTTCTCGACAAAGGTGGGGTGAGGTTCCTCTGCTTCGCTCACGCCGAGCGCGCTCTGCGGGATCACCTCGATGCCCAGCGGTGCGAGCAGGGCCTGCATCTCGGCCGCCTTCTTGGCGTTGTTGCTCGCCAGTACCAGTCGCTTGCTCATCTTCAACCTCCGTGAACCGCGGCGCGCTGCAGCGCGAACAGGCGACGAATGCCGCTGTCGGCGAGATCGAGCAGGGCGTTGAGCTCGGCGCGCGAGAAGGCCGCGCCCTCGGCCGTGCCCTGCACCTCGATCAGGCCGCCGCCTTCGGTCATGACCACGTTCATGTCGGTGTCGCAGTCCGAGTCCTCAGCGTAGTCCAGGTCGAGCACCGGTGCGCCCTTGTGGATGCCGACCGAAACCGCGGCGACGAACTCGCGCATCGGGTTGCGCGGCAGCGTGCCGCTGGTGACGAGCCCCATCAGCGCGTCGTGCACCGCGACACAGGCGCCGGTGATCGAGGCCGTGCGCGTGCCGCCGTCCGCCTGCAGCACGTCGCAGTCGATGATGACCTGGCGTTCGCCCAGTGCTTCCAGGTCGATCACCGCGCGCAGGCTGCGGCCGATGAGACGCTGGATCTCCTGCGTGCGGCCGCTCTGCTTACCCTTGGCGGCCTCGCGCGCGCTGCGCGTGTGGGTGGCGCGCGGCAGCATGCCGTACTCGGCGGTGAGCCAGCCCTGGCCCTTGCCGCGCAGGAAGGGGGGCACGCTTTCCTCGACGCTGGCGGTGCACAGCACGCGGGTGGCGCCGAACTCGACCAGCACCGAACCTTCGGCATGGCAGGTGAAATTGCGGGTGAGGCGGACGGCGCGGAGTTCGTCGGGTTTGCGCTCGCTGGGTCGCATGGGGGAGTCCTATTGCTTGTCGATCTTGTGGATGGCGGCGTTGATCTCGCGGATGGCGCGTTCGATCTCGTCCTCGTCGAGGTCGACGAGCTGGCCGATGCTGCGGCTGCTCAGGTCGATCTCGGTGGTGAAGTGGTTGAGTGCCATGGTCTGCGTCGAGATGACGTCCGGTCCCGGGGTGGACAGGTCGTCGTGCCAGGTCATCGCGACCATGGACAGGTTGTCGGCCGTCTCGCCGGCGCGGGCCTCGGCCTGGCCCATCAGGCGCGGCACGGCCTGGTGCAGCGGGCTGTCGACGAGGCCGAGCAACAGGGCTTCGTCGCCGAGCGGACCCCACACGCCGTCGCTGCACAGCACGAAAGTGTCGCCATCGAGCAGGTCCATGCGCGGTGAATACTCGATCTGCGGCGAGTGCGTGCCGCCCAGGCAGGAATAGATGCGGTTGCGCCCCGGGTGGTTCGTGGCGTCGTGGGCGCTCAGCAGGCCCTGGTCGATCAGCATCTGCACGCGCGAATGGTCGCGCGTGCGGGTGTGGATGCGCCCGCGGCGCAACAGGTAGAGGCGCGAATCGCCCGCGTGCGCCCACCAGGCGCTGCCGTCCTGCACGACGCAGGCGACGATGGTGGTGCGCGGCGCCTCCTGCAGGTGGCGGTCGAGGGTGTCGTCGAGGATTGCGTGATGGGCGCCGGTGAGCGCGCGCGACAGGAACAGCGCGGGGTCGTGCAGCGCGGGCTGGGCGTCGCGCTGGAAGGCATGCGTGATGTACTGCGCCGCGATGTGCGCCGCCAGTTCGCCGTGCTGGTGGCCGCCCATGCCGTCGGCCACCAGCATCAGCAGCGAGTCGCGCGAGTAGCAGTAGGCGATGCGGTCCTGGTTCGACTGACGCTGGCCGATGCGGCTTTCCTGGTAGATCGTGAATCGCATGTCGAATTCCTTCAGCCGCGGCCGATGAAGGCCTTGAGCTTGCTGCCGAGATCGGTGAACCAGGGGGTGTGCGGCACGGTCTCCACCTCGCTCTTGCGGACCAGCGCCTTCTGCAGCGTATACACGCTTTGCGGCCGCGCAAAGGGGTCGAGCTTGAGGCACCAGTCGATCAATTCGAGGAGTTGCGGCGAGAAACGGTCGGACTGCGTCTTCGCCAGTGGCTGCAGCGTGTCCTGTTTGACACGCTCGTCGGCACGCGGCGGCGCGCTGCCGACGACGCTGGTGTAGAGGCTCGCCCCCACGCTGTAGATATCGCTCCACGGGCCCAACTGGTCGCGGCGGTCGTACTGCTCGGGCGAGGCGAAGCCCGGGGTGTACATGGGCTTGAGGATTGGCTGGTCGTTCATCAGGGTCTGGCGCGAGGCCCCGAAGTCGAGCAGCACGGGCGTGCCGTCGGTGCGCAGGTAGATGTTCGACGGCTTGATGTCGAGGTGCAGCAGCTTGTGGGCATGGACCTCGCGCAGGCCGTTCAGCATGCGTGCAAACACGGTGCGGATGAAGGCTTCGCGGATCTCGCCGCGGTGTTTCTGGATGAAGTCGTGCAAGGTGCGGCCGCGTTCGAACTGCATGACCATGTACACCGTGCCGTTGGCGCGGAAGAAGTTGAGCACCCGCACCACGTTCGGGTGCATCAGCTTGGCTAGCGAGCGGCCTTCCTCGAAGAAGCACTTCATGCCGTAGCGGAAGGCTGCCTGGTGCTCTTCGGTCACCTGCGGCACGATCTCGCCGTCCTTGCGCAGTGCGAGCGAGTTCGGCAGGTACTCCTTGATGGCGACCGGCGTTCCGGCTTCGTCATGCGCCAGGTAGACAATCGAGAACCCGCCGAGCGAAAGCTGGCGGTCGATGCGGTACTGGTCGAGCAGGAAGCCTGCGGGCAGCGCGCAGTTGGCTTGAGGCGGCATCTTCGAGGGCGCTAGAATCCGGGCTTTCCCAGCCTCTTTCCTGAGTGGGACCCGCAGTGTAATCGATCGCGCCGGGTTCCCGGAGACCCCAATGATCCAGAGCATGACAGGTTTCGCGGTCCAGACCCGCGACCTGGGTGGCGTCAGCGTTCACCTGGAACTGCGCAGCGTGAATTCGCGCTACCTCGACCTCGGTTTCCGCATCGTGGACGACCTGCGCCAGGCCGAGCCCGCCATCCGCGAACGCCTCACCGCCAAGCTCGGCCGCGGCAAGGTGGAATGCCGCCTCAACCTGCAGGCCGGGCATGGCGCGCCGCGCAGCCTGTCCCTGAACGGGGCGCTGGTCGACCAGCTCGCCGAAGCGCAGGACACGCTGCGCGCCCGCTTTCCGGACGCCCCGCCGCTGTCCGTCAATGAGCTGCTGCGCTGGCCCGGCATGCTCGCCGACGACAGCCTCGGCTTCGACGAACTGCTGCCGCACATCTGCGCACTGGTGGATGCCGCGCTGGTGGAGCTGGTCGCCACCCGCCGCCGTGAGGGCGAGAAGCTGGCCGACGCCATTCGCGAGCGCGTCACGCGCATGCGCGAACTCGTCGCCACGGCCACGCCGCGCATGCCGGCGGTCGTCGCCGAATATCAGGAGCGCCTGACCGCCAAGTTGCGCGATGCGGTCGCCAGCCTGGACGAGGACCGCATCCGCCAGGAGGTCGCGCTGTACGCGCAGCGCATCGATGTGGCCGAGGAGCTCACGCGCCTGAGCACCCACCTCGACGAGGTCGAGCGCATCCTCAAGGCTGGCGGCGCGGCCGGCAAGCGCCTCGACTTCCTGATGCAGGAGCTCAATCGCGAAGCCAACACCCTCGCCTCCAAGTCGCCCGCCACCGACATCACCGGCATCGCCATGGAAATGAAGGTGCTGATCGAGCAGATGCGCGAACAAGTGCAGAACATCGAGTAAGGAACGTCGTCCATGCCCGGAACCCTCTTCATCGTCACCGCGCCCTCGGGCGCCGGCAAGACGACCCTGGTGCGTGGCCTGCTGCAGCGCGACTCGCGCGTGCAGCTCTCCATCTCCTACACCACGCGCGCGCCCCGCCCCGGCGAGCAGGATGGCCGCGAATACCACTTCGTCGACGTGCCCACCTTCCGTGCCCTGCGCGACCGCGGCGAATTTCTCGAGTGGGCTGAGGTCCACGGTAACTACTACGCCACCTCCAAGGTGTGGCTGCGGGACCAGATCGCGGCCGGTCGCGATACCCTGCTCGAGATCGACTGGCAGGGTGCCCAGCAGGTGCGCAAGTCCTTCCCGGAGGCGGTCGGCGTCTTCATCATGCCGCCGTCGATGGAAGAGCTCGAGGCGCGACTGCGCGGTCGCGGCACCGACAGCGACGAGGTGATCAGCCGCCGCCTGCTTGGCGCACGCGGGGAGATGCGCCATGTGGCCGAATTTGACTACGTTATAATCAATAACGAAATCGACGTTGCGCTGGACGATCTGGTCGCAGTGGTGCGTGCCGCCCGCCTGCGCTACCCGAACCAGCATCAGCGTCATCCCGATTTTTTTGATTTTCTCGAACAGGATTGAACATGGCTCGCATCACCGTCGAAGACTGCCTGAAGAAGATTCCGAACCGCTTCCAGCTCACGCTGGCCGCGACCTATCGCGCCCGTCAGCTGACCATCGGCAGCACGCCGCAGATCGACATCGATCCGCACGACAAGGACAAGCCCACCGTCATCGCGCTGCGTGAAGTCGCCGCCGGCAAGGTCGGGCTCGAGATGCTGAACCGCGGCCAGGCCTGAGCCTGGTCATGAGGGGCGACACATGGAAGCGAGCGACATAGGCGCCCCTCGTCCGGTCTTCAGCCCGCCGGTGTCGAGCGTGCTCTCGCTCGACTTCCAGCAGCTGAAGGCGAAGATCCAGACCTACCTGCGTCCCGAGGACGTGGGGCGGGTCGAAGCGGCCTATCACTTCTCGGCCGATGCGCACGCCGGCCAGTTCCGCGTCAGCGGCGAGCCCTACGTCAGCCATCCGGTCGCGGTCGCCTCGCTGGTGGCCGACTGGCATCTCGACGCGCAGGCCCTGATCGCCGCGCTCCTCCATGACGTCATGGAGGACACGCACATCTCGAAGGCGGAGCTCACCGAGCGCTTCGGCAAGGTGTCTGCCGAACTGGTCGATGGCCTGTCCAAGCTCGACAAGATCGAGTTCCGTTCGCACGAGGAAGCGCAGGCCGAGAACTTTCGCAAGATGCTGCTGGCGATGGCGAGCGACCTGCGCGTCATCCTGATCAAGCTCGCCGACCGCCTGCACAACATGCGCACGCTGGACCACATGCGTCCGGCCAAACGCCGCCGCATCGCCAACGAGACGCTCGAGATCTACGCGCCGATCGCCAACCGGCTCGGCCTCAACGACCTGTTCCGCGAACTCCAGGAGCTGTCGTTCAGCAACAAGTACCCGCTGCGCTACCAAGTGCTGGCGCGCGCCATCCGTGCTGCCCGCGGCAACCGGCGCGAGGTGGTGGGCAAGGTGCGCGAGGCGATCGAGGCCCGCCTGCCGCAATGGGGCATCGCCGCCGAGGTGCAGGGGCGCGAGAAGCATCTCTACGGCATCTACCGCAAGATGGTGGAGAAGCGCCTGTCCTTCTCCCAGGTGCTGGATATCTACGGCTTCCGCGTCATCGTGCGCGACGTGCCGGGCTGCTACCTGGCGCTGGGTGCGCTGCACTCGATGTACAAGCCGGTGCCGGGCAAGTTCAAGGACTACATCGCCATCCCCAAGGCGAATGGCTACCAGAGCCTGCACACCACGCTGATCGGGCCGTTCGGGACGCCGGTCGAGGTGCAGATCCGCACGCGCGAGATGCATCACATCGCCGATTCCGGCGTGGCCTCGCACTGGCTGTACAAGGAAGACGAGAAGACGCTGACCGAGCTGCAGCAGAAGACGCATTCCTGGCTGCAGTCGCTGCTCGAGCTGCAATCGACTTCGGGCGAGGCCACCGAGTTTCTCGAGCACGTCAAGATCGACCTGTTCCCGGGCGAGGTCTACGTGTTCTCGCCCAAGGGTACGATCTTCTCGCTGCCCAAGGGCTCGACGCCGGTGGACTTCGCCTATGCGGTGCACACCGACGTCGGCAACCGCTGCGTTGCCTGCCGCATCAACGGCGACCTGATGCCGCTGCGCAGCGAGCTCAAGAACGGCGACCAGGTCGAGATCATCACCGCCACCCACGCCAACCCCAACCCGGCCTGGCTGTCGTATGCGCGCACCGGCAAGGCGCGCGCGCAGATCCGCCACTTCATGAAGAACGCCCAGCAGGACGAGTCCGTGGCGCTGGGCGAACGTCTGCTCAACCAGGCCTTGCGCCCGCATGGTCTCACGCTGGGGCAGATCTCCACCTTCGCCTGGGACCGTTTCCTGCGCGACCGTGGCGTGCGCCACAAGAAAGAGGTCTTCGCCGACCTTGGCCTCGGCAAGCGCCTGCCGGCCATCGTCGCGCGTCGTCTGGCGCAGGCGCAGGACATGGAGTCGGGGCGGCCCGATGTGGTCAAGCCCAAGCCGGCCGGCGCGATCACGATCCGCGGCTCCGAGGGCATCGCGGTGCAGCTGGCGCGCTGCTGCCATCCGATCCCGGGCGACCCCATCATCGGCACGCTGCGCAAGGGCCAGGGGCTGGAAGTGCACACCCACGACTGCCCGAGCGTGGCCAAGCTGCGCGGCGATCGCGGGCGCTGGGTCGATGTCGAATGGGAACCCGGCCACGACGATCGCCTGTTCGATGTCGGCATTCGCGTGCTGACGCGCAATGCGCGCGGCGTGCTCGCCCGGGTGGCGAGCGCGATTGCCGAGGAAGACTGCAACATCCAGAGCGTGCACATGGACAACGAGCAGGGCGCCTACACCGCGCTCAACTTCACCCTGCAGGTGCGCGATCGCATGCATCTGGCCCGGGTGATGCGTGCCGTGCGCCGGGTGCAGGAGGTGGTGCGCATCGGCCGCGTGAAGGGCGACGGGCGGGCGGCCTGAGGGCGGCCTGAGGGCAGCCCTGACGGTGTCTCAGGCGTTCAGGCGCACGGTGTTGCGGCCGCCGTTCTTCGCCTCGTAGAGTGCCTCGTCAGCCTTCTGCAGTGCCAGTTCGACCGTCTCGCCCGGCTTCACCAGGCGCGAACCGATGCTCACCGTCAGCGCGCGGCCGCCGGGCAGGGGGCGGGCCGCCTCGGCCTCCGCACGGATGCGCTCGCTCAGGCTGGCGAGGGTGTGCGCATCGCACGGTGTCAGCAACACCAGGAATTCGTCGCCGCCCCAGCGCGCAGCGCTGTCATAGGGACGGATGTGGTTGCGCAGCAGCGCGGCGACCGTCACCAGTGCGCGGTCGCCTTCGGCATGGCCGAGTTCGTCGTTGATTTCCTTGAAGTGATCCACGTCGATCCAGATGATGCCGAAGGGCTGGCGTTCGCGGGCACCGCGGCTGACCGCGTCGTCGATCAGCTCGCTCATGCCGCGGCGGTTGATCAGCCCGGTGAGGTCATCGACCCGTGCCAGGCGGTTCAGGGCCTCGGTGCGCTCCTGCACACGGCTTTCGAGTTCCACCGTGGTGTTGCGCACCGCGCCGGCCATGGCCTCGAAGTGCTTGATCAGGCGCCCGATCTCGCCCTTGCCCTCAGGCAGGTCGGCCGGGGCGAGATCGCCGTCGCGCACGCGCAGGATGGCGCGCTCGAGCGCGCTGACGGGGCGGAACACGAGGCGCTCCAAGGCCAGGTGCACGATTAGCAGTGTCAGCAGCAGGGCGGCGGCGAACACCAGCGCCGCCATGCCGAATCGGTTGACCGGCATCACCACGTCGAGGTCGAGCAGGGTGATCTCGTACCAGTCGAGCTCTGGCAGGTAGGCAATGCCGGCGAGGTGGCGCTTGCCGTTGACCTGGACGAAACGGCTCAGCACGGTCGTCCCGGGCGTGGTGGTCGCGGCCAGTTCGCGCATCATGTCGCGCAGGTGGGCGCGGTCCTCCGCGGTCTCCAGCAGGAGGTCCACGGTCTTCTTGTTCCATTCCGGCTTGGTGAGGCTGGCGTAGTCGATCAGGTTGCGGTCCCGGAACAGCTGGATGGCGCCGTTGTGGTCGACGAAGAGCGTGGTGATGCCGGGCGGGGCCACATCGATGACGTCGCGGATGAAACCGTCCAGCTCGAGACCCGTGCCGACCACGCCGAGGATGCGCTCGCCGTCGCGCAGCAGCACGTCGATCCACAGCTTGGTCACGCCGAGCGGGATGTCCGGATTGACGTTGAGGTGGAAGTCGCGGCCTTCGCGGACGATGGTGTAGAACCATGCGTCCGGCGGGTTGTCTGGGCGCAGGTGGTAGCGCAGCGGCTTGGCGGCGAATTCGTTGCGGGCGTTGTTGTGGAAGTAGGCGCCGGAATCGAGCAGGGCGACGAAATAGCTGCGGTCCTGGAAGTTGCTGCGGAAGCTCTCCATCTCGGCGATTGCCTCGACGCGCATGCCGGCGTCCTCGGGCGTCTTCGCCCAGCGCCGCAGAACCTGCGAATCGGCCATCTGGCGGGCGAGGGCGATCTCGCGGGCGATCGGCTGCAGCAGCTTGGCGCTGTCGTAACGCACCTGTACTTCGGCGAGCCGTACGCCCCATTGCTCGATGATGGTCTCGGCAATACGCTGGAAAACCGACCAGGCCGCCGCCGAGGCGGTCAGGACCAGCAGGGTGGCCAGGAGCAGGAAGCGCGTCTTGAGGTTCATGCGCAGGGCGAGTCGACGGAGTGGGTGGGGGCGGCCGCAGTATCAGTGCAGCCTAACATGCGGCCAGCGTGCCGCATGCGTTCTGCGTCACGGAATCCACGAGGCGGTTGCGCGCTGCAGCAGCGGCGCAGGTCGGCGCCTGCTGCTAGAATTGCGGCCACTTTCCGGGGACCCGATCATGGCCATGTACGAATCCGAACACACCAAGTTCATGCGTGAATGGATGGAGAAGCATCCGCAGGAGCGCGCCGAGCAGCAGAAGGGCCGTGCCCTGTGGTGGGACAAGCCGCAGTCGCTCGAGCAGCAGCAGCGTCACCGCGAGGCGAGCGTGCCGGTGAAGCCCTACTACTACGACGCCAACCACTGAGCCTTGCGTCACGACCCGTCGCGCGGCGCCGTGCGCTGACCGCATGAGCCTGCCGCGCCGTCTCGCCTTCATCGATGTCGAGAGCACCGGGGCCCATCCGGTGCGCGACCGCATCACCGAGATCGCTATCCTCCGCGTGGAGGACGGCGTGCTCGTCGAGCGCTGGGAGAGCCTAGTCGATCCCGGAATTCCCATTCCGCCGCTGATCCAGCAGGTGACGGGCATCACCGACGACATGGTGGCCGGCGCGCCCGGCTTCGAGGCGCTGGCCGACCGGGTCCAGACCTTGCTGGCCGACTGCGTGTTCGTCGCCCACAACGCGCGCTTCGATTTCGGCTTCATCAAGAACGCCTTCGAGCGCATCGGCCGCGCGTTCGACGCGCGCGTGCTGTGCACGGTCAAGCTGTCACGGGCGCTGTTTCCCGAGCACCACCGCCATGGGCTGGATGCGCTGATCGAACGTCACGGTCTGCACTGCGGCGCACGCCACCGGGCCATGGGCGATACCGAGGCACTGTGGCAGTTCGTGCAGATGGCGCAAGCGCAGTTCGCGCCCGATGTGGTCGGTCGCGCCGCCGAACGTGCGATGAAGGCGCCAGCACGGGCCCCGGGTCTTCCCGAGGGGCTGCTGGAAGCGATTCCCGACGTGCCCGGCCTCTATCTTTTTCATGCCGAGCCGGAGGCGCCGCCGCCCGGGCGCAGCGACCGCCCGCTGTTCGCCGCCCGGGCCGTCAGTCTGCGCGCACGGGTCAAGGAGCATTTTGCGGCCAGCGTGCGCAAGGGCAAGGATGCCGAGCTGCGCGAGCAGGTGCGCCGGGTCGAGTGGATCGAGACCGCCGGCGAACTCGACGCGATCCTGCGCGAAGCCGAACTCGTGAAGCGCCTGCGCCCGCCCTTCAATCGCGTGCCCGAACGCGTTGACGAGGCCTTCGCGCTGCGGCTGCTGGACAACCGCCGTCGTCCGCCGATCTATGAACGCGTGCCGATCGCCGGTACCGATCCGACCGGCTGGCAGGGCTTGTACGGCGTGTTCCGCAACCGCCGCGAGGCGGAGAACCTGCTGCGCGAGCTGGCCCTGCTGTATCGCCTGTGTCCGCGCAGGCTCGGTCTGGAGTCAGGCACCCTTGGCGCATGCTCGGCGTTCCACCTGAAGCGGTGTGCGGGGGTTTGCGCGCGCCGGGAGAGCGCCGCCGACCATGATGCCCGCCTGCTCGGCGGGCTGGCCTCGGCGGGCATCAAGCCCTGGCCGTGGCCGGGCGCGATCGTCGTCGCCGAGCGTCATGCCCATTCGGGTCGGGAGGCCTATCACGCGTTCGACCAATGGTGCCATCTCGGCAGCGTCGAACGCCGCGAAGACCTTGTCGCCCTCGACCGCACGCGGCGGTTCGATGCCGACACCTGGCGACTGCTCGGGCGCTGGTTCGCCGTGCCCGCCAACCTGGCGGCCGTCGAGCCGCTGGTCTAGCGCGAAAGTCGCTGACGCGCCCTGTGCCTAGTGGGCTGCTGCGCGTCGCAGCCGGCTGAGGTTGTCCAGCATCAGGCCACGACGCCCCTGCGGGCGCACCAGGCCGTCGCGCACGAAGCGCGACAGCACGCGCGAGAAGGTCTCCGGCGTGAGGTTGAGCTGGGCCGCGATCGTCTGCTTGTCGGATGCCAGGCGGATTTCGGCATGCTCGGCGCCCTGTGGCGCGAGCTGCGCCAGATACTGGGCGACGCGCTGGGTGCTGCTCAGCTGGATACAGAGCTGCATGTGCAGCATCATCTCGTAGCTGGCGGCCGCGAGCCGGGTGGTCATGGCCTCGCCGAAGCTGGGTACGGCGACCATCGCCTCGCGCACCAGCGCGATGGGCACGTGCAGCAGGCGGGTGTTGCGTGCAGCCTGGGCCATCGCCATTGCGGGGCGGCCGAGCAGGGCGGCCTCCTCGCCGAAGGTGTCACCGGGGCCGGCGATGCGGATCAGCTTTTCGCTGCCCGACGGTGCGAGAAGGAGGCATTTCACTTCGCCGTCGAGCACCACGTGCATGCAGGTGGCCGTATCCTGGGCCTGGATGAGAATCTCGCCACGCTCGGCACGCACCAGACGGGACGCTGCGACCAGGCGATGCAGGCGTGGGTCGTCGAGTAGATCGAAGGGAGCGATCTGGCTCAGGCTCGGGATGCTGGGAGGGGTTTTTTCTCGTTTCATCGTTCGCTC
Organism: Thauera sp. 63; assembly: GCF_000310165.2. Taxonomy (NCBI): domain Bacteria; kingdom Pseudomonadati; phylum Pseudomonadota; class Betaproteobacteria; order Rhodocyclales; family Zoogloeaceae; genus Thauera; species Thauera sp. 63. The sequence continues at coordinate 124,320 of NZ_AMXC01000007.1, forward strand.
CTGCGTGCTGCGCCGGTTGTCAGCGTGACCGAACTGGAGTCTAGACAGGGCGGAGGCGGGGTCAAAGGCGCCGCGCGCGTGCAAGGTGGCGTTGAGATACCTCTAAGGAGGTATTCAGACTTCTTGCAAGTGCTTGTAAACAATCGACAATGCGATGAAGATTCGTGTCGATCGGGCCGTTGCAGGTATAAAGGAGTAGGCCGACAGCGACCCCCGTCGGCCGCTGGAGACCAAGGATGAAGTTCGCGATGCCGCGCCTGCTCGTCAGGCATTCGATCCTGTTGCTGGTTGCGCTCGCCATGCTCGCGCTCGCGCTGATCAGTCTGGCCGGCATGAGCGCATCGGTGATGGTCGCCGAGAGCGTGCAGGGTAGTGCCAGTGCGATCAACCATGCCGGCGGCCTGCGCCGGCTGACCTATCGCGTGGCCGGATTGGTGGCGGCCGACGCGCTCAGCGGGCCGCTGTCGCCGCGGCGGGTCGAGGCCGCGATCGAGGATTTCGAGCGTGCCCTGGGACATCCCGAACTGCAGCGCATCGTGCAGCGCAACCCCGGCGGACTGTTCGCCGCCACCTACCGCGGTGTCGAGTCGTCGTGGAGCCAGAGCCTGAAGCCGAGCCTGAAGCGCATGGTGCGCGACGCGCCATCGACGTCGCCCGCGCAGATCGAGGACTTGCTCACCAATGTGGACCGTTTCGTGGATCAGCTCGACACGCTGGTCTTCGTGCTCGAGCAGGATACCGAGGCCCGCATCGAGGACCTGCGAGAGATCCTCGCCGGGGCGATCGTCGCCACGCTGGTGGTGATCTTCCTGGCCCTCGTGGTCCTGCGTCATACGCTGCTCAAGCCGCTGAGCCGGCTGCTTGCGGCGACGCGGGCGATTGCCCGCGGCGACTATTCGGCCCGGGTGGCGCACGTCGGCCATGACGAACTCGGCCGTGTCGGCGCCACCTTCAACCTGATGGCGGGGGAGATCTCGCGCCAGTACCAGACCCTCGAGCAGCGCGTGGCCGAGAAGACTGCGGAGCTGCAGCGCAGCAACCGCTCGCTGGAGCTGCTGTACCACGCCATCGCCCGCTTGTATCAGACGCCGACCGAGCCGGCCGTGTACGAAGCGACGCTGCGCGACATCGACCGCGTCGCCGGCCTGCAAGGCAGTTTCGCCTGCATCGAGCCGCGTCAGGAGGGGCCGGCGACGGTGATTGCGTCGACCCTCGGCCCGTGTGTCGATCGTGTTGCGCGCGGCGACGAGGCCTGTGTGGAATGCAGGTCGGTTTCCGTGGCCGGGGCGGAGCACCGTGGCGGCCAGCAGTTGCTGCGCTTCCCGTTGCGCGATCGCGAGCACCACTACGGCATGCTGCGCCTCGCCCTGCCTGCCGGCGAAGCGCTCGAGGACTGGCAGCGCCAGCTGGTCGAAGCCCTGTCGCGCCACATCGGCATGGCGCTCGGTGCGGCCCGGCGTAGCGAACAGGAACGCCTGCTGGCCTTGCAGGAAGAACGCTCCGTGATCGCGCGCGAGCTGCATGATTCGCTGGCGCAGGCGCTGTCCTACATGAAGATCCAGATGAGCCTGCTGCAGCGCGCCCTGGCGGATCCCGCACGCCTCGCCGAAGCGGGCACGATCCTGGCCGATCTGCGCACCGGGGTGAACGACGCCTATCGCCAGTTGCGCGAACTCCTGGTCTCCTTCCGTCTCGAGCTGTCGGGCGACCTGGGCTCGCTGCTGCGTACCGCGGTGGCGGAGTACCGCGAGCGCGGTGGTGTCGACATCACGCTTGAGATCCGGCTGGCCGATTGCAGCCTGACGCCGAACCAGGAAGTCCACGTGCTGCAGATCGTGCGCGAGGCGCTGTCGAACATGCTGCGTCATGCGATGGCGCGTCACGCGCGCGTGGTCCTGACGTGTGACGAGGCCTGGCGGGTGACGATCACGGTCGAGGACGATGGCGTGGGCATCGATGACGGGCCGGTGGATGGCCGCGACCATCACGGCTTGTCCATCATGCGCGAACGGACCCGCAGTCTTGGGGGCGAGATCGAGATCACCCGGCGCGGAGAGGGGGGCACCCGTGTCAGCGTGAGCTTCCAGGCCGTTCACACCCTGCCGGCGCTCGCGGCCGACGCATTCACTGAAGAAGGACGCCATTGATGAACGACACGCCGCTCGAGTCCGTACTGATCGTCGATGACCATCCGCTGTTCCGCAAGGGATTGGCGCAGCTGCTGCAGACCGTTCCGGCCTTCCGCCTCGTCGGCGAGGCGACCGGCGGCGCCGAGGGCGTCGAGATGGCGCGCTCGCTGCAGCCCGACCTGGTGCTGCTCGACCTCAACATGCGTGACATGAGTGGGCTCGAGGTGCTGCGCCAGCTGCGCCAGATGCGGCCGGAGCCGCGGGTGGTGATGATCACGGTGTCGGACCAGGGCGAGGATGTGGTCGCGGCGCTGCGCGGCGGCGTCGACGGCTACCTGCTCAAGGACATGGAGCCCGAGGCGATGGTGGCGGCGCTCGCGGACGTCGCGGCAGGCCGGGTGGTGATCCCGCCCGAGCTCAACCGGCTGCTCGCCGCGGCCCTGCGCAGCGAAGTCCGGCCGCAGTCCGCGGACGCTGCAGGCCTGACCGAGCAGGAGCAGCGCATCCTCGACAAGATCGCCGCCGGCCTGTCGAACAAGATGATCGGACGCGAGCTCAACATCGCCGAGGGCACGGTCAAGGTCCACGTCAAGCACATCCTGCGCAAGCTCAACCTGCGTTCGCGGGTCGAAGCCGCCGTATGGGCGGTGGAACGCCCGCGAGGCTGACCCGGGCAGTTTTCCGCACGGCTTCGTCAGTCCGCGCAAGGCCTCGCCAGCTGCCTTGGCGCGCCAGCGTGCCGCTTCCGTCCTTGATCGCGGTCAATGACCGGGTTGGGGGCATGGGATTCAATGGGCGGCGTATAGATGGGTTCAGGGGCTCTTGTGGAATCGGCATCACCTTCTCGTCGGGGCTTTCTGCGCGGCAGGGTCCGTGCGGCAGCGCCCGCCCCGCGTCCGCCTTGGGCGCGGGAGGAGCGCGATTTCATCTCGTCCTGCACCCGCTGCGATGCCTGTATCGACGCCTGTCCGACCGCCATCCTGGTCCGGGCCGACGGCGGGTTCCCCGCGGTCGACTTCTCGCGCGGCGAATGCACCTTCTGTGGCGACTGTGTGACGCATTGCGCGCCGCGCGCCCTGCTGCGCCCTGCGGAAGGCGATGCACCCTGGTCCTTTAAGGCGAGCATCGGTCAGGCCTGTCTCGCGGCGGCGGGCGTGGAGTGCCGTGTCTGCGGCGAGACCTGCCCCGCGGGCGCGATCCGCTTCCGCCCGCGCATCGGCGGTGTGGCGCTGCCGCAACTTGAGGCCGAAGCCTGCACCGGCTGCGGCGCCTGCTTTGCGCCCTGCCCGACGCGGGCCATCGTGGTGCAGGCGCCGGTTGAATGCGATGTTCCGACGGAGAGCGAACAATGAAGATTGCAAGTCTGGTTCTGCGGGCCCTGCCCGCGGATTTCCCGGAGATCAAGGAAGCGCTGGCGCGCATCCCGGGGGTCGAGATTCATGGCTCCTCGGACGAAGTGGGTCGCATCGTGGTCACCGTGGAGGATGGCGAGGGCTGGTCGGTCACCGACTCGATCCTCGCGGTCAACCTCGCGCCCAAGGTGCAGGCGGTGACGCTGGCTTACGAATACACCGATGACGGTCTCGAATTGACGGAGGCATGAAATGAGCATGAATCGACGCGAATTCATCAAGAACAATGCGGTCGCCGCAGCCGCTGCAACGGCCGGCATCGGCATTCCCGTGGTCACGCAGGCGCAAGGCAACGGCGCGGCCAGCGCCGGCACCAAGGTGCGCTGGGACAAGGCGGCCTGTCGTTTCTGCGGCACCGGCTGCTCGGTGCTGGTCGGCGTGCAGAACGGCCGCATCGTCGCCACCCAGGGCGATCCGGACTCGCCGGTCAACCGCGGCCTGAACTGCATCAAGGGCTACTTCCTGTCCAAGATCATGTACGGCGAGGATCGCCTGACCAAGCCGCTGCTGCGGATGAAGAACGGCAAGTACGACAAGAACGGCGAGTTCACGCCGATCTCGTGGGACCAGGCCTTCGACATCATGGAAGAGAAGTGGAAGAAGGCGATCAAGGAGCACGGCCCCGACTCCATCGCCATGTTCGGCTCCGGCCAGTGGACGATCTGGGAAGGCTATGCCGCCTCCAAGCTCTACAAGGCCGGCTTCCGCACCAACAACATCGACCCGAACGCGCGCCACTGCATGGCCTCGGCCGTGGCTGGCTTCATGCGCACCTTCGGCATCGACGAGCCGATGGGCTGCTACGACGACATCGAGAACGCCGACACCTTCGTGCTGTGGGGCTCGAACATGGCGGAGATGCACCCCATCCTGTGGAGCCGCATCACCGACCGTCGCCTGTCCAAGGAAGGCTGCCAGGTCCACGTGCTGTCGACCTTCGAGCATCGTTCGTACGAGCTCGCCGACAACCCGATGATCTTCGTGCCGAACACCGACCTCGCGATCCTGAACTACATCTGCAACTACATCATCCAGACCAAGCGCGTTAACACCGACTTCGTCAATCGCAACGTCAAGTTCAAGATGGGCGAGACGGACATCGGCTTCGGCCTGCGTCCGAACCACGTGCTCGAAGCCAAGGCCACCAGCAACGGCTATCCCGGCGCCGACGGCAAGCCCAAGGGCGACACCGGTGCGGCCAAGGACATCAGCTTCGACGAGTTCGCCAAGTTCGTGTCCGAGTACACGGTCGAGAAGGTGTCCAAGCTGTCGGGCGTGCCCGAGGACCGCCTGAAGAAGATGGCCGAGCAGTACGCCGATCCGAGCCGCAAGGTCGTGTCGTTCTGGACCATGGGCTTCAACCAGCACACCCGTGGCACCTGGGTGAACAACATGATCTACAACGTCCACCTGCTGGTGGGCAAGATCTCCGAGCCCGGCAACAGCCCGTTCTCGCTGACCGGCCAGCCGTCCGCATGCGGCACGGCGCGCGAGGTGGGCACCTTCGCCCACCGCCTGCCGGCCGACATGGTCGTCACCAACCCGATGCACCGCGCCCTGACCGAGCAGATCTGGCAACTGCCGGAGGGCACGATTCCGGCCAAGATCGGCCTGCACGCCGTGGCGCAGAGCCGCGCGCTGAAGGACGGCAAGGTCAAGTGCTACTGGACCACGACCACCAACAACATGCAGGCGGGACCGAACGTCAATGACGAGATCTACCCGGGCTGGCGCAATCCGGAAGCCTTCGTCGTGGTCTCCGACGTCTATCCGACCGTGTCGGCCCTGTCGGCCGACCTGATCCTGCCGTCGGCGATGTGGGCCGAGAAGGAAGGCGCCTTCGGCAACGCCGAGCGCCGCACCCAGTTCTGGCGCCAGCAGGTGGCCGCACCGGGCGAGGCCAAGTCCGACCTGTGGCAGTACATCCAGTTCGCCAAGCGCTTCAAGGTCGAGGACGTGTGGCCGGCCGAGCTGATCGCGAAGAAGCCGGAGTACAAGGGCAAGACCCTGTACGACGTGCTCTACGCCAACGGCCAGGTGAACAAGTACCCGCTTGCCGACGTGGAGACGGCCAACGCCCACGCCTGGAAGGGTTACATGAACGACGAGTCGAAGGAACTCGGCTACTACCTGCAGAAGGGGCTGTTCGAGGAGTACGCCGCCTTCGGTCGTGACCACGGCCACGATCTGGCGAACTTCGACGTCTATCACAAGGCGCGCGGCCTGCGCTGGCCGGTGGTCGACAACAAGGAAACCCTGTGGCGCTTCCGCGAGGGCTACGACCCGTACGTGAAGGCGGGCGAGGGCGTGAAGTTCTACGGTCACAAGGACAACAAGGCGGTCGTGTTCGCGCTGCCCTACCAGGATCCGCCCGAGATGCCGGACGCCGAGTTCGACATGTGGCTGTGCACCGGTCGCGTGCTGGAGCACTGGCACACCGGCTCGATGACGCGCCGCGTGCCCGAGCTGCACCGCTCGGTGCCCGAAGCCCAGGTCTTCATGCACCCGGACGACGCGCAGAAGCGCGGCCTGCAGCGCGGCATGGCGGTCAAGGTGTCGTCGCGGCGCGGCGAGATCGTTGCCCGCCTCGAGACTCGCGGCCGCAACAAGCCGCCGGTCGGCCTGATCTTCGTGCCCTTCTTCGACGAAGGCCGGCTGGTGAACAAGCTCACGCTCGACGCCACCTGCCCGATCTCGAAAGAGACCGACTACAAGAAGTGCGCGGTCAAGGTGGTCAAGGCCTGATCGACAGGAGGCGTGAGCCCGGCGCCCCGCCGACCGGGGGGACGGCCCCGGGCGCAGGCTCACGACGAACATGAACGACATCGTGAAACCGACCGGACGTACCGCAGCCCGCGCACCGTCGCCGCGTCGCCGCTTCCTGAAGGATGCGGCGGGCGTCGCCGGCGGCGCGGGCCTGCTCGCGCTCGGAGCCGGGATGTACGCGAAGCAGGCGTCGGCGCTGCCGGCCACTGCCATCCGTCCGCCCGGCGCGCTCCCCGAACACGACTTCCTGGCGGCCTGCGTGCGCTGCGGCTTGTGCGTGCGCGACTGCCCCTACGACACGCTGAAGCTGGGCGAACTCGGCGACAGCGTGGCGACGGGCACGCCGTACTTCGAAGCGCGCAAGATCCCCTGTGAAATGTGCGAGGACATCCCCTGCGTGGTCGCCTGTCCGACCGGTGCGCTCGATCGCGGGCTCACCGACATCGGCAAGGCGAAGATGGGGCTGGCCGTGCTCATCGACCAGGAGAACTGCCTCAACTTCCTCGGTCTGCGTTGCGACGTGTGCTACCGCGTGTGCCCGGTCATCGACAAGGCGATCACGCTCGAACGCATGCACAACCCGCGCTCCGACCGCCATGCCATGCTGCTGCCGACGGTGCATTCGGAGCACTGCACCGGCTGCGGCAAGTGCGAGAAGGCCTGCGTACTGCCCGGCGAGTCGGCGATCAAGGTGCTGCCGATCAAGCTGGCGCAAGGCTCCAAGGCCGAGCACTACCTGCGCGGCTGGGAAGAGAAGGAGGCGGCCGGCGGCTCGCTGATCGGCGACCAGGTCGAACTGCCCGTTCGCGGCCTCGAGGACAAGGCCTACGGCGACACCCGCGTCAAGCCGGGTGACGGTCCGCAGGGTCCGGACACCAGGCCGGCCCAGCCCGCCGGCAGCGGTCTCGATTCGGGGTGGAAGCCATGAGCGCGCAGACGACGACCGGCGGTGTGCCGGAGCGCAAGGTTCCGCCCACTAGCGTGCGCGGCGCAGCGATGCGTGGCGTGGTGGCGCGCCCCGGGCAGGAGGCGATCGAGGCCAAGGGCTGGCTGCGGGCGCACAAGTGGCTGCTGCTGCGGCGCGCCTCGCAACTGGGCATCCTGGCGCTGTTCCTTGTCGGGCCGTGGCTCGGGTGGTGGATCGTGAAGGGCAACCTGTCGTCCAGCCTGACGCTGGGCGTGCTGCCCCTGACCGATCCCTTCCTGATCGCACAGCAGCTTGCGGCGGGGCGGTGGCCCTACCGCGAGGCCTTGCTGGGTGGCGGTATCGTGCTGGCCTTCTATCTCCTGCTCGGCGGGCGGCTGTTCTGCTCGTGGGTATGCCCGGTGAACCTCGTCACTGACGCCGCTGCTTGGCTGCGCCGGCGTCTGGGTTTGAAGGGCGGCAAGGCACCGGTGGGCAGCACGCGCTACTGGCTGCTGGGTTTCGTGCTGGTGACTGCAGTGGCGACCGGTTCGTTGGCATGGGAGTGGGTGAACCCGGTGTCGATGTTCCACCGCGGGCTGATCTTCGGTTTCGGCCTCGCCTGGGGCATCGTCGGTGGCATCTTCTTCTACGACCTGCTGATCGCACCGCGCGGCTGGTGTGGCCACCTGTGTCCGCAGGGTGCTTTCTACGCGTTGCTCGGCCGCGCTTCGGTGGTCAAGGTGTCGGCGGACAGGCGGAGCGCCTGCAACGACTGTATGGACTGCTTCGCGGTGTGCCCCGAGCCCCAGGTCATCCGACCTGCACTGAAGGGCGTGGGGCAGGACCACCCCCTCATTCTGGATGCCGACTGCACCACCTGCGGACGCTGCGTGGATGTGTGCGGCAAGGACGTTTTCCGTATTACGACCCGATTCAACAGGAGCGAGTCAAAATGAAAAAACAGACACGAAATCTGGTGCTCGCGCTCGTCGCCGCAATCGGCTTCGGCGCCGTGGTACCGCCGTCGGCGATGGCCCAGGCCGTCAAGAGCATCCGTGGCGCCGACGTCGCAGAGCAGGAGCTGCAGGTCGGCAACTACAAGCCGATTCCGGACCAGGCGCCGATCGAGCGCGACTACGTGCAGCAGCCGCCGCTGATTCCGCACAAGGTCGAAGGCTATGAAGTCACGATGAACTTCAACAAGTGCATGGATTGTCACGCCTGGAGCCGCTACAAGGAGTCGGGCGCGACCAAGGTCAGCCTGACGCACTTCAAGGACCGCGATGGTGGGGAGTTGTCGAACATCTCGCCGCGCCGCTATTTCTGCATGCAGTGCCACGTGCCGCAGACCGACGCCAAGCCGCTGGTGGAAAACAAGTTCCAGCGCGCGGAAGGCCTGCGCTGAGGCTTCAATAAACGGGGATCGTCATGACCGACAACAACAAGAGCCTGATTCAGCGCATACGCGGCGCAGGCTGGGGCGCCATCGTGCTGCTCGTCGCTTTGGGCGTGATCTTCTGGGGTGGCTTCAACTGGGCCCTGGAGATGACCAACACCGAGAAGTTCTGCATTTCCTGCCACGAGATGGAGGAAAACGTCTTCAAGGAGTACCGCAACACCATCCATTACCAGAACCGCACCGGTGTGCGCGCGACCTGCCCGGACTGCCACGTACCCAAGGAGTGGGGGCCGAAGATGATCCGCAAGATCAAGGCCTCGCGGGAGCTCTACGGCAAGGTGATGGGCACCATCAGCACGCCGGAGAAGTTCGCCCAGGAGCGTCCGCGCCTCGCGCAGAACGAATGGAACCGCATGAAGGCGAACAACTCGCAGGAGTGCCGCAACTGCCACAACTACGAGTATTTCGACTACTCGGTGCAGGGCCGTCGCTCGAACCAGATGCACCAGGCCGGCTTCGCCGAAGGCAAGACCTGCATCGATTGCCACAAGGGCATCGCGCACTCGCTGCCGCCGGTCAAGCAGGACATCGGCGTCGATCGCGGCGGTGTCGCCCCCGAGGTGATGCACCCGCCGGTGCAGAAGCAGTAAGGACGCCGGCCGGACGGCTGACCGTCCCGGTTCGCGCAACCGGCCCCGCCATCTGCCCACGGGTGGAGCGGGGCCGGTGTCGTTCCGCGCGTCCGGGATGGCGCCGGCCTGACCCCTGTGGTTCAATCGCGCCCATGCTCGAAGTTGAAGATCTCGCCTGCCTGAAGGGCGATCGCCTGTTGTTCCGCGACCTCGCCCTCCGCCTGCAGGCGGGAGAGCTGCTGCGCATCGCCGGCCCCAATGGCGTCGGCAAGACGAGCCTGCTGCGCCTGGTCACCGGCCTGGCGCTGCCCGAGGCCGGCGAGATCCGCTGGCGCGGCGAGTCGATCCGGCGCGAGCGCGAGGCCTTTCATCGCGAACTGCTCTATCTCGGCCACGCACCGGCCATCAACGATCTGCTGAGCCCGCTCGAGAACCTGCGCTTCGCCTGTGCCGCCGCAGGCGACGAGGTCGATGCCGAAACCTGCATGCAGGCGCTGGTGCGCATCGGTCTCGAGAACCAGCTCGATCTGCCGGCGCGCGTGTTGTCGCAGGGCCAGCGCCGCCGTGTGAGCCTCGCCCGCTTGTTCCTGTCCGGGCGACGGGCGCTGTGGGTGCTGGACGAACCCTTCACCGCACTCGACGTGAAGGCCGTCGCCGACTTGGCGCAGGCCTTGTCCGACCACTGCGCCGCGGGTGGCATGGTGATGCTGACCACCCATCAGGACGCGCCCTTCGCGCTCACGCCGCGGGTGCTCGACGTCGGAGCCTATGCATGCTGAGCACCTTCCTCGCCGTGTTGCGTCGCGACCTGCTGCTGGCCTGGCGCGGGCGCGCCGACGTGCTGGTCACGCTGGCCTTCTTCGTCATCGTCGTCTGCCTGTTCCCCTTCGGCGTTGGCGCCGAGCCCAACCAGTTGCGCGCGATCGCGCCCGGCGTGCTGTGGGTCGCGGCGCTGCTCGCCTGCCTGCTGTCGCTGCACAGACTGTTCGCCCAGGACTACGCCGACGGAACCCTGGAGCAGCTTCTCCTGTCTAGCGAACCGGCTGCACTGTGGGTGACGGCCAAGGTGCTGGCCTTCTGGCTCAGTACCGGGCTGCCCGTGGTGGCGGTTGCGCCTGGCCTGGCGCTGCTGCTTGACCTTGAACAAGGCGCCTTGCCGGTGCTGGTTTTAAGTTTGGCGCTGGGTACGCCGATCCTCGGCTTGCTGGGGGCGGTGGGCGCGGCGCTGACGCTGGGCCTGCGTGGCGGCGGCATGTTGCTGGCATTGCTTGTGCTGCCGCTGTTCGTGCCGGTGCTGATCTTCGGGGCAGGTGCGGTCGAGGCCGAGATGTCGGGCGCCGGCGCTGCAGCGCACCTGCTGCTGCTGGGCGGTGGTCTGGCTGGTGCGCTGGCGCTGGCACCGTGGGCGTGTGCTGCAGCCTTGCGCATCACGACTGATTGAAGAATGAACCCTTGGCCGGCGCGAGTGCAGCCGGCCCAATGTAGAGACGACGAGTAGCCCACGCATGAATGCTCCCGAGCGCAGCCGCAGCCTTTTCCGCTTCGCCGCCCCGAACAACTTCTATCCGCTGGCAGGTCGCCTTGCGCCCTGGTTTGCCGCCGCAGCGCTGGTCCTGACGCTGGCCGGCCTGTGGCTCGGCTTCTTCGTTGCGCCGACCGATGCCACGCAGGGCCAGGTCTATCGCGTCATCTTCATCCACGTGCCGGCGGCCTGGATGTCGATGTTCATCTACCTGGTCATGGCCTTCTGGTCGGCGGTCGGTCTGGTCATGAACACCCGCCTGTCCTTCGTCATGAGCCAGGCGCTGGCACCGACTGGCGCGATGTTCTGCTTCGTCGCGCTGTGGACCGGCGCCCTGTGGGGCAAGCCCACCTGGGGGGCCTACTGGGTGTGGGACGCGCGCCTGACCTCGCAACTGTTGCTGCTCTTCCTCTATTTCGGCTTCATCGCGCTCACGCGTGCGATCGAGGATCCGCGCCGCGCCGATCGGGCCGGTGCCATCATCGCCCTGGTGGGTGCGGTCAATGTGCCGATCATCTATTTTTCGGTGCAATGGTGGAACACCCTGCACCAGGGCGCCTCGGTCAGCCTGACCAAGGCGCCGTCGATGGCGACGACCATGCTCGCCGGCATGCTGGTGATGGCGATTGCGGCATGGATGTACACGATTGCGGTGGTGCTGTGGCGCGCGCGGTCGATGATTCTCGAGCGCGAGCGGCACACCGAGTGGGTTGGCGCGGTGCTCGAGCATGAGGCGCAGCTCAAGGGAGGACGTGCCTGATGGCGCAGTGGGAAAGCTGGTCCGCATTCTGGGACATGGGCGGCGCGGCCTTTTTCGTGTGGGGCAGCTACGGCGTGACCTTCGCGCTGATGGCGCTGGAACTCGTGCTGGTGTTGCGGCGTCGGAAGGACACGGTCACGCGGCTGCTGCGCTGGCGGCGTGCGGTTGGCAAGGATTCAGCAAGGAAGACCGGCGCGTCCGTGCCGGTCATGGAGTCGGAAACATGAAAGCCCGTAGCAAACGTCTGATGCTCGTCGGCGGCGGGGTGGCCCTGCTCGTCGCGGCGGTCGCCCTAGTGCTGAGCGCCTTCCAGCAGAACCTGGTGTTCTTCCACACGCCCAGCGAGGTCGCCGAAGGCAAGGCGCCGACCGGTAAGACCTTCCGCGTCGGCGGCATGGTCGAGGAGGGCTCGATCAAGCGCGAGGCCGACGGTCTGACCGTCAGCTTCGCCATCACGGACACGGCCAAGGTGATCCCGGTGAGCTATCGTGGCACGCTGCCCGACCTGTTCAAGGAGGGCAAGGGCGCGGTGGTGCAGGGCAAGCTCGAGGCCGACGGCACCTTCCGCGCCACCGAGGTGCTCGCTAAGCACGACGAGAACTACATGCCGCCGGAAGCGGCGCATGCGGTGGAACAGGCCAGCAAGGCCGCAGCAACCGTGAGCCAGTGACATGATCCCCGAACTCGGACATTTCGCCCTCGTCCTCGCGCTGGTGCTTGCCCTGGTGCAGGCCGTGGTGCCGATGGTGGGCGCCAGCCGCAACCGCTTCGCCCTGATGGCCGTCGGTCGCCCGGCGGCGCAGGGGCAGTTCTTCTTCATCCTGGTCAGCTACGTCTGCCTGACCTGGGCCTTCATCCAGAGCGATTTCTCGGTGCAGCTCGCGGCCAGCAACTCGCACAGCGCCACGCCGCTGATGTACAAGATCACCGGCGTGTGGGGCAACCACGAAGGCTCCCTGCTGCTGTGGGCGATGTCGCTGTCGTTGTGGACGGTGGCCGTCACGGTGTTCTCGCGCCACCTGCCCGAGGCCTTCGTCGCCCGCGTGCTGGGCGTGCTGGGCTGGGTCAGCGTCGGTTTCCTGTCCTTCCTGCTCGTCACCTCCAACCCTTTCGACCGCCTGCTGCCGGCGGTGGGCGAGGGCCGAGACCTGAACCCGCTGCTGCAGGACCCGGGCATGATCATCCACCCGCCGTTGCTCTACATGGGCTACGTGGGCTTCTCGGTCGCCTTTGCCTTCGCCATCGCGGCGCTGCTCACCGGTCGCCTCGACGCCGCCTGGGCGCGCTGGTCGCGTCCCTGGACCACGGTGGCCTGGGTGTTCCTCACCGCCGGCATTGCGGTCGGTTCGGGCTGGGCCTACTACGAGCTGGGCTGGGGCGGCTGGTGGTTCTGGGACCCGGTCGAGAACGCTTCCTTCATGCCCTGGCTGCTCGGCACCGCGCTGATGCACTCGCTCGCCGTCACCGAGAAGCGCGGCGCCTTCCGCAGCTGGACGGTGCTGCTGGCGATCTCGGCCTTCTCGCTGTCGCTGCTCGGCACCTTCATCGTGCGCTCGGGCGTCATCACCAGCGTGCATGCCTTCGCCACCGATCCCAAGCGCGGCCTGTTCATCCTGGCGCTGCTGGTCATCGTGATCGGCGTGTCGCTGCTGCTGTATGCGTGGCGCGCGCCCAAGCTCGGCGGTGGCGGCAGCTTCAGCCTGGTGTCGCGCGAGACCTCGCTGCTGGGCAACAACGTGCTGCTGTCGGTGGCCTCGGCCTCGGTGCTGCTGGGCACGATGTATCCGCTGTTCCTCGACGCGCTGGGCATGGGAAAGATCTCCGTCGGCCCGCCGTACTTCGAGGCGGTGTTCATCCCGCTGATGACGCCGGTCGTGGTGCTGATGATGTTCGGACCCTTCCTGCGCTGGAAGGATGACGACCTCTCCGCCGCGGTGCGCAAGGTCGCGCCCGCCTTCATCGCCAGCGTGCTGATCGGCCTGGGTACGGCCTATGCTGTCGATCACGTCACCTGGCGCACGGTGCTGGGCCTGGCGCTGGCCGCCTGGGTGGTGCTGGCCAGCATCCAGCTGCTGGCCGGTCGTATCACCGAGCGCGCGGGCGCCGGCATGGGGGCGCGCCTGCGCGCGATCACCGCGTCGTGGTGGGGCATGTGGCTGGCCCACCTTGGGGTGGGCGTCTTCATCATCGGCGTGACGCTGGTGGGCAGCCTGGATGCCAACCTCGACGTGAAGATGCAGAACGGCCAGCGCGCCGAACTGGCCGGCTACACCTTCACCTTCCGCGGCGTGCAGGATGCCGACGGTCCCAACTACGACGCCGCGCGCGCCACCATCGACGTGACCCGCGACGGCCGCGCCATCGCCACGCTGACGCCCGAGAAGCGCATGTATCTTGCACAGGGCATGCCGATGACCGAAGCCTCGATCGACATCGGTGCGTTCCGCGACGTGTATGTGTCGCTCGGCGAGCAGATCGAGGACGGCACCTGGATCGTCAGCCTGTACTACAGACCCTTCATCAGCTGGATCTGGCTGGGCTGCACCCTGATGGGCCTGGGTGGCGTGTTCGCTGCTGCCGATCGTCGTTACCGTCGTCTGGCCGCGCGCGACGCGACGGTGGCGGCCAACCAGCGCGTCGCCTGAGCGCGCGAAAGTCCTCACATGAAAGCGAAATTCCTCGTTCCCCTGCTCCTCTTCATCGGCCTGGCGGGCTTCCTAGCCTTCGGCCTCACCCTCAACCCGCGCGAGGTGCCTTCGCCGCTGATCGACAAGCCCGCGCCCAACTTCAGCCTCGCCCGGCTCGATGATCCCGCCAGACCGTTCGCGCTGGAGGAGATGAAAGGCCAGGTCTGGCTGCTCAACGTGTGGGCGTCGTGGTGCGTGGCCTGCCGCCAGGAGCATCCGCTGCTGGTGCAGATGGCCCGCCAGAAGATCGTGCCGGTGGTCGGCCTCAACTACAAGGAAGTGCGCGGTGACGGCGCGATCAACGCGCGCGGCATGGCGCTGGAGGCCGAGACGGCGATGGCCATCGAGCGTGCCCGCCGCTGGCTCACCGATCATGGCGACCCCTACGTGCTGTCGGTGCTCGACATCGATGGCCGCGTCGGCATCGATTTCGGCGTGTATGGCGTGCCCGAGACCTTCCTGATCGATGCCGAGGGCCGCATCCGCTACAAGCACATCGGCCCGATCACGCCGGAAAGCCTGCAGCAGGTGATCCTGCCCAAGATCGAGGAGGTCCGCCGTGCCGGTTGAGCGTTTCCCCAGGGCGCTGCGCGCACTGGCGCTGGCGGCGCTGCTCGGCGCCGCACTGCCGGCGATGGCACAGCAGCCGGCAGCCGATCCCGGCATGGCGCCGGCGGTGGCACCCGACCCGCAGCTCGAGGCCGACGTGATGGAGCTGTCGCACAAGCTGCGCTGCCTGGTGTGCCAGAACCAGTCCATCGCCGAATCCAATGCACCGCTGGCCCTCGACCTGCGCGACCAGGTGCGCGAGCAGCTCGCCAGCGGCCGCAGCAAGGACGACGTGGTCGATTACCTCGTTGCCCGTTACGGCGACTTCGTGCTCTACGAGCCGCCCTTCAAGGCCACCACCCTGCTGCTGTGGGGCGGACCGGTGCTGCTGCTGGTGGGCGGTGCGGGCTGGCTGGCCTACCGCCTGCGCCGCCGTGCGAGCGAACTCGCCGCCGCAGGCCACCTGAGCGAGGCCGAGCGCCAGCGCGCGCGCGAACTGCTCGCCGGTGCCGCCCAGCCTTCTTCTGAATCTCCGGAGTCCCGTTCGTGACCGCCTTCATCTTCTTTGCCGGCCTGCTGCTGGCCGGTGCCCTGCTTTGGATCCTGCCGCCGCTGTTCGGCGCTGCCGGGCGTGCGCAGCGCGAACAGGCGGCGCAGAGCAGCATGGCGCTGACCGTGTTGCGCGAGCAGCTGGCTGAACTGGACGCCGAGCTGGCCGCGGGTCGCATCGACGCCGCCAGTCATGCCCAGAGCCGGGAGGAACTCGAGCGCCGCGCGCTGGAGGAAGGCGAGGCGGCGGCCGAGCGCGCCCAAACGGCCGATGCGCGCCCCGAGCGGCGCTGGGCGCTCGGCCTCGGGCTGAGCGTGCCGGTGCTGGCGGTTGCGGGCTATCTGGTGTTCGGCACGCCGGCGGGGCTCGACCCCGCCAATGTCGCTGGCCAGCAGGGCTTCTCGCCGGAAGAGATCGCCGACATGGTGGGCAAGCTCGAAGCGCGCCTGCAGCAGGAGCCCGACAACGTCGAAGGCTGGATGATGCTGGCACGCTCCTATCTGGTGCTGGAGGACTACCCGAAGGCGGCGGCGACCTACGAGAAGCTGGCCAAGCTCGCGCCCGAGGAGCCCGACGTCTATGCCGACTGGGCCGACGTGGTGGCTGCCATGAAGGGCACCGTGGTCGGCGAAGCCGAGGAGCTGCTGCAGAAGGCCCTGGCGATTGCGCCCGAACATCCCAAGGCGCTCGCGCTGGCCGGCACCGCCGCCTACCAGCGTGAGGACTACGCTGCCGCGGCCGCGCACTGGGAGAAGATCCTTGCGCGTATCCCGCCGGGCGAGGACGTGGCGCGCGGCATCCGCGCCAGCATCAACGACGCCCGCGCCAAGGCGGGCATGGCGCCGCTGGACGAAGCCGCGGCCGCACCGGCGGCGACCGCAACCCTGAAGCTGTCCGGCCGTCTGGAGGTCGATCCGGCCCTGGTCGAGCGGCTGTCCCCCGACGATGCGGTGTTCGTGTTCGCCCGCGGCGAGGCAGGCGGCCCGCCGCTGGCGGCGCTGCGCTTCAAGGGCAGCGAGCTGCCACGCGATTTCAGCTTCGAGGGCGCAAGCCTGATGATGGGCGACGCCGTGTTGCCCGAGCGTGTCATCGTTGGCGCCCGGGTGTCCAAGGGCGGCGATGCCATGGCGCGCAGCGGCGACCTGGAAGGCCTGAGCGGACCCGTTGCCACCGACGCCAGCGGCGTCAGCCTGCGTATCGACCGCGTGCGCGAATAAGGCGCAGGCGCGTCGCGAGGATCCGGCGGGCCGCGATGCACGCCCGGTTCGTCAGCCGATATAGTTGAAGCGCACCCGCTTCACGTTGCACAACAGTTCGTAGGCGATCGTGCCCGCCGCTGTCGCGATGTGGTTGACGGGCACCTGCCGTCCCCACAGTTCCACCCGGCTGCCGAGGCCGGCGTCCGGATGCCCGGTGAGGTCGATGGTCAGCATGTCCATCGACACGCGCCCGATGAGACGTCCCGGCCGGCCGTCGATCGCCACCGGCGTGCCGTCCGGGACGACGCGCGGATAACCATCGGCGTAGCCCATTGCGACCAGGCCCACGCGCGTGCGGCGCTCGGCGACGAAGCGTGCGCCATAGCCGAGCGGTTCGCCGGCGTCGATCTCGCGCACTGCCATCACCGCGCTCTCCAGCGTCATCACCGGCTGCAGGCCATTGCCTTCGCCCGGCATCGGGTCGGCGCCGTAAAGCAGGATGCCGGGACGCGCCCAGTCGCCGCGTGCCTGCGGCCAGCCGAGGATGGCGCCCGAATTGGCCAGGCTGCGGCTGCCGGGCAGCCCGGCGGTGGCGGCCTTGAACCGTTCCACCTGGGCGGGCGTGGCGATGACCTCCGGCTCGTCGGCACGGGCGAAGTGCGTCATCAGCGTGATGTCGGCGACCTTTCCGCTTGCCTGAAGACGCCGCCAGGCTTCGGCGACCGCATCGCCGACGAAGCCGGCGCGGTTCATGCCGCTGTTGACCTTCAGCCACACGTTCAGTGGCCGCGCGAGCGGCGTCGTCTCGATCATGCGCAGCTGCGCCTCGTGATGCACGACGATCCACAGCGCGTGGCGAACCACCGCGTCCAGCTCCGTGGCATCGAACACCCCTTCGAGCAGCAGGATCGGATGGGTGATGCCGGCTTCGCGCAGTTCCAGCGCTTCCCCGAGGAAGGCGACGGCGAAACCGTCGGCTTCGTCGGCCAGCGCCTGGGCGCAGCGCACGGCGCCGTGGCCATAGGCATTGGCCTTGACCACGGCGAGGGCGCGGGCGCCATGGCGGGCGCGCGCGAGATGGTAGTTGTGCCGCAGCGCGGCAAGATCGATCAGGGCGCGGGCAGGACGCATCGTGAGGTTCCGGCAGGGGCGAGGCGCAACATGGTGCGCCGAAGCGGGCGGCGCTGCAACGCACCCACCGGGTGCGGCAGCCGGAGCCGTCGCGCCCGATGGGTGCGTTGCGCGCCTGCCTCGGGTTCAGGCGGGCGACAGGCTCAGCCCGGTCGCACGGCGCGTCGCCTCGCGGCCATAGCGGCTCAGGGCCAGGTCGTCGTGGCGGATTGCCGGCTGACGGCCGGTGACGAGGTCGGCGACGAGTGCGCCGGCACCGCAGGACATCGTCCAGCCCAGCGTGCCGTGACCGGTGTTGATGAAGAGCTCGGGGTAGGGCGTGGCGCCGACGATCGGAGTCGAGTCCGGCGTCATCGGCCGCAGCCCGGTCCAGAACTCGGCGCGCGGCAGGTTGCCGCCGGTCGGGAACAGGTCACCGACCACCCTCTCGAGGGTCTCGCGCCGACGCGGGTTCAGGCGCAGATCGTAGCCGCCCAGCTCGGCCATGCCGCCAACGCGGATGCGATCGTCGAAGCGCGTCACCGCGACCTTGTAGGTCTCGTCCAGCACCGTCGACTGCGGTGCGCCGTCCGCGTCGACCAGCGGCACCGTCAGCGAATAGCCCTTCACCGGATAGACCGGCAGGTCCAGGCCGAGGCCGGCCGCCATCTGGCGCGAGTAGCTGCCGAGCGCCAGCACGTAGCGGTCCGCGGCCAGCACCTCGCTGTGTTCGCCGTCGCCGACGCGCACGCCGATCACGCCGCCGCCACCGGTCAGGATCTCGCGGATGTCCACGCCGAAGCGGAACTCGACGCCGGCCTGGCGGGCAAGCTCGGTGAGCCGGGTGGTGAACAGGTGGCAGTCGCCGGTCTCGTCGTTGGGCAGGCGCAGGCCGCCGGCCAGCGGGCTGCGGCTGCGGGTGAGTGCAGGTTCGACCTGCGGCAGTTCGTCAGCGCCGAGCAGTTCGTAGGGCACGCCGCACTCCTGCAGCACCGCAATGTCGCGCTGCGCCGCCTCGAGCTGGGCCTGGGTGCGGAACAACTGCAGCGTGCCGCGGCTGCGTTCCTCGTAGGCGATGCCGGTATCGGCGCGCAGCGTGCGCAGGCAGTCTCGCGCGTACTCGGACAGCCGCATCATGCGTTCCTTGTTCACCGTGTAGCGCTCGGCGCTGCAGTTGGCGAGCATCTGCGTCATCCAGCGCAGCTGGAACAGGCTGCCGTCGGCGCGGATGGCGAGCGGGGCATGGCGCTGGAACAGCCATTTCAGCGCCTTCAGCGGAATCCCAGGCGCTGCCCAGGGCGTGGAGTAGCCGGGCGAGACCTGGCCGGCGTTGGCGAAGCTGGTCTCCAGGGCGGGTCCGGGCTGGCGCTCCAGCACGGTCACGCGCGCGCCGCGTTGGGCGAGATACCACGCCGTGGTGGTGCCGATGACGCCGCTTCCGAGTACGATCACATGCATGGCTGCCTCTTGCCTGAATGACGTTGGATGTACGCAGTTTAGGCAAGCGTGTGCAGGGAGTTTCACTTATAAACGGCAGTCATGCAGTGAAAAATAGGGTCTGCAGTGCCGTTTTCTCGCCGGAACAGCGAAATGCGCGAGCTCGACCGAATCGACCGCAAGATCCTCGACCTGTTGCAGAAGGAAGGCCGCCTGTCGATGACGGAGCTGGCGCAGCGCGTCGGCCTGTCGGCGACACCGTGTACCGAACGCGTGCGCCGTCTCGAGCGCGAGGGGATCATCACCGGCTATCACGCCCGCGTCGATCCGCGTGCGCTTGGACGGCCGCTGCTGGTGTTCGTCGAGCTGAAGCTGTCGGCCAAGTCCAACGACACCTTCGACCGGGTGAAGAAGGAGCTGGCCTACGTTCCGGAAGTGATGGAGTGCCATCTCGTGTCGGGCGACTTCGACTACCTGATCAAGGCCCGCATCGCTGAGATGAGCGACTACCGCCGCCTGCTCGGCAACATCCTGCTCAAGCTGCCGTCCGCGACCGAATCGCGCAGCTATGTGGTGATGGAGGAGGTGAAGGAGAGCCTGTACCTGCCACCAGAGCCTTGACGCGCATTGCGGGGCGGAAAGCAGAAGGGCCAACCTTTGGGTTGGCCCTTCTGCTTGAATTCAGGTGGAGCGGGTGAAGGGAATCGAACCTTTATATTAGGCTCAAAGAGAATCGCAGGTGTGTGTGAGTAGGTTAAGTTCTTTGGTAATACTACGATTTTCGTAAGAGTATAAATATGCATTTGAATGCATATTTATATTTTCAGGTCACGTGCCGTTCCGAAACCGACCGCCGTTGAAGTTGTACGTGGGCGGTCGGTTCCACTCCTGCCTACGTCAGAGCAGTCTCCTCAGCATCGTTCGTACTTGCCCTTGCGGCGCCAGAGAGAATGTCGACCTTCGGCAAGCCACTCCCCAAAGCCATTTCCCTTAATCCATCAATCTTTCGCCACCACCGTGTCGTAAAGACCGTAGTGGGTCAGCCCCTCGTGGCTCTCAATGCCCGTGTAACGAAGCGACGCATCTTCATAGCGACGGAAGGCAAAAACAGCCTGGTTCATCTGCTCGGTGTTGAACACCTTGAGGCGGACGAGCAGATGGAAGTCCTGCACCGTCAGACCGGTGACCGCAAGAAACAAATCCGGCTCCAGCTTGGTGATCACGTCCTGGAGGGTATTCTCGCGAAAGTCTGTGAGGTACATGAACGCCGGAATGCGGGTAGCGAACTTGATCAGCTTTTCCTGCACCAGTTTGCGCTTGGACTTATATTCCTTTTCCTCCTCGGAGAGTTCCTTCTTCTCCACGGCCGACAAATCCTTGTCCTTCGCCTTCTTCTTGAGATCCTTGACTTTGCCGCTTTTGTTGATGATGGTTTCGATGATGTTGTCGCCCAGCGCGCGCCAGCCCTCGATGCGCTCCACAGCGGCCATCGCCTCGGGGTTGTCCATGATGCGCCGGAGCGTGTCGTTATCCACGTTTACCAGCAGGGCACTCTCCCACTTGCGCGCCAGCAGCGTGGCCGAGGTTCCCGCCATCGCGATGTCGAGAATACCGCCCGCGTCGATCTGCGTCATGTTCGCGCCGTCGTAGGCCAGTACGGGTAGGAATGCGACGAGATCCTTGACGGCGTTCTCTGGGTTCGGCTCGTTTGGCGATAGGCCGATGCCGTACTCAGAGAGTTGCCGCAGGGCACGGGTCGGCGCAAAGTCGAACACAAAACAGACCGGCTTGAGGATTTCCTCCTCGTTCGGATTGTCGCCGTTGGGATTCTTGATGGACCAGGGCGATTGCACGCGGAACGCCGCCTGAAAGTAGGTTTCTGGCGACTTGAGGTTGCGCAGCATCAGGATGGACGACCACTGTGGCACGGTCACACCGGTGGTCAGTTTTCCGCAGGAGAGCGTGATGCTCTTGGTCTCAAACCCGCTACCGATTGCCTTGCGTACAGGTGGCAGCGCCTCTAGCCCGATACCCGCCGACGCACCCGCCGCCACGATTGCCGTGTACTCATGCCAGAAGGTGTTGTGCTTTTCTGCCAGCAGATTCGCCATTGCTTGGCAGGCAGCAACACTGGGCAGAAACCAGAATGAATGTTGCAGGTAAGGCAGCAAACGCACGTCGGAATACGGAAACGGCGGCCGCGTACCCATCTTCAGATGCTCGACCGATTTGACCGTGTAGCCGCCGCGAATGATGTCCAGCCACTTCTGCACATCGCTCTTGTGTTTGAAGGTTGCCGCTTTGCCAGACCCCGATGCGTCAAAGAAAGCGTTGAGGTCAAATTCGTCGAACTCCCCGCCGCTCGCAATCGCCAGCAGTTCATCGGGCATCTGGTACGTCAGCAAACGCATTTGCGGCAGTGCGCCGTAAGGGTTCCGTTTCCCTGGATTCGTAGCTGCGAAGGCTTCCTTGGCACGCTGCTCATCGGTATAGGTCCAGTTGAAAATCTGTTCCTCGATGAACTCACCGGTTGCTAGCGCCTTGAAGGGTGTGCCGGAAAGGTATAGATAAGCCCGCGTGGTGATGGGCAAGAACTCCGCTTCTTTCTCCGAGAGCACGGCGAGGTCTTCGTTCATGTCCGTAAGGCCCTCGGCGTATTCGATCTTGGCCTCCTTCTTCGCCACGGACTCCTCTTCACCCTCGAACAGTTCTTTGGCGGTATCACGCCACGCGCCGAAATGGTATTCATCGAACACCACAAGATCCCAGTTCACCGTGTGAAGCCATTCGTTTTTGGCCTTGATGTTGCCAGCAGCATCGCGGCCGAGCAAATCCTGAAACGAACCGAAATAGACGACAGGCTTCTTGCGGTCGATCTGTGTCGGGTCGCTGCCGGACGAGCGAGAAAGGTACTGCCAGCCATTGAAATCCGTATGGGAGTCAAGGTCCGTCTGCCAGGCATCTTCGACCGCGGGCTTGAAGGTAACCACCAGAACACGTTTGGCACCGAGCTTCTTCGCCAGTTGGTAAGAGGTGAACGTCTTGCCAAAACGCATCTTTGCGTTCCATAGGAAACGCGGGGCGGCGTCTTTGTTTTCGGCCCAGATCGACTGGTAATAGTCGAATGTCTTGTCCACGGCATCGGCCTGCTCGCGGCGCATCGGAAAGGTTTCGTGATGCGTCCCCGCGAACCGCTGGCCGCTACGCAACTCGGTCAGCACGGTTTTTACATCATTGACGTTACAGCGCACCCATTCCAATTCTACGTTCGCGAAGCCTTTTCGAACCAGCGCTGCGCGAACTTCATGGTCACTAAAAATGCTGCCGTCTTCGCACTCAGCGAACTCGTCGACTTCGATTCGATAGTTCTTGATAGCAGCCGTCTTAAGCTGCTCGGCGACGCGCTGCTTCACGTCGCGCGTGGTTTGTCCTACCTTGAGAAGCCCCTTGTGCGCAGCGTCGGCAATCGAGTATGCGTAGATACGCGGCCGCGCTTCCGGCTTGGGCGCGAGGATTTCCTCTGTGGTCGGTTTACTCATCTGCATCATTGTCGAGAGTCATCGCCCTGACTTGAGACTCGATATACGCCTGCTCCTGCGTGGTGATCTTATATTTTTCGTAAAGGGCTTCGTCCGTCCAAGTGCGGTCCCACTTCTGGATCGGAACCCAAGTATAAGCAGCGTGTGTCGCATCCTGAGTGATCTTGCGCAAGGACACTAGGAAACGAAAAAATCTGGTAGTGTAATATGATTGAAGACTCTTGGCCGCTTTTTCCGAATCAACGGAAAAGAATAGAAACGACTGGGTACAAACAGAAGGTGATGGCGCGATCAACGGCTTTCCCAAAATCTGATGTGGAATGCCATCGCCCCCATTGTACGCTTTTGCAACAAGAACTTTCCAAGTGTCGATGAGATGCGCGCTCTTGGTAACTTCCTTCCGCCCGATATAGCCGACACTGCGTTTCATCGTGCGAATGTAGTAGAGCGGTAAATCTCCGACACGCTCCGTTTCATGGAAACCGTCGAAATTCGATGTCCACCCAAACTCCTTGTCACGTGCAAGTATCGTGTTGATAGACGGCTCTGAGTGCTTCTGCACTTTTCTCAGAATTGATATGGCGCGGCCATCCCGCACAAAGACGTCGTACTCTCCGAGATTGCGCACCATCGGCCCAACAATCTCACTACCCCGAATAGTCGTGACATTGCAGTCGCTGTTGTGCGCCGCGTCCCACAAAAAGTAGCAGACGCCCGCCTTGACCTCGACCCCCGGAAAAACATCATTTGCTGCCGGATAATCTACGAGTTCGCGCATCCGCCGATCTCCGAGCATCGTTTGCCGGAACTCGCTAAGTCCAAGACCAGAAGCCATCCAGCGGGACGGGATTACCATGGTGAGGAAATGCGGCTCCAGCTTCTTTGCCTGCTCTACGAAATGCTGATAAATCGGCACATCGCGCGTGCCGCCGTCCGAACCAAGCTGATACGGCGGATTGCCAATGATCACGTCGAACCGCATATCCCTTCCAAATAACTCGGCAACCCGAGTTCTGATATCGTCAGTGTGAATGAAGGCATAGGCATGAGTTTCCATGTCTTCGCTTCGGTCATAAGTCGCTTGATTGGCACCGCAAAAGGCGCATTTACCATTCGCCCAAGCGTGCTCGGTACGGTGGAACCAGATATTGCCCGAATCACTGTCGAAGCCCCTGGCGACGGAGTGCTCCCCATTCGCGTGCTTCGAGCAATACACGCTACGGCGTGCCAGCAGGCTAGTGAGATGCGTAATGCCAATCCCAAAGACCTGCTGGGTCAGGATGTGGTTTACGCGCTCTTGAAGGTTCGGGATTACGCGTTCGAGCCCCTTGGTAAGTCGCCGAGTGATTTCCCGAAGGAATACGCCAGACTTAGTGCTCGGATCGAGGAATCTCACCTTCTTATCGGCCCAGATGTTCGCGCCGTCGTGGCCGGCGGCCCAAGCTTCGGCGAGTGTATCCAGCATCCGGTTGGCGAACTCGGGCGGGGTAAATACTTCGTCGTTCGAGAGATTCGCAATGCAAGTCAGCACGTCTGGGTTGCGGCCGCGCAACGTGAAGGAAGCCTTCCCGTTCATGCCTCCCCCTGTGCAGTGTCGCCGGTTGCCAGATTGGCAAGCTCGCGCACGGTCATCGGTGGGTAGGTCTTCATTGGCGTGAAGATTTCATGCTCGGCAAATAGCGAGCCTTGTTCGACATGGTTCGACATGCCCGTGAGGATGTCAAAGCGGAAGTCACGGCGCTGGAACTTGCCTTTTCCGAGGTAACCCCATTCGGCAAAGGTGATCGGTTGTCCATCGCTTGCCAGCATTTTCAGGGCATCGCCATGGACGAGATTCCACGAAAGCACGCAAAACGCCGTTCGGTACAGTTCGTCTGTCGCCTCAATATTCAGGTACTCCGCGAAGATCTCCAACAGGTTCGCGCGGCACTCTGCTATGTTGTCGGCCAGCAGTTCTATACCGTAAATGCACATCAACGCGTACAACCCAAAGTGTCGCCGTTCGAAGTCCGATTTGCCATACTTGAGTTCGACGGTCGCGAGCTTGCGTTGCAGGACCCGAACCAAGAAGTTCCCGCTTCCGCACGCCGGCTCCAGAAAGCGGGAGTCAATGCGCTCCGATTCGTCTTTGACGAGATCGAGCATGGCGTCGACCATCCACGCGGGGGTAAACACCTCCCCATGATCAGCGACGCGTTGTTTTGACTTAACAAGTGTCATGGGCGTAACAGGTTTTAGGTGGTAACGGATCACAACTCTTGCATTATGCCTGACCTCCGCCCGGCGCTGGATGCGCATTGAGCGCCTGCCGTTTGGCGGATATTAGAACGGTAGGACCTTGTCGACTACTTAATTGAAGGTGCCACTCCGCAAATGGTGGCTTCAGGGTCCTGTGCAGCCGTAGGCCGCCAGAAGGCCGCGGGCCGGTTGTGGCCGGACCGTGGCCTTCACTCTCGAGCTCACTGGCCAACTTGGCTGAGCTGACCTGCGAGCGTCTCGACCCAACCCAAAACAGACATTCACCGCCTCGGTGGGCCATCGGCAGGTTTCTGAGCGGAGCTGTCGCAGAGTCACGGCTGTCTTAGAAAACGTCGGACAAAGTTTTCAATCAATGAAGAGGCCCTATCGAATGCTGCGGTTAATAGTCAACCCTCACAGCCCTGCCCGTAGAGGAAGCTTACGAGCCCTACGCCACGCGAAGTATTCCTCTACCGTCTTGGCATGTTTTGCCTGATTGCATGATTCGCAGCAGTAGGTCACGTTATCAATATCGTCACGACCACCTTTGGCTACTGGGGTCATGTGATCCAAGTGCCCCCTTCCACCAAGAGGAGTGTCGCAGTATGCACATCGATCACCAAGCCTAAATCGAAGTTTCTGTAGATCTCTGTCCGTGTATCCTGAGCCGCCCGCCGCATACTCGCGTTCCCGTCTTAACCTAGCTCTCGCCGCAGCCCCCTCTGGATTCGCACTATCGTATGCCTTTACGTGAGCGCGCATACATGCACGGCACTTTCGCCTGAATCCACCACTTGGCGTTTGTCCGAAGTAATCCCTGGTCATCGGGAGAGATTGTCCGCAGTCCTTGCAGGTCTGATATAGCATTTCCTTTTCCTTCTTCTTTTTAGCTTGAGTCGCAACCTAAGCCGAACAAGAGGCAGATCTCTTTCGCACAATGACCTTCGCTCTGGGCGACGTTACTTTCACGTTTTATGCGCTTCTTCAAAACTCACTTAGGCTTAAATGCACTCCCCGGCGCTCGAGGCGTCCAGTTAGTGAAACCGGATTTTCGGTGGGCAAGTTCGATCCTCTCGGTACGCTTACGTGCATAGTGCTCGTCCCACAACTTCACGCGTTCTCGAATCTGCTCGTCAGCCCTCTTCAGCTTCTCCAACTCTCGTCGGCATCTTTCTTCGATGATCTTGAGCGCTACCCGTTCAGCGTCCGATAGATCGAGACACGTTGCCAGCCGTCGCGCCGTATCTGAAAACTGCGTGAGCATGGTGTTCTTCGAGGGGGTGAGAGGTACCACCCGCCCGGATATCCGGCCGCCGGCCTTACTCTTGCTTCCCATATCGCCCCCTCAGTCTAGAAATGACCGCAGTTTCTCGATTGCGGCACGTCGCTGCTCGCGCTGCTCCGGCGTTTCCTTGTCCGCCGCCTTGGCCGTTTGCCGCACGATGTTCGGGGGCAGCACTCCCTTCTCGATCAACCGATCCTGATCTGCCTTAAGATGCGCCGCCATGAGCTGCGCGCGTGTGGGTTCGTCTTTCTGCATACCTACTCTTCCTCCCGCTGCTTCGTGACCGTGGTGGCTAGATTGGCGCCACTTCGGACAGTTGAGCACCATTCAGACTCCTCTACCTCCGCTACCTCGGCACGCCTGCCCGTGTTTCTCAAGCTTTCCTGCATGCCATGGCTTTATTGTCCGACCTAATGCTCTCTCAAGGCGTTGACTGTCGAGTTATGTAAACTATTGAGGCCACACTTGACCAGCTTCGGTGAAGCGCACCTATGATCACGATGCGATGCGATGCGCTCCGCCTCAACCGCAACACGCTGGGCATGTGACTTCACCGAGAGCCGGTCGGTCGGCCACCGTATCGAAGCTACAACCCCTTCGCCTACAGTGAAACCTGCTCAGATTCAAGCAAGGAGAAGCCCTGTGAACCTCGATGAACTGGTTGCCAACTACATCAAGCTGCGTGACAAGAAATCCCAGCTCAGAAAGCAGTACGACGAGAAGGTGGTGAAGATCGACGCCGTGATGGACAAAATGGAAGCCATCATCCTCAAGACCTTCCAAAACTCGGGCATCGATTCTGCCCACACCAATGCCGGCACTGCTTACCTTTCAATACGTACAAGCGCGTACGTCACAAATCGAGAAGACTTCTTTACTTGGGTACTCGATGATACTGAAAATCGAATTTCATTTTTTGCAGACCGCGTCAACAAAGCAATGGTCGAGGAGTTCAAGGCTGCCAATGGCAACCTCCCGCCAGGAGTGACCTACAGAAGTGAAGTCACTGTTGGCGTTCGCCGTATATGAGAAATTGATTCTGAAGCACTCTTTATCCCAACAGGGCAAAGAAACCAATGCCGAACATCATTCCCGAGTCTGGCGAAATCCCCTCCTTCCTTGTCGATGCATTTAAGGTGTCATTCGACGATTTTTATAGCAAGAAGCAGGTGTGCATTGTCACTGACCGCCACAATAGAGCCACCGATGATCGGCATATAGAAGCCACTCGAACCGGGCTCTGACGGACGTCGTTGGGGGGTCAAGAATCGATGTTTTTCGGGGTGCTGGCAAGGGCGTTTTTCGCCCGATTCGGCCCCTGTCGCGGGGCGCGGTAAGAGGCCCCGTCGAGCGTGAGGCAATAGGCGTTGTGGCGCAGCCGGTCGACGGTGGCCGAGGCGAGCAGCCGGTTGCCGGGGAAGGCCTGATCCCACTCGGTGAAGTCGAGGTTGCTGGTGACGAGGGTGGCAGCGCGCTCGTAGCGCTCGGCGATGAGGTCGTGCAGATCCTCGTCGGCGGGCGCGCGAAGCGGCTTGAGGCCGAAGTCGTCGATGATGAGCACCGGCACGCGGGCCAGTTGCTGCAGCTTGCGCTCATAGGTGCCGACCGCACGCGCGGCGTTCAGGCTGGCGAGCAACTGCGCGCAAGAGGCGAAGATGACGTCGTGCCCCTGACGCACGGCGCAGTGCCCGAGCGCTTGCGCCAGATGGCTCTTGCCCGTGCCGCAGGGGCCGACGATCAGCACCGGGGCGCGCTCGTCGATGTAGCGCCCGGTCGCGAGGTCATGGACCAGGGCGCGGTTGGTCGAGGGCAGCCGGTCGAACTCGAAGCCTTCGAGGGTCTTGGTGGCGCGGAAGGCCGCACGGCGCAGCCGGGTGCCGAACTTTTTCTGCTCGCGCCGCGCGATCTCGTCCTGGATCAGCAGGGCGAGGAATTCCGTGTAGGCGAGCTTGGCATCGATGGCCTGGCGGTTGCGGGCGTCGAGCGAGTCGAGGATGCCGGAGAGGCGCAACTGCTTGAGCTGCGGCGCCAGTTCGGTGGCGGGGTTCATGGTGAGGCTCCTTGGGTGAAGTGGGCGCGCGCTGCGCCCGGGTCAGTGGAACGTGGGGCCGTCGTCTTCGAACAGCGACGCGGTGGCGCGCGCGAAGCGGGCACGGCCGGCGTAGGGCTCGGGGGTGATCGTGCTCACCGGGGCGAGGTCGTGACCGCCGGCGAGGATGGTCTTGACGGTGCGGTAGTGCGGGCTGTCGTGGGCGATGGCCCGCTCGCACGCCGCCTCGAGGCGCGCGGCGCCGTACTGGCCCTTGAGCGCGAGAACGCCCTGGGCAGCCCGCAGGCGCTCGCTGATGCGGTCTGAGAGCAGTTGCCCGATCAGCTGCGCGCAGGCGTCGCCGATCTCGCGGGCCTGCTGCAGACACCAGCTGCGGTCGTGCGCGAAGAAGCGCTGGGCGGCCGGTGGCAGATGATCGGAGACGGTGCGACGCTCGCCGGGACGCCGCGCGCGGGCATGCGTGGCGACGGGCTTGAAGTCGTGATAGACGGTGACCACGGCGTCGGTCGCCCGCAGCCACAACGCCTTGCCCACCAGCGCGAACGGCACCGAGTACAGCGCGCGCTCGAAGCTGACGTGGCAGTCGCGATGCACCGTCACCGCATGCCAGGTGCCCAGGTCCGGCGGCACTTCGGGCAGCGGTAGCAAGGTGCTGCGCTCGAGGGCGAAGGTGTCGAGCGGGCGCGCGCGGGTGGTGCCGTGGATGCGCAGCCCGGCCTCCTTCAGCACCCACTCGCGCGCCTGCGCGTTCAGATCGGCCAGATCACGGAAGCTGCGCGTGGGCAGGAAGTTGCCCTTCACGTATTTGACGCCGGCCTCGACGATGCCCTTCTTCTGCGGGTCGTGCGGCGGGCAGGCGTCGATCCGGAAGCCGTATCCCTCGGCGCACTCGGCGTAGGCACGCTGCACCTGCGGGTCGTGCATGCACGCGCGGGTGATCGCGCACTTGGCGTTATCGATGATGAGCCGCGCGGGCACGGCACCGAACCACTCGAAGGCGCGACGGTGGCAGCCCAGCCAGGTGCGCACGCTCTGGTCCCAGACGAACTCCACGTACTGGTGACGCGAGAAACACAGCGTCATCACGAACGCCCACGTGCGGCGGGTCTCGCCCGTCGCCGGATCGATCAGGTGGGGGCCGGCGCCGAAGTCCACCTGCGCGGCCTCGCCCGGTGCGAAGGTGAGGCGCACCGTCGTTTCGGGCAGCTGCTCGCGGCCGATCTGCGCGATCAGCCGGCGCACGCTCGAGTAGTGCCCGGTAAAACCGTGCTCGCGCTTGAGCGTGGTGTGGATCACCACGCCGGAGACGCCCTGTGCAAGCCACTGCTCGACCAGCGGCCGGTACGCGGCAATCGAGGACTGGGCCGTCACCGGCAACTTCGGCCGCCCGAGCGCGGCGGCGATCTCGGCGTCCTCGGGCA
Organism: Thauera sp. 63; assembly: GCF_000310165.2. Taxonomy (NCBI): domain Bacteria; kingdom Pseudomonadati; phylum Pseudomonadota; class Betaproteobacteria; order Rhodocyclales; family Zoogloeaceae; genus Thauera; species Thauera sp. 63. Next base: position 153,912 of record NZ_AMXC01000007.1, read on the forward strand.
AAGGCCGCTCAGGATCGAGCCAACCCTGGGCGCGAGCCAGCTCGCGGAACCGGGCCGCCTTGCTGCGCCCCATCAGTTTCGAGCGCGCGATCTCGCGCTCGGAGTCGCCCTGGCGCATGCGCATCAGGGCCTGGCGGTACTCGTACATCTCGATGCTCCTGCGGGCCACCGCCTACCTCCTGCCAAACAAAAAGGCAGCAGGGTAGCGAGGGACCGTTCAAGGTCGAGACGTCCGTCAGAGTGGAAGTGGCTCCATTACGCCGATCCGGCGCTGGCCTCTATGTGCCGATCCGCGACTGGCTCCTATATGCCGATCACGGACTGGCCTCAATGTGCCGATCACGCGGTGGCTCCATTGTGCCGATCATCAACTGGCTCTAATGTGCCGGTCGGTGACAGTGTGCATACCCATCATCAGCATCAAAGGCAAGGTTTTCCACGTCAAGCGCGGTGATGAGAAGATCCTCGTTACCAAGCCGGAAAGTGACGGCGAACCTGCCGCGAGCATTGAAGTCATCGTGCTGAAGGCGCACCCCGGTGTCGCCAAGACGTACTACATCAAAGGCGCCGCGAATAACTCGGTCGAAAAGCCAGACTGCTACTCCAACGATGGTGTTGTTCCGGATGCCGACGCAAGATCTCCGCAGGCCAAAAGGTGTGCAGCCTGCCGGCACAACGAGGTAGGGCCGAAGGTCGCCGGAGAAGTTAAGAAAGACAAGGCGTGTACGGACAAGAAGCGTCTTGCACTGGCCCCGGCGGGTCAGATCAACGACGTAATGCTCCTGGACGTTCCGGCAGCTTCGCTGACTAGTTGGGATCTGTACATCGACCTACTGAAGAAACGCGGCGCCTTGCCCCCGGCTGTCATCACTAAGATCGGATTCGACTACACCATGACCTACCCAGCCCTGGTCTTCAAGCCGGTCGGGCTCATCGACGAAGTCATGGCGGCCAAGGTACAAGAGGTGCTGGACTCTGACGTCTTACAGGACGTCTTCGGGGGTGGAAACAATCTTGCTGAAGTCGATAACAGCTTTGAAGTAGATATCCGCTCAGGCAAGGCGACACGCACTCTCAACGATGAAGAGCAGAGTACGGTTTGCGGACCCAATGGGATTACGAAGGCGATCAAGATCGACGAAAGCGATGCAGCAGATCTGGATAAGATGCTCGCGGACCTAGATTTGAGCGACGAAGAGTAAATCGCACTATAAGCGGTTGCAGCACTTCAGACCGGGGCGTCAAGAAGACAAGAACGCTAGGCGCTCATGCGCCCGCGCATCTTGCTCCAGTGGCGAATTGCGGTACCCGAATTGAAGAACCTGGCCAATGTATTCCTTGAGAAAGGCTGCTGCGCTCCCTGCGGACTCGTATTGTGAGACGTGCCGGCATTCGTGAGAGAACACACGTGCATCAGCCCGGGATCCCCATCTCAAGAAGATCCCATAGCCCGTGGTTAGCCCCACCGTATCGGGCCCGAGCAAACCGACTGCCCGCGCAGCGGCATGCAGTTCTGGCTCGGGCGGCTGCGGAAAGGCGTCGAGTTCGAGTATCCGAATGCGTTCTGGATAGCGCACGCCCACATGGTCAGCCAGCGCGAGCTCGCGGTCGTCGAGTGCCTGACCAGTTGCCAAAGCCTGTTGTTCAAGCGTTTCGACCCAGGCGATTGCTGCATTCTGAAATGCAGCGGCGGTCAAGATAGGCGTGCTCATGGATGAAAACCGATTAGACGCCTGCAATTTGCAGGCCGTTGCATTTTAAGCTGTAAGTTTGGATGTAATAACAGAGTTGGACAATGAATTTTCAGACCGTGTAAGAGCACCGTCAGACAGTTCTTCGAGTTCAGCTGACGCTCCAGCGACAGGCTCTTTGGTGTTTTCTCTGGCAGCTTCTGGCCGGACTGAGACCTTCACCATTGATGCGGCAAGGCCGAACGCCCCCGAGCGTCTCGACCCGACCCACAGCGTTCATAGAGGCTTCCGCAAAGCTGCCGATCAGCCGGACGGGTCTCCCGAGAGTTTCGCCTCTCGGAAGCTGCCGCTCGCCACCTCACACACTCGGCCAGAAGCAGCCACTGCCCGTCCAATCCGGATAGCGGCCATCCGGGCGAGGCGGTATGCTCTCTGCCTATGTGCCGGATGGGTCGCATGAGCCCACCAAGCTGTCGGTTGCTGCTATTCCTGTCTTGTTATCTTGCCTTGCGCGTGGTTCCTGCATCTAAACAGTAACTTGCAGGACATGCTGTCCGGCATTCCGATGTTATGCGGCAGAATTGTCGCCAGAAAACAAAGTTAGGCGCCCGCGCATGAAGCCCGCGTATCACTTCACCTTCGAGAAGGACTGGCGAACTGCCCCGCTAGCGTTCTGGGTGCATGTGCCTGTGGCGGGGACCGAAACCGAATTCGATCCGCCCGCGCCTCCAAAGGTGCCGCACTTGGGCTACCAAACGCTGCGAGTTCAGTTTGAAAAGTATGAGCTGCAGTTCAGTGCTCCCGCTCAGCTAGACCACTTCATCGAGGTACTCTCCTCGAAGCCAATGCCAACTTCCAGGCAGCTGTCTGCAAAACGTGGGCTTCCCGTTGGTCCTAACGGTCACTGGCTCAGTCGCCTGCCAGCCGAACTGAAATCACCGCGTAAGCGTAAGAAGTTGGTGAATGTCCTGCGAGCTGTACGCGAGCAAGTGCTCAACCAGGCGCCTAACCCCTCCATCGAGCGGACATGCCCCGGCGAGCCGGGCCATGCCGCTCATGTCGAACGTTAGAAATCGCCACATACTTACCCGGATAAAGCGCTTGCCATGAAAACAAATTTCTACGGCTATTACCCGCCTACCGTTGAACAGTACGAGCGCCTATGGCAAGAGGGTCTAATTGTGCTGGATACAAATGTCCTCTTGAATTTGTATCGCCTACCAACCACTGCCCGTGACGAGCTGATAAACGTCCTGGAGCTACTCAAGGATCGCTTGTGGATACCACATCAGGTTGCTCTTGAATTTCAACGGCGTCGCTTAACCGTTATTGCAAGCGAGAGAAAGGCGACGGAAGAAGCCCTCACGGCTACAAGCGACCTAGTTGCCGACATCAAGAAGAGAGTTGATGCCCTCCAGATTGATAAGCGTGGTTTAGGGATTGAATCTCAGTCGCTCCTAACGGAACTTGAAACTGCGAATAACCAGCTTCTAGAGGCCATAAAGACCACACATAACGCTCAGCTAGATATTTCCGCGTCTGATCCTGTGCGCGAGCGGCTTGACTTGCTGCTAAACAACCGTGTTGGCACTGGCCCCACTAGCCAAGCAGACTTAGATAACCTAGTGGTTAACGGCGAAGACCGATATAAGGAAAAGATTCCCCCAGGATTCGCCGATGCAGACAAAGACAAGAACCCAAATGAAGCAAGTTTTATATTCGACCACATAAAATATCAACGAAAGTATGGTGACCTCATACTTTGGAGGCAGTTGATTCAGCATGTCAAGGATACGAATACAAAGAGCGTCTTGCTGGTTACGGCTGATCGTAAAGAGGATTGGTGGTGGCGAGAACAGGGTAAAACTATTGGCCCACATCCCGAACTAGTTCGTGAAATTCAAAGAGAAGGCGCTGTTGAACTGTTCTGGATGTACTCATCGGTCCAGTTTGTGGAACATGCAAACAAATACTCTTCTGCGTCGGTTTCGAACGAATCAGTCGCAGAGATCAAACAGGTTGCGCTATCTAGCCCTACCTCATCCGCCAATGTGCGTGAATTCCTCGGACGACAGCTTTCGGCCCTTATCGACCCCCGAGCGACTGACCTTCAGGAGCGCTATCTTTCGGGCCGCATGGATCAGCGAGAAATTGAAAGTTGTGTTGAGCGTTGGTTGGAACGTCGCGGAGAACTCGTAGAGTCTAATCCTCGCGGGTTTCCAGACTTCTTGGTCAGGAGCGACGATGATGCCCACGGATACGAAGTTAAGTACCTACGTCAGTTTGATCGAATGCTGGTCTCTCCATCTGTGGTCACCAGTATGCTTCGCGGTTACATGGAGACGAAGGAAGGCAGGTTGTCCGGCTTTACGTTAGTAATTGCCATCTCGGAGGAAGACTTCTTCGACATCCTGCATACAGAAAGAAAGTCCGAACTGCATAGACGTCTAGGTCGACTGCTCAGAAAATACCCAATCGATGGGATCGTCATCGGGGCAGTTGTGGACGATGACTTTCAGGTGCTAGCTCACCAGCAAGAACCAGCCAGGGACGAAGATGACTTCCTCTGATAATGCAATTTCTAACTTGGCGTCCCTTAGCTCTACGTTAGCCCTCTGAGAGTCGTCTATGCCCGTCGTTGATATCTCACAGTTCGAACACTCGGTAGTCATTCACTTCGACACCGAAGACACGCGCATCAATGCGTATACGCTCGCATCGACGCTCGTCGCGCTCGCTGACGCAGCCAAGGCCGCGAACAGCACCCTCAACGCGGGCTGCGAAATCGAAATCGTCGTGGAGGCGCTTGGCCCCGGTAGCTTTCGTGCCCTTATCCGCGCCATCTACTCCACGTCCCGAAACCTATTTTCCAACCAAGTCGTGGTCGGGGTGGTAATTGGAATCCTCGGCAACTACATCTACGAGCGCACACTGTCACTCGACAACAAGATTTCCGTTGAAGTCAAAACCGATGAGGTCGTAATTCAGCGCGGGCAGGATCGCGTCGTCGTCCCTCGGAACGTCTACGACGCCACCCGCAAGGTAGAGAAGAACCCTCAATTCGTGAAGGCGATGACTAAGACATTCGATGCCGTCGCAAGTGATGAAAAGGTTCGCAGCCTTGGTCTGGTTCCTGCGATGGACTCGCCACCACCGCAGATACCAATTCCCCGCGCCGTTCTGCAAACTCTGGCAAGCGAGATCCCCGAAGATCCAGATGCGCGGGTGATATTTGAGGCGGCGGAACTCCAGATCATCAAGGCGATTCTTGAAAAGTCCAAGCGCAAGTGGGAGTTCATGTGGCGTGGTATCAAGATTTCTGCGCCTGTGGTTCATGAGCAGTTTTACGTTGATTTCTTCGCCCACGACATCACCATCGCACCCGGCGACACCCTTGAAGTCACCCTCGCCATCAAGCAAACGAAAGACCTCGACACTGGCATCTACTCAAATATCGGCTATGAGGTGGTAGAGGTGCACAACCACATTCCCCGAATTAAACAAGTTCCGCTAGTCCCGTCCGGCGATGAGGGCTAACCCATCCATCAACACGGACGCTGCGCGATGAAGCCGCGCAGCGCCGGTTATGTCAGACGTTAAGCCTCATGAACCCCTCCGAACTCCGAACTGAGACACTTCGCCGCTTTGCCGCTTGGCGATTAAATCCGAACGAGCATTTGCCCCTTGTCGAATCATTGGTTGATCTACAACCCAAGTCGGCATCACAGGTTGCGGCAAGGGCTATTGCAGCAGGCTATGTAGCTGCTTTCTGTTTTGGAGCCCCGGCCGAAAAGGTGCGCAAGGATCTTGAGCGCTTTGCGCTGTGGGAGCACTTAAGTTCAGAGGAACAAGCCCTATTAACGAATCCTGACGGCAGTGATCAAGCCAAGGCCTTCCATAGCTGGCTTATTGAAGCCATTCAGTTCATGGCATGGAGCATGGGCCTTGTGACACTAGATCAGTTTGCTCCGTGCAGCGAGACATTAGCTAGCCAATTTCCTAAAGCTGGTGCTGATCCAAGTCAGTTCATAGCCAATGCGCGCTTGCGACCAATCGGCGAACTGCTCCAAGAAGCAGATACGCTTTACATGCTTCATTGGCTTGCCGTCGAGGCAAATCTCCAGGGGCAACCCGACCAACGTGTCGTACTCCCGCGCATTAGTTTCAGGCGCCACGCTGCAGACTGGGTCGTTGGTGCAGCTGAGACGTGGGATGACGTCTCCTTGGATACTTAGCCAACCAATGAGGCCTAACTACACGTTGAGTGACAGCTTCCCTGAGAGCTCAACGGCGGCAGTGGGTCGGCTTGCGACCGACGACTCGTCAGATTCGTCGCCGGAAAGCAGTCGTTGGAGTTTCGCTTCCCCTAAGCTGCCGCTAGCAGACAAGTCGTCTCGACCAAAATTGGTTCCTGGGCTTGCCCCAAAGCCACTGAACGGGCAGGCTGACGCCCAAATCCAGCTTGAGTGCGGCCAAGAGGGAAAAGTGCTCGAAGCATGATGTGCTCATGTGAGCATTGGTTTGTCGCTCATTCGTCAGAGGAGAAGCAATGAGGAAAATGCGGACTACTGCGCGAATCAAGCCTGGCCGCTTTCTCGCGATCCCGCTGATAGCTCTCAAGCGGCCTCATGTCTCGGCAGGCGATCAGGTCGACGTAACGGTAACGGCCCATGGCCGCATCGAGGTAACCAAGGTTCTTACACCAGCCGAGAAACGGATAATCGATTTCCGCGAGCGGCTTCGCGTTGGTAGCCAGCGACGACGCTTTGCGCTCTCGTTGGCAGCAATCCCAAACGCCGGCGAGGACGACGACTTTAGTCGTGTCTAGGGTGAGATTTACCTAGCCTTAAAGAAGGCACGTCAAGGCACGGAGGACCAGGTTCCGTTGAGTGAGTGGGCGGAAAGGCTAATGAGCGCTGCTCAATCGGTTCCTATCAACTCGTGACTGCGCCCCGCCGCGAGCGCCCCTCAACGACTATCATGCTCGCTTGTTGCAGGCATCTTCAAAACGAACAGCAAGCTCGACCAGAGACAAACCGATTGCCTCGCACCACTGTTTAAGTTCAACAATGTCCAGTCGACGCTCGCCGCGTTCGCACTTGCTGATGAACGTCTGTGTCGCGTTTAACCGAGAAGCGAGCTCAACCTGCGTTACCCCAGCAACATCGCGCGTACTCCTTAGAAGCGTCAAAAGCTGCGCATACTGCTCTGTGTGAATGGATTTTTCCATCGGCGTGCCATGCATGGATACGCCGACAGCTTGAAGTCCAAAACAGAATAGTCCAAAATCGGCTATTCAAAACAGAGAACCTGGTTGCGCCTCTTGAGTAAGTGCGCCGACTGGCTTCGCCATGCCTCCCGTTGGCGATAAGGTTGCCTTTTCCTAACATCACCATCACTGGACCTGACATGAAGTCCTTGAGCGACGCGTTGAACATGATGCTGGAAAGCGCCGATAAGTACCGAGACGCGAAGGAAGCTGAAGCGTCTCAGACACAACCCTCCGCTGGCGCCACTGTTGAACACCTCCCTGACGTGGAAAACCTCTCTCCGCTTGAGGTCATCTATCAGTTAAATAAAGAAGATGGCGTTGAGGTTATGGGCGACTCGCGAAGCGTGTTCGCAACTTTTGACCGCGTTACGGAAAAGCTTACTGTTTATGCAAGGCGCCCTGAAATGGTCGATGTCATACCGTACCGTACGGTCAGTATCCTCGCTGCACTCGAATGCGCTAAGGATGAGGGAGCCAGCTTCACCATTTGTGGCTCTGAGGTTATCTGCGCTTTGAAAGACGTTACGGCGCCCGGCTCTTCATACGGAGAAGCGGCGTTGCGTGCTCTCCTGAAACATCAGCGCAAAACAAAGGGCCATAGCTTGGGCTCCGCTTGTCTGCTGGGACTTGACGGAACATGATAGGCCTGCCGTCTTCACCCGTTCGGGCTCGCCCGCGGCTGCGGGCTGCGCTTGCGGGCGGCTCCTTGACCCCTTCCGCTTCGCTTCCTACAGGTGGCTTTTGCAGGATGGCCCTGGTCAAACGGTGAACCCGACCTCTCGTCGACTTGCCCGAGGCGGGGACTTGATGGCGGCGTGCAGGGCCGCCATGTCACCTACGAGCACAACCTGCTCGACGCCGCGGGTCAGCGCCGTGTAAATCAGGGAGTGGTCTAACAGTCGACTCCTGACCAAAGGGATTGCCACCCGGCGGAACTGTGACCCCTGAGCTTTGTGGCATGTAATGGCATACGCCAGATCGATGTCGGCAAGGTCGCCGACCGCCAGGATATGACGGTCGCCCTCGAAGTCAGCCACGAGGACACACTCTTCGGAATGCACCTCGACGACGGTCCCTAGGCTTCCGTTCATCAAACCGCGGTCATAGTCGTTCCGGAGATAGACGATGGGGTCACCCTCTGCGAACGAATACCCGTTAAGACGTGCTCTCCCTGCCGAGAAGCGATGATGGAACGAGGTGTTGAGGTCATTGACGCCTGCTGCGCCATTTTTGACGGAGCCAACGACACGCCAGTCATCGCCCGCCCAGACTCGTGCTAACTCGAATAGCGCGCTAACAATTTCATCGCGTGTGCACCTGATAGCTGACACGCCAGGTCGCGCTCCGCAAAACTCTGCAAGCGCCGGTAATTGATGGTTCCTAATAGCCGCTGCAACCGCGGGTATGCCTGTTGATGCGGCTTGGCGGTGCACCTGGGTAAGATGTTGCTTCGGCACCGCATCGCTGGTGGCAAGCCGGTGAAACGTCAGCCCGAAACCAATGGGCGGCAGCTGCGCCGGGTCGCCAACGAGAAGCAGTCGAGAACCGTCTGGCAACTGCGACAGAATTCGGTAGAGCGTTGGCAGGTCGAGCATCGACGCCTCGTCGACCACCAGCACCGTCCGTGGCGCGAGCTCCAGTTTTCCGGACCGAATTCCAAGCAGAAACTTTGCAATGGTCATTGCAGGCCGGCCCGTAGCCTCACCCATTCGCTTGGCCGCTCGACCAGCAAGTGCCAACTGGAGTATCGACCAGCGATGGGCCTCCAAGACGCGAATGAGGCCCCCAAGCACAGTCGTCTTGCCCACGCCAGCGCCGCCGAGCACCAAGCTGAACTGGCGGTTGGCTGCCATGCGGATAGCCGCCTTCTGCTCGTCGGTGAGCTTGATGCCCTGTAGGCCCTCGTATTCGGCGATTAACGCGTCCGTAGGAGCATCGGAAGGGGCGTGGAATAGGTAGCCCTGGGCAGGAGCCTTCCCCGCAATCATGGCGCGCAGGCGCGCCGCTATGCCCTGCTCTAGCGAGCTCACCCCAACGGGCTGATACCCCTGACCTGGAGACCCGACAATTGCGCCATCCTCCCGTGCCGCAGCGATTGCCTTGGTGCAGTGCTCCCTTCCGACTAGGGAGGTGGCGAGCTTGACTGTCGTGTCGTGCGAAGTCAGCGTGTGGCCGACATTGAGGCGGCTGTAGAGAGCAGCTTCTATCGCGCCAACCAGCCGCCGATGGTCCGTGCGAGCTATGCCCAGCTTCTGAGCCTCGGCATCCACACGGCTCCAACCGGCAACGGCCAGCAGGAGGTACGGGTTTGCGTCAATGGTAGCCTTTGCGGCGTCACCCCAGCACTGAACCAGCTTATCGGCCAAACGAGGCTCGAAGCCCATTTGGTCGAGATAAGAGACCAACTCCATCTCGGTCTTCCGGGCCAACCACCCTTCAACGAGGATGGCCGCGAGGGCGGGAGAAATGACCTTCCTAAGTCGCTCGACGTCGCTAGCCAGCAGAACGTCGCCCAGCCCCTCGCCAAACTCGTCATAGAGCTTGGCAGCCGTTGCCTCCCCGACGCCAGGAAACGACTTCGAACGTGACAGATACCGAACGAGCAGGCGACCCCGAGGGACGACGAATTGGCAGCGAGTCGCCTTGAGCTGCCGACCGTACTGCGGGTGCGATTCGTAGGCGCCATCTATGCGCCAAGTCTCGCCACGCACGGGAACCCGGGAAATAGTTGAGTATGGCGCAACCACTCTAACTCGTTGGCCAGCCTCGTCATCGCCAGAGAAGATTGCGCCGCCCTTACGAGCGTCGTGATACAGCAGCGCGCTGACCGAGAGAGTTACTGCTTCAGGCATCGTTCAGGGGTACGGGCGGGGGAACGCGGCGTCCGGTATCAATCATCATGTCCTGACGGCCGAGTTGCTGCTTGAGGGCCTTTAACTGCCGACGAAGTTCGAAGTTCTCAGCCATCAGCGCTGCATTCTGCTGCTCCAAAGCGCTAACTCGTCGTTCAGCGGCCTGGAGGCGCTTGTTTTCGCTTAACGCGGCGCTCTGGGATGCAGGGGTGGCCGCTTCTGCCGGAGCTTGCACGCAGTCCTGTGGCGTGCTTGCACGCCGTTCCGCCCACGAATCAAGACCACGAGCGGCCTTCGCTTCCTCAATCGCCCGCCGTATGGCCGGGTTCTTGTAAATGCTCTGCTTTGGTATACCGGCGCTTTCAGCGATGGCAGTGACATTCAAGGTGCCGTCACGAGACACAGGGAGTAAGTCAGCTTTCGCCAGGTATGCCTCGACCTTGCGAAGGTAGTCCGCTCCAAGCGCCTTTCCGCTCAGCGTGCCCATGCGATGCCCTCCCCGACTCAATGCCTAGTTGCCAACCTTGGAATTCGCGCGGACCCAGTCGAGAAAGACCCGTGCGATTTCTGGTTCGACGATGACGTTCTTGCGCTTCGAGGCTGCCAGGTCGATGATGCTGCCGCGGTCTGCATCAATACTGACCAAGTCCTTGAAGTGTTCCAGTACCAACCACAAAGCTTTGCAGGCCAGCGCTTTTTCATTTGATAATCGAGAAAGTTCGTCTGCGCTCTCTGAGCGCTGCGTAGTCGAGGATGACAGTGCCGGATGCTCGCTCAGCCTCACCTCAAGGTCCGCTATATAGGCACGCAGGCGGTCGTTGTCGCGCTTTACGTTGCCCAACTCGAGTTCAACGGTATGAATAAGCGCCTGAGCAGCGGGGTCGGATACCTGGACAGCGTCTGTCCTAGACCGTATTGCCATGAAGTTCAGCAACAAGGCCTTGTAGCGCTTGTTCCGAAGCAGAGTGGTGAAGCTGCACGGCCTACCTTCCGCCAACTCGACTTGCTCCGCGACGGCCTTTGCCAAGTCGGTGACGTATTCGAACTTGGCTCGAGTTTTTCGCAGTGACGCGAGGTATCGGACGATTATTTGTTCTCGCTCCGCTACGACTTTGTCCTGATAGCCTTTGAACGGGTTCGTTGAGCACTTCTTCGTTTTCGTCGCAGCGGGCAACATTGGCTTCCTCATGCCACCACCTTCGGTAGCAACTTGAGTGGCCGGCTCGGAATCGAGTCGAGGTAAGAATCATCAGACTCGAGCATCTCCTTCAGGTCGTCCAGCGTGAGGTGGTGAGCTTCCACGATTGACCTTAACAGCCCTAGACATTCTGCCCCGGGATTGGCAGACGGCTCCAACTTCAAGGCAGCCCGAATGTTCCCCGTGTTCAATAGCAACTGTCGCCGCAGCAAATCGAACCGCGCCCGGATTTGCGGGCTTTCGAGCATCGGGAAGGCTTCACTCTCCTGCAGTCGGGCCAACACGTACTCGGTCGTGTCGGTTGGAAACAACGCTCGGCTGAGGTGCCTTTCTATGATTTCCGGCTCTTGAACATGCCAAGACTTCGTGCTTTTCCCGGCAGCAATTCGTTGGCGCATCACCTCGAGCACCTCGGCTGCCATCTGCCATGCAGCCAAGTCTTCAGCAAGGACATCACGGTTTTGCTCCAATGCGTCAAGCTCGTCGGCAGTGAAATCATCCGCGTCCTCTGCGGCTGCAATCCGCGCCTCAATCTCCGCTAACCCCTCAAGAACCTGTCGTATCCTTGCAGTGATGGCAGGGAGATGGTCTACAGAGCGCACAGCAAAGTGGCAGGGAGCACACCGTTTCCACCCCTTGAGTTGGGCCACCACCTCAGGTGGGCACTGGTTACCGTAAGGACAGATTTCGGTCTTGTTCTCGACCGCGCCGACTGCTCTGGTATCTCTCAGCACATCAAGGCCTGTCTTGCTCTCCTCCCCAAAGCTCAAACTGATACAGCCGTAAGCCGTAATCGTCTCATCGACGTTGGCCTTCAGGCTCTTCGACAAATTTGAGTTGACGTCATCCGCCTTGATGTAGGGACTTCTCTGCCCCGGGGCGGCACGCAGCATCGCCTCATAGCCCTGTTCATAGCCCCTCTGCCGCAGCGCCAAATTCTGCCGTTGCTGCTCTGCGTAGGTCTCTTCCTCGTCAGGAACGACATAGTGATAGACGGTAGCCTCAGTTTGTCCCGTCCAGTGTCGTCCAATGAGGTCCGCCGGAAGAATGCCAATAGCATGGGAAACAACGCTAACACGGGCGCTGTGCGGAGTGATGTCAGACTTTATGGAGACTTCACAAATCCGTGATTGGCTGCTCCCGTATTCACGCAGCTTCTCATCCATGCATGGGTCGCCGTACGCCACTCCAGGGGGCAAGAAGCGAATCAATCGAACCCCCTTTACCCCAACTGTGCCCAGAAGGCCCTGAAGGCCGCTTAGCAGCCGGCTCCAGCACGACGAGTAGAACTTGTCCGTATGTGGTCGCCCGTCAGGCGAGTGCGAAAACAATGGGAAAAAGCTTCCCCACTTACTTTCCGGATTGTTGTTGTAATAGACCTTCTTACTGAACCCGGGCTCATCAATCAACTCTCGCCACGCCCGCTGCTGCCTGAGAACTTCAATGACTCTGAAATTGACGAACGACTTCCAAGCCTTCGACTTCGTCTTGTCGGTATTGACATGAAGCTCCGAAAACTCCCGACCGCCAGGCCTATCATCAACATGCTGGTCGAACGCCAGACTATCGAGCCACTGAATATGGTTGTGTCGCAAGCCGGTGTAGAGCGAAACGATAATCTGATGCAGAGGATGCGGATGTGGAACCTTGGCTACATGCCCGCTCTTCAGCCGCCTTGCTTCGGCGTAGAAAACATTGGGAATCAACCTCAAGGGGAATGCCTTGCCCTGATGGAAAACCACGGGGATGAATCCGAAGACGTCTTGGCGCTCAAAGCAATCTATGATTGTCCGACGTGAACTGAGGCCAACGATGTCATTGCCGCTAAGTTCCCCGGCTACCGCCCGTTCTAGCAGGACGGCCGAAAGGGTCGCCAATGCTTCTATGTAGGACAGAAATAGCTTGAAGACACGCCGCGGAATGGGCCGCTTGTTTGTTCCAGTGGATTTTGTGAGAGCGGGGTAGTCATGCGTGTGAAGCGGCTGGCGAAAATCTTTGGCGCCAGGTAAGGAATCGCTGTACCGCTCAATAAATGCGAACAGTTGCGCGACTTGCTTGAGGAAACCGTAATGGGTACTAGCGCCCCATCCTCGGATTCGAGCGACTGAGTCAAGGAAATCAACAAAGGACATCGGCCGCAAATTACCATCGAGCAACCCCAAATCAGAAACAAAGACCGCCGATGTTAGCTTTGCTGGCATCGAAGGAAACTCATACTCAAAATCTGGGTTTTCGGCATACCAGTAAGGGAGGTAACCGAAGAGGTAGATGTTCAGGTATCCGAGAGCAGCAGTACGCTGTCTCTTGTTCTCCATCCGAACCTTGCGCAGGAACGTGCGTTCTATGCCAATCCAGGTTTCTGCGTTCGCCTTCAGGTTGAACTCCAACCCGGGAAGCCGTTCCACCCTCGCCAACGCCTCCGGTGCCATGGCAGCAGGGCTTAGCGCGGCTGCTTGCTCGACGAGGTTGGCGTTTCCCTTGCCGAGCGCGCTTCCGACACCCTCAAGCATTCTCGTCGGTCGCGTGTTCACGAGTACCGCGCGCCAGCCCGCGGCATTCACTGGCGAAGCATCGCCGTATTTGCGCTCTAGCAGGTCGGCAAGCAGCAGCATGCCAAGGTCACTGTGGCCGGAGAACTCCGTTTCGTCGTTGGAGGCCTTTAGCGCCAGCATGTCTTCGTAGTTGACGTCGGCTGGCTCAAGCCACCCTCCAGCGATAATGAGCCGCTGACTCATCCAGACAAGGCGCTCGCGCTGTTTCGAGTTGTAGGTGTTGAACACATCTTCGGTCTGCTGCGCACCCTCGCGGTAGTCCAATGAACGAATAAACCGCAACAGTTCAGGCAAGTGCTCTAGCGGGCATAACTCACGCTTCCCGACAGTGGCGCCTTTGTAGCCGAGGTCCAAACCCCGCGGCCATTGAAACGAGAATGGCAGGACTATCGCCCGGCGGATGTGCAAAGCAATCAGGAAGGTTGAAAAGCCCCTGCGCAGCGGCGGAAGGTACGATTTGCGATACACGCTCTTGCCGCTACTCGTCACGAACGGGCTTCGCGTCACCGCTGCGTACAGATTGGGCGAGCAATGGCCAACGTTGGTGCTGACGAAGGCGAAGACGTCCCTCACATACTGTTCGTCGAAGTGCGCTCCACCTTCTCGCAGTATGAATCTCTCAATATGCGCTGGCAGTGCGGCCTCGAGGTGGCTCTTCGTCGTAACCGCGGATAGGTCGAGGTCTTGGAGTTCATACGCTTGTAGCACCCACTTACTGGCATCGCTGAGGGCTGCCACAACACTTTTGTGCAGTTCCTCACCAGTTTGGAGAAAAACGAGTTCGCTCTTCGTCGTGTTAATCATGCTGCTTGACTTTCGTTCTCTTCCAACTGAGCTTCCACCTCGGCGAGTCGAGACAACAAGGCCGCACGTTTGAGTTCATTGACTGAGCGCACTTTGCCGTTGCCGAACAGCATCATGTTCGCGTACTTCAGTTCGGCCTCCAGCAGGTCTCTGTCGTAACGAGCGTACTTAGCCGTGTCCTTCGCCTGACGATGTCCCATGAGCTTCTGTACGATACCAATCGGAAGTCCGTACGTGCCGTCTAGCCGCGGGAAGTAGTTCAAGAGATACGTCCCGTACATGTGCCGCAGTGAATGTGGCCCCTCTACGTGCTCAACGCCGGCAAGCTTGATGGCCCTATTCAACACCCCGTTTCTAGAGGAAGCAGCGGCAAGGAAATAAGGTCGCCCCTGTTCGCCGCCTCGCGTGTATTGGAAGACGAAGCCGTGCCGGGCGTGGGGGAGGTACTCGTAGCGCATGTATGCAGCCAGCGCCTCAAAAAACATTGTCGCAAACGGCTCGATGAGCAGGGTCACCGGCGTCGCCCTGCCTTTCCATACGAGAAGGTCCCGCTCCTCGGGGTCGAGTGCTAGATAGGACCGACAGCTTGGCCGGCTCTTGGGGGCCACCAGCCGCACTGCTTGGGCCTTCGTGTCGAGGTCGTCCCATAGAAGCTGCAATGCTTCGCTTATACGGCAGCCGCTTGCAGCGCAAAGGGCGTATAGGGCCTTATCCCGGTAGGTTTTGAGGTGACTTAAGACGTCGCCTACCTTGTCAAATGGGAATGCTCGTTCGTGCTCGTAAGTTATGTCAGGAACGGTGGTAGGCAGAACGCTTTCTTCAATCAGCTTGGGCCCCCTGGCAATAACGCCGGCCAACATTGAGTTAGTGATTAGCGCACGGCGTTGAAACGGGGGAATTTCGTGCTTGTCACCGATGCCAACGAGCAGGTTTTGCTCGTCTATGATGGCAGACCCAGCGCCGGCCTTGGTCAGCTCCAACATCTGCGCGCGAACTCGCTCAGAGAGCTTCAGGAACTTCCTAACCGCGGCATGCTTGGTAGCGGAGGACCTTCTAGAGATGTGTGGAGAGGGTAGGGTCTCGTCAATGCTGCGTGCGATGGCGTTACCTGAATTGGCCCCAAGCACCAAGTACTCGTCGTAGGCTTCAAGCACCTCCAGCAAAGTTTCATGGCTCGCACTGCCATTTTGCCCAGTCGGTGTCCAAATCGAGGCTTCGAACAAATAGTCGAAGAATTCGGCTAGCCACCTGCAGTAGTTGGCCCTGGTGTTTACAGAGCGTCGCTCGAGTGTCCGAGCAAAAACGTCAAAGGCGCGTATCGGGTGGCCGTCTGGGCCGAGCAGCCGCCACGATTGTTTTCCATGCAGCGTTGTTTGAACTAACGAGACATTTTTTAACACAGCTAACCATTGCAAGGATTCAATTGGCGATAGGCTAAATGACGTGACCATTATTCGCAAAATGCGAATAATGGTGGCTTGTGCACTGGGGACGGGGAAACTCTACGGAAGCGAGCGGATGAAGGGGCTCGAACCCTCGCATGGATTCAGCAAGCCACCTGCAGTAGTGGATCGTAAGCACCCGGCGAACCCACCTTCCCCTAGCCGCTTAGCCCAATGAAGATCGTGCCCATCAATCTTGATGGTGGACACTATGGACCTCGTTATCCCTCGCCGAGCCCGGCGCACGCACGGCGAAGCATTCAAGCGGTCGGTGGTCGCGGCCTGTCGTGAGCCCGGCGTCTCGGTGGCCGGCGTGGCCCTGGCCAATGGCCTGAACGCCAACCAGGTCCATCGCTGGCAGCCGAGCGACTGCACCTGAGCGAAACGGCAAGACGGGTTCGCCGGGCGCTTACGTTGGATCTGGTGTTTGCAGAACGTTGTTCAGGGGTCTGAGCGGAAACTTCGAGGGCGCGTGCCGGGTGACCGTTAGGGCCGAGCAGGTAACCATCGCAGGGATTCAACTGGCGAATGGCTAACCGACGTGACAGTTAGTCGAAAAATCAACTAATGGTGGGTTGTGTGCTGGGGAGAGGAAACTCTCGAACCCTCGCATGGATTCAGCAAGCCACCTGCATTAGTTGGCTCTGGTGCTTACAGCGCGCCATTCGAGGGTCTTGGGAAAACTCTGAGGGCGCGTACCGGTTGGTCGTCTGGGCCGAGCCGCAGCCACACCTGATTTCCATCCAGCGTTGTTAGAACTAACGCGACATTCTTAAGCACAACTAACCTTCGGCAAGGATGCAACTGGCGAAAGTCTAACCAACGTGACCTTTAGTTGCTAAGTGCAACAAAGGGTGAGTTTTGTGCTAAGGAGGGGAAACTATAGGGAAATGAGCGGGTGAAGGGAATCGAACCCTCGTCATCAGCTTGGGAAGCTGAGGTAATAGCCATTATACGACACCCGCGTTGAGACACTACTTCAGACTATCCTAACGTGCATCTGGCCCAGGCTGCAATAAGAACCCTCGTCATGAGCTTGGGAAGCTCAGGTAATAGCCATTATACGACACCCGCCGAGTCGACCAGCCCTGAGGCCGGCACGAGCAAGGTCGCCATTCTAATGGCCGGCTGCCCGTCGTGGCAATGCCGGCCTGGGCCGATGTCGGCCAGGCTCACGCCTCCGGTCAGGTGGCCAGGCGCTCGACTGCCTCGCGGACCCGCGCGGGCTCGTCCATCTTCAGGATGCGTTGCACCTTGGGTGCCAGGTCGCTGAGGTCCGAGCGCAGGATCTGCTGCTTGATCTCGAGGATGTTGCCCGGGTGCATCGAGAAGTTGCGCAGGCCCATGCCGAGCAGCAACAGGGTGTAGCTGGGATCGCCGGCCATCTCGCCGCACACCGAGACGGGCACGCCATAGCGGGCGCCTGTCGCGATCGTGCCGCCGATCAGCTTCAGCACCGCGGGGTGCAGCGGGTCGTAGAGATGGACGACCGCCTCGTCCGACCGGTCGATGGCCAGCGTGTACTGGATCAGGTCGTTGGTACCGATCGACAGGAAGGACAGGCGGCGGATGAACATGCCCAGTGACAGCGCCGCCGCGGGAATCTCGATCATGCCGCCGATCTGCACGGCTTCGTCGAACTTCTGCTTCTCCGCACGCAGTTCGGTCTTGGCCTTGTCGATCAGGGCCAGGCACTGGTCGATCTCCTGTGCATGGGCCAGCATCGGGATCATGATCTGCAGCTTGCCGTGTGCCGAGGCGCGAAGGAGGGCGCGCAACTGGGTCAGGAACATCTTCGGCTCGGCCAGCGAGTAGCGCACCGCACGCAGCCCCAGGGCGGGGTTGGGCTCGACGCGCGCCGGGGCGCCGGCCAGCGCCTTGTCGGCGCCGACGTCGAAGGTGCGGATCGTGACGGGTTTGGTCGGCAGCGCCTTGAGAACGGAGCGATAGGCTTCGTACTGCTCGTCCTCGTCGGGCAGCGTGTCGCGGCCGATGAAGAGGAACTCGGTACGGTACAGGCCGATGCCGTCGGCGTTGGCGGTCTTGACTGCGGGCAGATCCTTGGGGCCCTCGATGTTGGCGAGGAGATTGATCGTCTCGCCGTCGAGGGTGGAGGCGTGGGTGTCGCGCAGGCGGTTGAGCTTGGAGCGTTCGATCTCCAGTTCGCTGCGGCGCAGGCGGTACTCCTCGACGATCCGCTCGTCCGGGCCGACGATGATCACCCCGCGGGTGCCATCGACGATGACGAGCTCGTCGGCCTGGAGGAGGTCGCGTACGTGGTGCAGGCCGACGACTGCCGGGATCTTCAGGCTGCGGGCGACGATGGCCGTGTGGCTGGTGGGGCCGCCCACATCGGTGACGAAGCCGGCGATATTGTGGTCGCGAAAGCCGATGGTGTCTGCGGGCGAAAGGTCGTGGGCGACGATGATGGTGCCCAGTCCGTCGCGGCGCTTGGGCGGCAGGTGGCCGGGGTGGCCGAGCAGCACCTTGACCAGGCGCTCGACCACCTGCACCACGTCGGCCTGGCGCTCGCGCAGGTAGGGGTCCTCGATCTGGCGGAACTGCTCGACCAGGTGATTCATCTGCTGCACCAGCGCCCATTCGGCGTTGCAGCGTCGCGTCTCGATCAGGTTGCGCGCCGAGTCGATCAGCAGCGGGTCGGCCAGCATCATCAGCTGCAGGTCGACGAAGGCGCCGACCTCGCTGTGCGTCTGACCCGAGGTGGCGGCCGCCTTCAGGCCGACCAGCTCGCCCTGCACGGTGGCGACGGCGTCGTCCAGACGAGCCAGTTCGTCGGGCAGGTGCCTGGGCTGGACGAGGTAGTGGTTGACCTCGAGCAGGGCGTGCGAGATCAGGTGCACATGGCCGATCGCGATGCCCTGGGAGACAGGCAGGCCGTGGAGGGCGAAGGTCATGTTTATTCTCCCTCGCCGAACCTGTCCGCGATCAGGTCCTGGATGGCCTGCAACGCCTTGTCGGCGTCTTCGCCTGCGGTGTCGATGGTGATCGTGCTGCCGCGGGCGGCTGCCAGCATCATCACGCCCATGATGCTCTTGGCGTTGACCCGCCGGCCGTTGCGCTCGAGCCAGACCTCGCAGGGGAAGCTGCTGGCGAGTTGCGTCAGCTTGGCGGACGCGCGGGCGTGCAGCCCCAGTTTGTTGATGATCTCGGCGTCGGCCTTCGGCATGGTGTGCTCCCCCGCAGTGTTCTTGTGCGCGCTCTCAGGCGCCTAGGTTGATTCGATGTGCAGCACGCCGTCACAGCCACCGGACACGGCGCGCTTGAGCAGCGTGTTCATGTCGCGCTCGCGGTAGGTGAGCACCCGCAGCAGCATCGGCAGGTTGACGCCGGCGACCGCCTCGACGCGACCGTGCTCGATCAGCTTGGCGGCGACGTTGCACGGCGTGGCGCCGTAGATGTCGGTCAGCATCAGCACGCCGTATCCGCTGTCTGCCCAGCCGAGCATCTGCCGCGCCTGCGGCAGGATGTCGAGCGGGTCGTCCTGCGCCGACAGCCCGAGTTGAACAATCTGTGGGGGGCGTTTGTTGAGCACGTGGCAGGCGCACTGGATCAGCGATTCGCCGAGCGTGCCGTGGGTTATCAGGAAGATTCCGATCATGTCGTCTCGCTTTTCTCCGCTGGCGATTCTAGCCGATGGGGCGCAGCTCGGCTGGGACGTTAACGGGGTTTCAGGGCTCAATCTCGCAGCGGCCTGAAAATGACAAATGAGAGGCGTGGGCGCCAAGTCCATGATCTGAATGGAAGATTGCGCTTTGTGGGTAGAGGTGCATTTGTTAGAATGTATTTGCTCAAATATTCCACAAACAACAACTGCCCCTGATCGGGCAATCAGCAGGAGAGCCAATGACTGACAAAAAGGATCCAATGATCCCTGACGGGGCCGTCAACCCCATCGATACCGATTACCAGGTCGGGCAGGACAACATCATCGTCAACGTCGGCCCCTTCGGTCTTGACATCCACAACCGCGTGTTCGCCATCTCCGGCCTGCTGGTGGTGGCCTTCGTCGTGCTGACGCTGGCTTTCCAGAACCAGGTCGAGCCGCTGTTCAGCGGCATGCGAAGCTGGCTGACGTCCAATCTGGACGGGTTCTTCCTCGCCGCCGGCAATGTCTTCGTGCTGGTGTGCTTCGTGGTGGCGTTCTCGCCGCTGGGCAGGGTGCGTCTGGGCGGCACCGAGGCGACGCCGGACTATTCTTACCTCGGCTGGTTCTCGATGCTGTTTGCAGCGGGCATGGGCATCGGCCTGATGTTCTTCGGCGTGTCCGAGCCGCTGTCGCATTTCGGCAGCGCGTTGGGCGGCACGGCGGTCGAGAACGGCGTGCGTACGGACTGGGCTCCGCTCGGCGGCGCGGCCGGCGATGCCGCGGCCGCCACCCGCCTCGGCATGGCCGCCACGATCTTCCACTGGGCGCTGCACCCGTGGGCAATCTATGCGGTGCTCGCGCTGGGCCTGGCGCTGTTCTCGTTCAACAAGGGGCTGCCGCTGACGATCCGCTCGGTGTTCTATCCCTTGCTGGGCGAGCGTGTGTGGGGCTGGCCCGGCCACTTCATCGACATCCTCGCCGTGCTGGCGACACTGTTCGGCCTGGCGACCTCGCTCGGCTACGGTGCGGCACAGGCCAGTTCGGGCTTGAACTTCCTGTTCGGCGTGCCGCTCGGCAATACCACCCAGGTGCTGCTGGTGATGGGGATTTCCGCGATTGCCCTGGCGTCGGTCGTCGCCGGGCTGGATGCGGGCGTGAAGCGCCTGTCCGAGATCAACATGCTGCTGGCGCTGCTGCTGATGCTGTTCGTGATCACGGTCGGCCCGACGCTGGACATCGCCACCGGCTTCTTCGCCAATCTCGGCGCCTACCTCGAATACCTGCCCGCGCTGGCGAACCCGGTCGAGCGCGAGGACGTGAACTACTCGCAGGGCTGGACGGCCTTCTACTGGGCGTGGTGGATCTCGTGGTCGCCCTTCGTCGGCATGTTCATTGCCCGCGTGTCGCGCGGCCGCACGGTGCGCGAGTTCATCGTGTCGGTGCTGATCGTGCCCTCGCTGGCCTGCGTGCTGTGGATGACGGTGTTCGGCGAGACGGCGATCACCCAGCTCGTGCGCGACGGCTACGAGGCGGCGAGTCAGGCCGAACTGCCGCTGCAACTCTTCACCATGCTCGATGCGCTGCCGCTGGCGCAGATCACCTCCTTCATCGCCATCGTGCTGGTGGTGGTGTTCTTCGTCACCTCGTCCGACTCGGGCTCGCTGGTCATCGACGTGATCTCGGCTGGCGGCAAGGTCGACGCGCCGGTGCCGCAGCGCGTGTTCTGGGCGGTTTTCCAGGGTCTGGTGGCGATTGCGCTGATCCTGGGCGGCGGCCTGGTGGCGCTGCAGGCGATGGCGGTGTCGACCGGTCTGCCCTTCGCCATCGTGCTGCTGGTCGCGAGCGTGTCGATCATCAAGGGGCTTGCGTCCGAACCACGGTCGTCCTGAACCTCGCATGACGGGCCGGTCCCGCCTGCACGGTGTATGTTCGCACCGTGCCGGCGGGACTGCTCCTTTTCGCCCCGCTTCAAAGACGCCCTTTCCCACGGATCGAACCCATGCAGGTCGAACAGCTCGAGATCCTCGATTTCCTCCGCGCGCACCCGCCGTTCGGCGACCTACCGGACGACGTGCTGGAGCGCGTGGCCGCTGCGGTCGACGTGCGCTACTACAAGGCCGGCGAGCAGATCGTGGCCTTCGGCCAGCCGGCCGAGTTCTGGCATGTCGTGCGCAGCGGCGCGGTGGAGGTCTTCCGTCGCAACGGCACGCTCTACAACCGCCTGACGGCAGGTGGCTACTTCGGCGAGTTCGGCCTGCTGCGCCACGGGCGCGTGCGCTTCCCGGTGACGGCGCTGGAGGACACGCTGCTGTACCTGATTCCGCAGCCGGTGTTCCTCGAGCTGTTCGAGAACAACGAAGCCTTTGCCGACCACGTCGAGATCGAGGACCGCACGCGGCTGCGCCAGGTCATGTCGCGCCGCGAGGACGCCAACGACCTGATGTCGGCCACCGTCGACACCCTGGTCGGCCGCGCGGCGGTCACCCTCGGCAGCACGGCGACCGCGCACGAGGCGGCTCGGCGCATGACCGAAGAGGGCGTGTCCTCGCTGCTGATCGTCGATGACAACCCGGACGTGCCGGAACTGCCCCTGCTGTCGGGCATTCTCACCGACCGCGACCTGCGCACCCGTCTGCTCGCGCCCGGCCTCGGCTACGACACCCCGGTGGCCGACATCATGACTGCCGGCGTGGTCACCGTGGCCCACAACCAACTCGTGTTCGAGGCCATGCTGGCGATGCTGCGTCACAACGTGCATCACTTGCCGGTGATGAAGAACCAGCGCCCGCTGGGCATCATTGCCCTGTCGGACATCATCCGCTACGAGTCGCGCAACAGCCTGTTCGTGGTCGGCAGTATCTTCCGTGCGCAATCCATGGACGAACTCGCCGCGCTGGTGCCCGATGTGCGCGCGTGCTTCGTGCGCATGCTGGGCGAAGACGCGAGCTCGCACATGGTGGGCAGCGCGATGGCCGCGATCGGGCGCAGCTTCAAGCAACGCCTGCTGGAGCTGGCCGAGGCCGAACTCGGCCCGCCGCCCGTGCCCTATTGCTTCCTCGCGCTCGGGTCGATGGCGCGGCAGGAGCAGCTCATCGTCACCGACCAGGACAATGCGCTGGTGCTGGACAACCGCTTCGACCGCGCGCAGCACGATGCCTACTTCGCGGCGCTCGCCGCCTTCGTCAGCGACGGCCTGGCGCGCTGCGGCTACAGCTACTGCAGCGGCGGGGTGATGGCGACCAACGAGAGATGGCGCCAGCCCCTGCGCGTGTGGGAGCGCACCTTCAGCGACTGGATCGAGCGGCCGACGCCGGAGTCCCTGCTCAACGCCGGCATCTTCTTCGACCTCGACGGGGTGTGGGGGCGGGTGGAGTGGGCGGCGCGCCTGCGCGAGCTGATCGCGCGCAAGGCGAAGGGCAACGCGCGCTTCCTCGCCTGCATGGCGCGCAACGCGCTGCTGCGCACGCCGCCGCTGGGCTTCTTCAAGGACTTCGTGGTCGAATCCGACGGCCGCCACACCCGCGTCATCAACATCAAGCGCCGCGGCACCGCGCCGCTGGCCGACCTGATCCGGGTGCATGCGCTGGCGATCGGCTCGGCCTCGCTGAACTCCTTCGAGCGCCTGAAGGACATCATCGACGCCGCCATCCTGCCGCTGGGCCGCGGGCAGGATCTGTACGATGCGCTCGAGTTCATCGCCATGGTGCGCGCCCGCCACCAGGCGGAATCCCTGGCCGCGGGCGAGGCGCCGGACAACAGCATCGATCCGGAAAAGCTGTCCGAGTTCGAGCGCAAGAGCCTGCGCGACGCCTTCCTGATCCTTGGCAACGCGCAGAAATTCCTCAAGTACCGCTACCAGCCCGGGCGGGCCAACTGAGGACGGCCCGATGCTGCATCTGGGGGATCTGAAAGGTACGCAAGGGCACGCTCCGCGCAGGCGCGGCGACCCGCCGGGCGCGCTCGACTGGCCGCGGCGTTTCATCGATCTGGCCGCCGGTGCGGACGACCCGCGGCTGCGGGCCTTCTACGCCCGTGGGGTGCCTGCAGGCGATACGGTGCTGCAGGACGTGCCGATGGTCGCGCTCGACGTCGAGACCACCGGTCTCGACCCGGCGCATGACGAGATCGTCAGCATCGGCGTGGTGCCGATGACGCTCGGCCGCATCGCCTCCAGTGCCTCGCGCTACTGGGTGCTGCGGCCCCGCAGCGAACTCAAGCCCGACTCGGTCACCCTCCATGCGATCACGCACGCGCAGATCGATGCGGCACCCGATCTCGGCGCGATCGTCGATGAGCTGCTAGCGACGCTTGCCGGCCGCGTGGTCGTCGTGCATTGCCGGGAGATCGAGCGGACGTTCCTGGATCTGGCGCTGAAGGCGCGGATTGGCGAAGGGCTGGAATTCCCGGTCATCGACACCATGGCGCTGGAGGCACGACTGCACCGCCAGCCGGCGCCCGGCCTGTTCGCCCGCCTGTTCGGGCGCAAGCCGGAGCCGGTGTCGATCCGTCTTGCCGACAGCCGCGCGCGCTACCGCCTGCCGCGCTACCGCGCCCATCACGCGCTGACCGATGCGCTCGCCACCGCCGAACTGCTGCAGGCGCAGGTGGCGCACCGGTTCTCGCCGGATACGCCGCTGCGCGCGCTCTGGCTGTGATTACTCCAGGCCTTGCGAGGACAGGTATTCCTCGTAGGTGCCGCGATAATCCACGATCTGGCCGTCGAGCTTGATCTCGATGATGCGCGTCGCCAGCGAGCTGACGAACTCGCGGTCGTGGGAGATGAAGACCAGCGTGCCGCTGAACTTGTCCAGGCCGGTGTTCAGCGACTCGATGGATTCCATGTCGAGGTGGTTGGTCGGCTCGTCCATCAGCAGCACGTTGGGACGCGACAGCATCAGCTTGCCGAACAGCATGCGGCCCTGCTCGCCGCCGGAGATCACCTTCACCGACTTCTTCACCTCGTCACCCGAGAACAGCAGGCGGCCGAGCGTGCCACGCAGCAGGGTCTCGTTGTCCTCGCCGGTGGCGGCGGCGGTGATGCGGGAGTAGGGCGCGATCCAGTCGGTCAGGCTGACGTCCTCGGCGAAGTCGGCCGAGTGGTCCTGCGCGTAGTAGCCCGGCTTGGCCTTCTCCGCCCACTTGATGGCGCCCTTCTGCGGCTGCAGTTCGCCCACCAGCAGCTTCATCAACGTGGTCTTGCCGACGCCGTTCTCGCCGATGATCGCCACCTTCTCGCCCGCTTCGATGGCGATCGAGAAGCGGTTGATCAGCGGCTTCTCCATGCCCTCGTAGGCGAAGGAGATGTTGTCGACCTCGCAGGCCAGGCGGTGCAGCTTGTCCTTCTCGTCGTAGTCGAAGCGGATCCAGGGGTACTGGCGGCTGGACGGCTTCACGTCCTCGGGCTTCAGCTTGTCGATCAGCTTCAGGCGGCTGGTGGCCTGCTTGGCCTTGGACTTGTTGGCCGAGAAGCGGCGCACGAAGGCCTGCAGCTCCTGGATCTTGTCCTTGGCGCGGGCGTTGGCGGACGACTGGCGTTCGCGCGCCATGGTCGACGCTTCCATGTAGTCGTCGTAGTTGCCCGGGTAGATCGTGATCGTGCCGTAGTCCAGGTCGGCCATGTGGGTGCAGACCTGGTTCAGGAAGTGGCGGTCGTGCGAGATGATGACCATCGTGCAGTCGCGGTTGTTGAGCACGTCCTCGAGCCAGCGGATGGTGTTGATGTCGAGGTTGTTGGTCGGCTCGTCGAGCAGCAGGATGTCAGGGTTGGCGAACAGCGCCTGGCACAGCAGCACGCGCAGCTTCCAGCCGGGGGCGACTTCGCTCATCGGGCCGTTGTGCAGCGCGGTGTCGATGCCGACGCCCAGCAGCAGCTCGCCGGCGCGCGCCTCCGCCGTGTAGCCGTCGTATTCGCCGACCTTGCCCTCGAGCTCGGCGGCGTGCATGTAGTCGTCTTCGGTGGCGTCCGGGTTGGCGTAGATCGCGTCGCGCTCCTTGATCGCCGCCCACAGTTCTTCGTGACCCATCATCACCACGTCGAGCACGCGCATGTCCTCGTAGGCGAACTGGTCCTGGCGCAGGTAGGCCATCCGTTCATGAACGTCCTTGGAGACGTTGCCGGCAGAGGCTTCGAGCGCACCGCACAGGATCTTCATGAAGGTCGACTTGCCGGCACCGTTGGCCCCGATCAGGCCGTAGCGGTTGCCGTCGCCGAACTTGACGGAGACATTCTCGAACAGGGGCTTGGCCCCGAACTGCATGGTGATGTTGGCTGCGACGAGCACGGAAAATCCTGTTTTTCAGATAAAACAAAGCCTTGCATTATAGCGCAGGCAAAGGCGCTGGTGCCGCGCGGCCTTCAGGCGTTCGCGTCGGGGAGATCGGGTTCGCAGCGATTGCGCCCGCCCTGCTTGGCGCGATACAGGGCGCCGTCCGCGCGATTGACCAGGCGCTGGTAGTCGGGATGGCCGTCGTGCATGGCCACGCCGATGCTGACGGTGACGTTGAGCTGTCCGCCGTTCGAGATCAGCAACGGTTCGGCCGCGATGCGCGTGCGGATCTTCTCGGCCACCCGCATCGCGCGGGTGTGGTCCATCTCGACCAGTACGATCAGGAACTCCTCGCCACCATAACGGAACACGAAGTCGCCCGAGCGCACGCTGTTCTGCAGGATCGCGGCGACCTGCTGCAGCACGCGGTCGCCCGCCTGGTGGCCGTGCGCGTCGTTGATGTGCTTGAAGTGGTCGACATCGACCAGCAGCAGCGCAAAGGGTTTGCCCTCGCTGCGGGTGATCTCGCATTCGCGCGCCAGGATGGCGGGCAGGAAGCGGCGGTTGAGCAGCTGCGTCAGGGCGTCCTTGCCGGACTCGAGGTCGACGAGGTGCTCGAACATGCTCTCGATCAGGAACTTGAGTTCGCCGACCTCGGCCTGGACCTGCTTGAGCAGGTGGCGTACCTCGCTCAGGTTGCCCGCGCCGAGCTGCTGCGCGCACAGCGGCAGCAGGGTTTCGTCGATCGAGCGCATCAGCTTGCGCACCGTCGCGTGTTCCGACGCGCCACGGAACAGGGCCGAGGCCTTGTGCTGCATCCACAAGCCGAAGGACGAGTCGCTGACGCTGGGCAGGTCGTCGCCGGGCTGGCCGGTCATCACCGTCTGCAGGAGGCGGTTCTCCCAGTCCAGCAGGGCCGAGCGCTGGCGCTCGCGTTCGAGCGACATGTTCTGCCCGGAGGAGAACGAGCGGTAGGCCTCGTCGATGCGCGCGGTGCGCTCGTGCGAGGCGACGAAGGCGGAGCTCATGACCTCGAAGGCAAGGTCGATGAGGCTGTCCACGTAGATCACCGCCTCGACCAGTTCGTCGCGTCCGAGCGGGCTGCGCGCAAGGTAGCCGCCGATACGGTTCTTCAGCACGCGGGCGCCGCGCGCGACGATGTTGACCGGCACATCCACGCGCGAATGCACCTCGCCCACATGCCGCTGCATCGCCATCGCGGTGAGGAACTGCTCGCGCGTCTCGCACGAGAACAGCGTCGTCAGCCAGCGCTGCATGGACGCATGCAGGCGCTCATGGACGACCTCGCTGCTGAGGAAGGCGCGTGCCTCCGGGTCCTGCATCATGCGTTCGTAGAAGGCGTCGGCCATCGCCTCGCGATGGGTCGCGATGATGTCGCGTACCGCGGCGCGCGCGCCCAGCGGGGCCTGATCGAACAGGGCGAGCCAGTCGTTCTCGATGGTCTCGGTGGTCTGGGCGGGCAGTGATTTGTGCATCTTTCTGCTGGATTCGGACTAAAACAGCATTCTGCCACGCAACATCAGCGCATTCTGTTTGATGAAGGGGCCGATGTCGGAATCGTCCGACGCGGGTTTCGGAGCGGGCTGATGGGGCGGGCAGGGGGGCCTGCCTAGAGTGGAGTCGGGCGCCGGACAACGGCACGCACCGCGCACCGCGCAGCGCGCCGTCGCCGAGGCGGCCCACCCGCCGCCGGGAGGCCGCTGCTGCGGCTGGCGTCCGGCGGGTCTTCCGACAAAGGAGAGCAACATGCTGCACTATGCCGTCGTTTTCTTCGTCATCGCCCTGATCGCCGCCGTGTTTGGTTTCAGCGGCATCGCCGCCGGTGCCGCGGGCATCGCCAAGATCCTGTTCGTCGTGTTCCTGGTGATGGCCGTTGCCAGCTTCCTCATCAACCTCGCCAAGGGACGATGACGCCGGATACCGCCCCCGTGCCGGCCCAAGTCCGCCGCGGGGTGATCGCCGAGGGCCGGCGCCTGGATGGGCGACCGGCCGCTCGACTATCCTTCAACCGCTGGATCATGAATCGGACTACCGGCCATGTTGCGTATCGCCATCGTCGATGATCACCAGATCGTGCGCGCGGGCTTCCGCGAGATGCTTGCCGACGAACTGGGTTTCGAGTTCCCGTTCGAGGCCGCTTCCGGCGAGGAAGCGCTGCAGGGCCTGCGCCAGCATGAGACCGACGTGCTGCTGCTCGACCTCTCGTTGCCCGGTCAGAGTGGCGTCGATGTGCTGCGCGCCGCGCGCCAGCGCTACGACGCGCTCCGCATCCTGGTGCTGTCCGGCTTCCCGGAGGACCGCTATGCGCTGGCGATGATCCGCAACGGTGCCGACGGCTACCTGTGCAAGGACTGCACGCGCGAGGAGCTGATCAATGCGATCCGCGCGGTGGCCCAGGGGCGCCGCTACCTGTCGCCGCGCACCGCCGAACTGCTGGCGCAGGAGCTGACCGGCGGCGGCGCCAGCGCGCCGCACGAGAAGCTGTCCGACCGCGAGCTGCAGGTCTTCCTGCGGCTCGCGCGCGGCGAATCGGTGTCGGACATCGCCGCGGTCCTCAACCTGAGCGTCAAGACCGTCAGCACCTACCGCTCGCGGCTGCTCGAGAAGCTCGACGTGTCGAGCAACGCCGAACTGGCGACCTATGCCCTGCGTCACGGGCTCATCCTGGAATGACCGGTGCCCCTGCCATGGCCGAGTCCGACCCCCGTCCCCTTCGCGTCGTCCTCATCGAGGATTCGCCCATCCTCTGTGCGATGCTGCGCGACATGCTCGCCGAGCTCGATGGCGTCGAGGTCGTTGCCGCCGCCGGCGACGAGCAGGGGGCGCTGGCCGAGCTCGAACAGCATCGGGCCGATGTCGCCATCGTCGACCTGGAGTTGCGCCAGGGCAGCGGGCTGGGCGTGCTCAGCCGCCTGAAGGCCGAGCCCGATCGTTTCGGGCGGCCGCGTGCGGTGGTGTTCTCCAACTACGGCCACAGCACGGTGCGTGCGCGCTGCAGTGCGCTCGGCGCGGAGCACTTCTTCGACAAGTCCTTCCAGATGGACGAGCTGCTCGACTTCATCCAGGCCGCCGTGCCGCGCTGCTGACCCCCGCGCGCGACGGCGCGAGCACTTACGCCGCGGCGGCGTTCAGCGGGACGCGGGCTTCGATGCGGGTTCCGTGCCCCGGGCGGCTGGCGACGTCGAGACGGCCGGCCAGCATCTGCACGCGGTGGGCGATGCCGGTCAGGCCGTGGCGATTCAGGCGCTGCACCGACGGGTCGAAGCCGGTGCCGTCGTCTTCCACCTGCAACACGATCTCCTGCGGTTCGACCGTGAGGCTCAGGCGCACCCGCTTTGCCTGCGCATGGCGCCGAACGTTGGTGAGCGCCTCCTGCGCGATGCGGAAGAGCGCCAACGATACGCTCGCCGGCAGCTCGGGAAGCGTTTCGGGCAGCTCCAGTTCGATCCGGCCCTCGTTCTCGCCCACCATCCCCGACTGTGCCAGCGAGCGCAGCGCCTCGATCAGGCCGAGTTCGGCCAGCAGGGGCGGGCGCAGGTCGGCGACGACGCGGCGCTTGATGGAGATCACCTGGCTCAGCGTGTCGAGCAGGCGGTCGAAGCGGTCGCGCAGCGGCGCCATCGCCTCGGCCGGCAGCTTGCGCGCGATCCAGCCCGCGTCCAGCTTGGCGGCCGTCAGCAGGGCGCCGAGTTCGTCGTGCAGCTCGCGTGCGATGCGTTCCTGTTCGGCCTCGCGCGTGTTCGTCAGGTAGGTGGCGAGGTTGCTGAGATCGGCGGTGCGTGCCGCGACCTCGGCCTGCAGGCGCGCGTTTTCCGACTGCAGCAGCGCGGCCAGCCGGTCGCGCAGCCGTTCCTGACGGTACAGCAGCACGATGATCGCCAGCAGCAACACCAGGACGCCCAGGCCGAGGACCGTATTCGTGCGGCGCGCCTCGGCGAAACGGTCGAACGAAGCCACGATCGTCGCGTTCATCTCCGCCACCGTCTGCGCCCGCAGCCCGAGGATGAGGCTGCGGATGTCGTCGGTGAGCTCCTTGCCGATCCCGCCGGTGGGGCCATCCGTCTTCGGCAAGGCACTTTGCGCGAGCGCCTGCGTCATTACCTTCCAGCGTGCCTCGATCAGCAGGGCCAGCTGGTCGAGGCTGCTGCGCTGGGCGGCGTTCTCCCATTCGCCGGCCTTCAGCGCGGCCAGAGTCTTGTCGACAACGGCACGGCCATCCTGATACGGCGTCAGGAACACCGGGTTGTTGCTGTTGATGAAGCCCCGCACGCCCGATTCGGCATCGAGCACGTTCACCAGCAAGGTGTCCAGCTGGACGATGCGGCTGGACCGTGCCTGCAGTTGCTGCAGCGCCTCGCGGCTGGTTGCGGAATGTCGCTGTGCGCTCAGCAGCCACACCACCCCGAGCGTGAAGCCGAGCGCCAGCACCATCAGGAGCAACAAGGTGGTGGTGCGGGGCAGAAGGGACGACGGACGGGACAAGGGGCTTCTCCGTGACGCGATCGGGACCGGAAGGGACCTTATAGCGGATGTTGCGCGACGACGGGCGGCCTGCGAGGAATCGAACCCGGGCCCCCCGGAATGCGAAAAAGGGGGATCGCTCCCCCTTCGTCTGTTTCCTTCGCCGTGCTTACGGACGGACGGCGATGTCGTTCTTGACCGCCTTCACGCCCGGGGTGCCGCGGGCGATCTCGGCGGCGCGGTTGCGTTCGGCGGTGCTCTTGGCGAAGCCGGACAGCTGTACGGTGCCCTTCAGCGTCTCGACGCTGATCGACATCGCGCTGACCGTCGGGTCCTCGGCGAACTTGGCCTTGACGCGGGTGGTGACGGTCGCGTCATCGACGTATTCGCCCACGGTGGATTGGTCGCGCGTGACGGCGCAGCCGACGGCGGTGAAGGCGAGCAGGCCCGACAGGGCGAGCGTGGCAGCGGTGTGCTTCATGATGGACTCCTGATGGGTGGCGGGTCTCCCCGCGAGCGGGATGCAAGTCAAATATAGACAAGGCCGGCCCGACCGGCTGTCCGACGAAACGGATCGCGCTGTAGGACGATTCTGTCGGCGCTGCGCACGCGCGTCCGCCAAGCCTGCGGGCGGCCGATGTGCCGTATCCTTCCGCTCGCGCCGGTGCGGACGGCCGCACGACTGCAAACCAACCCAGCGAGGCAAGATGCGATTCCTCCACTCCGCCGACTGGCATCTCGGCCGTGTCTATCACGGCGTTTCCCTGCTCGAGGACCAGGCCCACGTGCTCGGCGAATTCGTCCGCCTGGCCGCGGACACGCGACCCGACGCCATCCTGCTCGCCGGCGACATCTACGACCGTTCGGTGCCACCGGCCGAGGCCGTGCGCCTGCTCGACATGGTGCTGACCGAGCTGGTGCGCGGGCTGCGCATTCCGGTGGTCATGATCGCCGGCAATCACGATGGTCCCGATCGCCTCGCCTTCGGTGCGGACCTGCTCGGCGGCGCGGGGCTGACGGTGCGGGGCCCGGTGGAGGCCGACCCACAGCCGCTGGTGCTGCACGACGCTTACGGCGCGGTGGCGATCCACGCGCTGCCCTATGCCGAGCCGGCGGTGGTGCGTGCGGCGATGCCTGCATCTGACGATGAGAACGCCGCGGCGATCGACTCGCACCATGCCGCCCTGGCCGCACAACTGCGGGCCGCGCGCGCAGCACAGCCGGCCGGCGCGCGCAGCGTGGTGGTGGCGCACGCCTTCGTGCTCGGCGGCAGCGAGAGCGAGTCGGAGCGGCCGCTATCGGTGGGGGCCAGCGGCGCGGTGGGGGCGGCGCTGTTCGACGGCTTCGACTACGTCGCGCTGGGCCACCTGCACCGGCCGCAACAGGTCGGTGAGGCGCGCATCCAGTATTCCGGCTCGCTGCTGAAGTACGCGTTCTCCGAAGCGGATCATGCCAAGTCGGTGAACCTGGTCGAGCTCGACGCCGCCGGCGCCTGCCGCATCGAGCGCCTTGCACTGACGCCGCGCCGCGACCTGCGCATCGTCGAGGGCGAACTCGACGCCCTCCTCGCCGCCGCGGCGACCGATCCGCGCCGCGACGATTACATCCTCGCCCGCCTGGCCGATACCGGCGCGCTGCTCGACGCCATGGGCAAGCTGCGCACCGCCTATCCCAATGCGCTGGCCATCGAGCGTCCCGCGCTGGTCGGCGACGGTCCGGGCCGGGCCGCTGCGGACCATCGCCGCATCCGCGTGCAGGATCTGTTCGCCAGCTTCCACCTTGAAACCACCGGCATGGCGCTGGACGAGGCCGGCCGCGACGTGCTCGACCGCCTGGTGGCGCGCATGGAACGCGAGGCGCGCCACGCATGAAGCCGCTCAAGCTCAGCCTGCAGGCCTTCGGCCCCTTCGCCACCCGCGAGGAGGTGGACTTCACCCGTCTGCCGCCCGGCGCGCTGTTCCTCATCGCGGGCCCCACCGGCGCGGGCAAGACCTCCATCCTCGACGGCATCACCTACGCGCTCTACGGCGACACCTCGGGCGGCGAGCGCAGCGCGCGCGAGATGCGCAGCCACCATGCCGACGCGGCACTGCAGACCGAGGTCGAGCTGGCGTTCGCGCTCGGCGCGCAGCGCTACCGCGTGCGCCGCGTGCCCGAGCAGACCCGCGCCGCGCAGCGTGGCGGCGGCGTGGTCAATGCACCGGCGAAGGCGGAGCTGTTCCGCCTCGATGCCAATGGTGTGGACTGGATTCCGCTCGCCCAGCGCACCACCGAGGTCACCGCGCTGGTCGAGGACCTGCTCGGCTTCAAGGCCGATCAGTTCCGCCAGGTCGTGCTGCTGCCGCAGGGCCAGTTCCGCAAGCTGCTGGCGGCCAGTTCGGCCGAGCGCGAGAAGATCCTCGAGACCCTGTTCGGCACGGCCACCTACAAGCACCTGCAGGACGCCCTCAAGGCCGAGGCCGCCGCGCTGCGCGAACGCGGCGAGAAGGCCGCGCTGCAGCGCCAGACCCTGCTCGGCCAGGCGGGCGTCGACACGATGGACGCGCTCGTCGCCCGGCGCGACGCGCTGCAGGGCGTGCTTGTCACGCTCAGCGAATCCGAGCAGCAGGCGCGGACCGAAGACACTGCAGCACGTGCCGCGCTGCAGCACGGTCAGGCGGTCGAGGCCCAGTTCGCCGAAGCCGCCGCCGCCGCCGCGGCGCTGCAGGCACTCGAGGCCGGCAAGGCCGAACTCGACGCCCAGCGCCTGCGGCTGGAGCAGGCACGCCGCGCGATGCAGGTGCTGCCGGCCGACACGGCCCTGGCGTCCGCGCGCCGCAGTGCCGACGAGGCGGTGCAGCGCGAAGCCCAGGCCGCGCGCGACGCCACCGAAGCCGCCCAGCGCCTGGGCCAGACCGAAGTCACGCTGCAGGCCGAGATCGCCCGTGCGCCGGCGCGCGAGGCGGCGCAGCGCGAGCTGCTGCGTCTCGAAGGGCTGGCCGACGCGGTCGCCCGGCTGGCCCAGGCCGAGATCGAGGCCAGCCGCTGCGAGGCGGTGCGCATCGCGGCAGACAAGGCGCTCGCCGCCGCCACGGCCACGCAGCAGACGGTCGCCACCCGACGCACCACGCTCGCCGCACGCATCGACGCCCTGCAGCCGCTCGCGGCTGAGCGCGCCGCGCTCGAGCTGCGCCTGCAGCAGGCCGAGCAGCGCGCCCGGGCGCTCGCTGCACTGGCCGCGGCGCGCAAGCAGCTTGCCGGCCGCGAGGCGGAGGAGGCCAAGGCGAGAACCCGCCATGAGGCCGCGCAGCGCGCTGCAGGCGAAGCCCGCGCCAAGGCTGCGGCGCTGGATGCGGACTGGCGCCAGGCCCAGGCCGCCATCCTGGCCGCTCACCTGCATGCCGGCGAGGCGTGCCCGGTGTGCGGCAGTGCGGCGCACCCGGCACCTGCCCGGCACGAGGGCGAGCTGCCGACCGAGCAGGCGCTGCAGGCCGCAGCCGAGCGTGCACGCGAGGCGGAGGCGGTGCTCGATGCCGCCCGCCAGGCGCTCAACGCGGCCGAGCTGG